>NZ_JARBEA010000073.1 GCF_028863945.1 Jeotgalibaca caeni | reverse complement strand
CAAAAAAATGGCTCTCGCCACCCCAAAAGGGATCTGCGAGAGCTATTTCTTTATTCATTTTTCTGGTTTTGTCCCAGACTCATTTTTTTATATTAAAAAAACACTCGCCAAATCATAATCGATTTGGCGAGTGTTAATTTTTATAGTCTCTTCTCTTCTTCGTCCACATCCACTGTATTCACATCAGTCGGAATGGTGTCTGGTTCGGTAGGAGGAGTAACGATGACACGTTCTTCTCCTTCATTCACAAACTCCTCTGCTTGTGCTCCCGACTCATCGGTCGGAATAGGTGTTACGTCTACTTCTGCTGGGATGTCGTGATACTTTCTTTCACTCTGTTGGACGCCGAATGTATCCATTGATTCACTTGGCACATACGTCGTTTCTTGCTCTAAAACATCTTCGTTTTCGTCGATGTCAGGATGGGAATCGGTTTCTGGTTCCATGTCTTCCATGACCACACTAGGATCCGCATCTTTTATTTCAGGTGTATCGGAAGGGGTGGAAGATTCTAAGTTGTCCACCGCGTCTAAATTAAATTTAGATTCCTGAACATGACGGTCTTCAACGAGCAAGACAATTTTTCCGTTTTCTAAGTCTCGTTGGTACCCTTTTAGAAGAACGTGCGGATCATCGTTATCATCGGTATAGTTTCCGGCAGCTCCTCCATGCGAGCGTTCTCCGCGGCTGAAGAAGAATCCGGTGAATGCATCCGTAATGTTCTCCAAGAATGGACGATCATCGCGGCCGATCAACTCATCGGCTTCCTCTGTTTGCACGTCTACCGAGGTTTGCTGTTCTAGGGCACGTAAGTCGTCTTCTTTGTCAGCAACCACCGTAATGGCGCTCTTTTCGTAACCTTCTTGTAGAAGACTATGAATCGCAGCTTCTACCTCTCCAATGGTTTCAAATGGACCTTTAACAAATCTAGCCATATTCTTCCCCTCAACTTCCTTCATTAATTTAAGCCTAGTGTAACGAAAAAACGGTTACACTGCAAAAGATATGCAATTAAAAAGCTGAATGAGTCAAAGTTCTGGCTCTCAAAGGAGTCGTCTTGAAGCCTTTCTATTTTATCCTTTTTCACGTATAATGGAAGAATGAAATGAGCAGGGAAAGAGGGGGAATAATGAGCTATCAAGCACTTTATCGTGTGTGGCGGCCGCAACGGTTTGATGATATTGCCGGTCAAGAAGCTGTTACACGCACACTGAAAAATGCCCTGATGCAGGGGAAAAATAGCCATGCTTACTTATTCACCGGACCACGCGGAACTGGGAAGACGAGTGCTGCGAAGATATTTGCGAAAGCAATCAACTGTCCCAATCAAACGGACGGCGAGCCGTGTAATGAATGCGAGATTTGCCAAGCCATTACAGAAGGCCGCTTGAACGACGTCATCGAAATCGATGCTGCCAGCAATAACGGTGTAGAAGAAATTCGGGATATCCGCGATAAAGCTCGCTATGCCCCAACCCAAGCAGAATATAAAATTTACATTATTGATGAAGTCCATATGTTGTCGACCGGTGCCTTTAATGCACTCTTGAAGACGCTAGAAGAACCGCCAGAGAACGTAATTTTCATCTTAGCAACTACAGAACCACATAAAATTCCATTGACGATTATTTCCAGAACGCAGCGATTTGATTTCAAACGGATTACCTACCAAGCCATCTTGTCGCGTATGTCTTACATCCTGGAACAAGAAGGCATCCCTTATGAAGAAGAAGCCTTGCCGGTTATTGCCCGAGCAGCAAATGGTGGGATGCGTGATGCCTTAAGTTTGTTGGATCAAGTGATCGCCTATGACTCAACAGAAGTGAAGTTCAGCCATGCTGTACAAGTGTCCGGTAGTTTAACGGAAGAAATGATGATTTCGTTCCTGGAAGCCTTGCACCAGCAACAAGCGGAACAAGCCCTGTCGGTCCTGCAAGAAATTCTAGCAGAAGGCAAAGAGGCGGGTCGTTTCTTGGAAGAAATGATTCTCTTTGTTCGTGACGTTCTGGTATACCAACAGACGAAGAATCCTTCGAGCGAGGCGCTGGAACAAAAGAGCGACCGATTCCGTGCTTTCACAAAGGAAGTCGCCCCAGCGTTTCTATATGAAGCCATGTCGCAGTTCAGTTCCACACAGAGTGAGATGCGTTTTTCAACTCAACCAGATGTATACTTAGAAGTCTTAGCAGTGAAATTGTCGCAACCCCTACCCGGGAAACCTGTGGCAGCTCCTGTTGCGACGGTTGATACGAGTCCATTAGAAAAAGAAGTTGCGGCCTTGAAAAAGGAGCTAGCAACCCTTGTTGCATCAGTCCAAAATGGTACAAGTGAAACGAAGGCAGTGAAAGCTGCACCTGCAGCTCCTCGATCAAATGGTCAGCGGAATAACGGCTTCAAACCGGACTTTGCCCGTGCTCAACGCATCATGCGGGAAGCAGTGAAGCAAGACTTGGTTACGTTGAAATCCCATTGGGTAGACATACTGGACGTTTTATCCGTAACCCAGCGTGCTATTTTGCGCCAAGCAGAACCGGTAGCTGCCAACGGAACAGCGTGCATTTTGTCCTTTGAGCATGATATCTTGTGTCAAAAGGCGAGCGAGGATCAAGATTTACAATCCGCGCTGGATGAAGCGATTCGCCGCATGACCAACCGTCCGGGCGAAGTCGTCTGTGTGACTGCTGAACAATGGAATGGTCTGAAAAGAAGCTACGTGCAAGACCTGAAGGCAGGAAAAATTACTCCGGTGAAGCAAGAACGCCCGGCAGAAGAGAAAAAAGAAACACGCCCATCCGCTGAAGAAGAGGATTGGAGCAGAGGGTTAGAGCCACCTCCCGCCTTTGATGAAGAAACGGGAATAGACTTAACCCATGAGAACGATGAAGAAAGTTTAGAAAAAGAAGTAGTGGATCAAGCCATCAGTATGTTTGGCGAAGAACATATTACAATTATTGATGAATAAAGGAGAGAATACAGATGCGTGGAAATATGGGAAATATGCAAGGTATGATGAAACAAATGCAAAAGATGCAAAAACAAATTGAGGAAACACAAAACGAGTTGAACGTAACCGAATATACTGGATTTGCGGCTAATGAATTAGTAGCAGTAACGATGACTGGGGACAAAAAAGTAACCGATGTAACCATCAAACCAGAAGCAGTTGACCCGGATGATGTAGAAATGTTACAAGACTTAGTACTAATGGCTACGAACGATGCCTTAGAAAAAGTCGAGGCAGACCAAAAGGCAAAACTAGGTAAGTTTGCTAAAGGAATGCCTGGATTCTAAAAATAGAGGAGATTAGAGAAACGGCATGCAGTATCCAGAACCGATTGCAAAATTAATTGAAAGCTTCATGAAGCTACCCGGAATCGGCCAAAAGACAGCGGCCCGATTAGCTTTCTTCTGCTTAGACATGCAAGAAGATGAAGTGCTTCATTTTGCGAATGCATTAATCAGCACTAAGCGCGACCTCCATTACTGTTCCAATTGCGGCAACATTACGGAGTCCGACCCTTGTATCATCTGTTCGGATGAAGGCAGGGACCAATCGACAGTGCTTGTTGTGGAGAGCCCACGTGACATTATGTCGTTAGAGAAAATTCGGGAATACCACGGATTGTATCACGTTTTGCATGGCGTTCTTTCTCCAATGGAAGGAACTGGACCAGAGGACTTGAATATCCCTGGACTCATTAAACGACTGCAAAGTGATGCAATCAATGAAGTCATCATCGCGACAAACGCAACAGCAGAAGGAGAATCCACTGCGATGTACCTTTCGCGTTTGATTAAGCCAGCAGGAATTAAAGTCTCTCGTCTCGCTTATGGATTAGCGGTCGGAAGCGATATTGAATATGCGGATGAGATGACGCTGTTTCGCGCAATTGATGGAAGACGCGAGTTGTAGTTTTCGTTTTGAAGGAGTCGAAAGTTATGATCTTTCAATTAGGACGGACGAATCGCAAGAAAGTTCCTACCAAGCTTGTCCTCGACCAACAATTGGCGGAGACGATTCAATCTGTGTATCGCCAATCCCAGCTTCTGCAAGAGTTGGAAAGAAATGCTTATGAAGTGCCAGAAGAGTTGTATATTCGGGCGAAGCTTGAGCGAGCGAAATACTTGTATTTGATGAAGGAAGCACGCGTACGGAACCTTTCCAGTGATATCGACGCACCAAAAAAAGCCAAGCCTCATTATTTGAAAAAACGCAAATACCAAAAAGATCACTTATTCATGGATAAATGATTTCCAGGGAACTACCGATTGCGATGGTAGTAGCGTATAATGAGAAGAGAGGAAGCAAAGAGTAGAGATGGACGGAATTTTTATTACCTTTGAAGGGCCAGATGGAGCAGGAAAAACAACCGCACTACAAGAAGTGAGTCGACGTTTAGCTGCTACCGCGAACAAAAAAATCGTGACAACCCGGGAGCCGGGTGGTAGCCCGATTGCGGAAAAAATCCGCGACATTATCTTGGATACCGCACATACAGAAATGGATGAGCGGACGGAAGCTTTGCTGTATGCTGCTAGTCGACGCCAGCATTTGGTAGAAAAAGTAATTCCAGTACTAGCAGAAGGCGGTTGTGTCTTATGTGACCGCTTTGTGGATAGCTCGGTTGCTTATCAAGGATTTGCCCGGGGGATTGGCACAGCCGGTATTTTCCAAATCAATGACTTCGCCATCGAAGGCGTGCAGCCTCACTTGACCTTGTATCTAGATATTCCAGCAGAAGAAGGACTACGGCGCATTGCAGCAAGTGGCGGAAGCAGAGAAAATAATCGACTAGATCAAGAAGCCCTGGCCTTTCACCAAAAAGTGCGAGAAGGCTACTTGCATCTCGTAGAGGAACATCCAGAACGGATTGTAGTAATTGATAGTCAGCAATCAAAAGAAGCAGTTGTTGAGCAGTGTTTAGCAGTGATTCGCGAGCGATTTGCTGCAATGTTTGAAGCATAGATCACGAAGAAAGAGGAGATCAGGATGAAACTAATTATGGCTGTTGTTCAAGACAAGGATAGTGCATTGTTATCTGATGAATTAGTGGAGGCAAACATTCGTGCGACAAAGTTGTCCTCTTCAGGCGGATTCCTACGAGCAGGAAATACAACCTTTATGATTGGGGTAGAAGATGATCGTGTGAAGGAAGTTTTACATGTCATCAAAGTGAATTGCGAATCAAGAGAGCAATACATGACCTCACCCGTTAGTTTGGATGTATCCTTAGATAACAATATCCCTTATCCAATGCAAGTGCATGTAGGCGGCGCGACTGTTTTTGTCTTGCCTGTTGAAAGTTTCCACCAATTCTAATGTTAGTATCGATGGAAGAAAGGCAACCAGCTTTACTTGAACTTTTTTCCCGTACGTTCCAGAACAAACGGTTAGGCCATGCCTACTTGTTTGAGGGTGCACGTGGAACCGGGAAGAAAGAGATGGCTCGCTGGATTGCGAAGTTACTATTTTGTCAGGCACCGGCAGACGGGAAACCGTGTCAGTCGTGCCGAAATTGCCGGCGGATGGATGAACAAGAGTTGCCGGATTTGATTGAACTCGAACCCGATGGACAATCGATCAAGGTCGATCAAATCCGCCAATTAAAGGCAGAATTCCACAAAAGTAAAGTCGAAGCCAGCAAGAAGGTCTACATTGTAGAAGACGCTGAAAAAATGACAATCAGTGCGGCTAACAGCCTGCTGACCTTTCTGGAAGAACCGGGTGCGGAGACGTATATCTTTCTCCTGACAACTGCGAAGGAAAACATCTTGCCGACGATTCGTTCGCGCTGTCAGATCATCCATTTTCAACCGTTGAAGCGGGATGTGATGACTGAACTCTTGTTGCAAGAAGGTATAGCAAAGAGTGACGCTGAAGTGTTGGCAGCGGTGACGAATGACTTGGCAGAGGCAAAAGAGTTAGCGGCAGACGAGCAGTTTCGTTTGTTGCGGGAGAAAACATGGAGCTGGTTCCAATTATTGGTTGCAGGAGATGCAATGGCCTTTTTATATGTCCAAATGAATCTCTTGGAAGCAGTGAAAGACAGAGCCCATGGGTTCACTTGTTTAGACTTATTGTTGTTCCATTACCGAGACTTGCTGTATGTCTCGTACCAACAGGAAAAAAATATCATTCACCAGCAGTATCTCCATACCTATCAATCAATGACGCAATCTTTACGTAGGCAAACGGGTATTACGGATCAGATGGAAACCATCTTGGCCGGGAAGCAAATGCTTCAAGTGAATGTCCAAGTGCAAGGCGTACTAGAGGGGATTGCCATTCACAGTCTTCAAAATCTAAAAGGGTCTAAGTAAGGACGGAAACGGTCTGTATTTCGAAGGAGGGAAGGCGAATGAAGGAAGTAATCGGCCTGCGGTTCATGCCGAATGGCTCCATATCTTACTATGAGAAAGGCACAGATGATTATCAAGAACAGGACCGAGTAATCGTTCAAGTTGGCGAATATTTGGAATGTGCCAAGGTAGTCATTGCTTCAAAATGGTGCCAGGATCAAGATGCAACACAACCAAGTATAGATTTATTGCGCAAAGCAACAGCTCGGGACTTGGAAGTGGTAAAAAGGAATCAAATCGATGAGGCGCTGGCATTTCGAATCTGTAAGGGGAAAATTCGAGAAGCTGCTCTCGAAATGAAGCTCGTGAAAGCTCAGTATTCTTTTGATCGCCAGAAGTTAACCTTTCTCTTCGCTGCAGCCAATCGCGTGGACTTCCGTTCTTTAGTGAGGGAATTAGCGAGTACCTTCCATACACGGATTGAATTACGCCAAATTGGAGCTCGTGATGAAGCAAAAATATTGGGTGGAATCGGTCCGTGTGGCAGACCGCTTTGTTGTTCCACTTTCTTGGGCGATTTTGTGCCGGTATCCATTAAAATGGCAAAGGACCAAGATTTGTCATTAAATACGGCTAAAATTTCAGGGATTTGTGGACGATTGATGTGTTGTTTGAATTTTGAGAATGAAACATATGAAGAGTTGAAGAAGCAAATGCCCGACTATGGTCAAGAAATCGAAACACCAGATGGACGTGGGAAAGTGGTTGGATTACAATTATTGTCTCAAGTTGTCAGAGTCCGCTTGTTCAAGGAAAATCGAACAGTAGAATATCCATTTGAAGAATTAAATGGGATGCCGGTATAACACTATAGAAGAAAACAAAGATGTGAGTGAATGCAATGGATAAACGAGCCTTATTTGATCAATTTCATCGAATGGAAAGCCGTGTTTCTTCCGTAGGGGAAGACTTGCGCGATATTCAAACGAAGCTAGATCAGTTAATTGAGGAAAATACAACCTTACAAATTGAAAATCAACACTTGAGAGATCGGGTTGACTACTTAAACAAGCAAATTGAAGCGGATGCCGCCAACGCGGAGCCAGAAATGTCTAAATCCCGCTTAAATCTGCAAAAATTATATGAAGATGGCTTCCATGTCTGCAATGTTTACTATGGCAGTCGCCGCTTAGACGATGAGTCTTGTGTGTTTTGTCTGGATGTCATCTACGGAGAACGGGAGTCGCGGAATTAATGGAAAAGGAAGAAAAAAGCCTGTCGCTACTAAAAGAAGGAGAACGGTTGGATGTCTTGAAGCGAGAGAACATTCAAATCATTCAAAGTTCAACTGTCTTTTCCTTTTCCTTGGATGCGGTCTTGCTGGCTGACTTCGCCAACGTTCCGCGCAAACGAAAAGCCACAATTGTTGATTTCTGTTCAGGAAACGGCGCGGTGGCCTTTTTGTTAACCGGGAAAACGGAAAATCCCGTTATCGGGGTAGAAGTACAGGATGCATTAATTGATATGGCACGGAGAACGGTTCAATTGAATCAACTGGAAGAACGAGTTTCCTTCCTCCATGCGGATATTAATGAAATTACTCAATTGATTCGCCCAGATTCGGTCGATGTGATTACTTGTAATCCGCCTTATTTCAAAGACTTGCCGTCAAGCACCAAGAATGATTTAGGCGCCTTTACAATTGCCCGTCATGAGATTTTATTGAAACTGCCTGAGTTGATGGAACAAACGAGCCGTTTATTGAAGATGAATGGGAAAGCTTATTTCGTGCACCGGCCGGATCGTTTGCTGGAAGTGCTGGATGCGATGCGCGCCAACCGTCTGGCACCGAAGAGAATTCGTTTTATTTATCCGCGGGTTGGGAAAGAAGCGAATATGATGTTGTTAGAAGCCATCAAGGACGGAAAAAATGAAGGGCTGCATATTCTGCCCCCTCTTTATGTTCATGACGAAAACCGAGAGTACACAGAGGAAGTGCAGGCGATTCTTTTTGGAACAGAGTAAAGAGCCCCGCCACTATTTTTATGTATTGGAGTGTGCGGATCAATCTTTTTATGCTGGTTACACAACCAATCCAGAACGGCGGGAGAAGGAACACAATGCCGGCATTGGATCGAAGTATACAAAGGCGCGGAGACCGGTCCGGATGATTCACCAAGAAAGCTATGAAACGCGCAGTGAAGCAACGAGAGCTGAAGCAGCTTTCAAAAAGCTGACGCGAAAGGTAAAAGAAGAACAATTAAGATTGTGGAAAAGAGGGGAAGAACATGTTCGGCACACAGAAAAGTTATGAGGCGCATGAAACAGGAACGCTCTACCTCGTTCCAACGCCAATCGGGAACTTGGGCGACATGACCTTTCGCGCAATCGAAGTTCTAAGAGAAGTGAACTGGATTGCGGCGGAAGATACCCGCAATACTCGGAAGTTATTAACACATTTTGATATCGATACACAGCAACTTAGCTTTCATGAACACAATACACAAGAACGCATCCCTTATTTGGTCGAGTTATTAACAAATGGTGAATCAATTGCCCAAGTAAGTGATGCAGGAATGCCGTCTATTAGTGATCCGGGACATGAACTGGTTCAAGCCTGCATCGAGGCAGGTATCCCCGTTGTGCCGTTACCGGGTGCCAATGCGGGAATTACCGCTTTGATTGCCTCCGGACTTCCGCCTCAGCCGTTCACCTTCATCGGGTTCTTGAGACGCAAGAAGAAAGAACAGGTCGCACAATGGGAAGCACTGAAGAATAAAGAAGAAACCATGATTTTTTATGAATCACCGCATCGCTTGAAAGAAACGTTAGAGAATATCATTTCTGTATTAGGCGAATCACGTCGCGTCGTGGTTTGTCGCGAGCTGACGAAACGCTATGAAGAGTTTACGCGCGGATCTGTTAGAGAAGTGCTGGAGTGGGCAAAGGCAGGCACCTTAAAAGGAGAAATTTGTCTTCTTGTTGAAGGAAATTCTGCACCCGAACCCGAAGCTTCCGCAACCTATCCGGATGATTTGAAGAGTCACGTAGAAACTGTGATGGCTGACGAAACGTTCTCTTCCAAAGAGGCAATCAAGCAAGTTGCCAAAATACGGAACTTGAAAAAGCAAGAAGTCTATCAAGCTTATCATGAACTATAGGGAGAGAAGAATGGATGATATTTTATGGACTCGGAATCATCTCTAGTCTCATCTATATGTGGTATCGCAAAGACCGTACCTCACATTCAACAGCGGTTTTCCTTTTTCTTGCGACCATTCTGTTCGTTGTGCTTGGATTTATCCAATCCCGGACACAACTCATCTATCCACTTTTTTCGGATATCCTGGATGCTCTATTGGCACTAGCGCCGTATGTGCTGACGTTTGTTAGCATAGCAATCATCCTGCATGCGAGCCGCCGCTTAGTGAAACGCGGCTGGTCACGTAAGTACGGGGTGTTAGCCATCTTGGCTGGCGTATTAGTTACAACAGAGAGTCTGATTTTCATGAACCGTATCTGGTGGCGGGCGGAATGGCTCTTCTCCATCGACTTTTTATTAAAGTATTTCTTTTTGTATTTGGTCATTACATTTTCTGGTTTCGTAGGTCTGGCATTTCTATACCGCTGGATTCGGCCCAGTTTGAAACAAGACTATATTATTATCCTTGGTGCGGGTTTGCAGCCTGATGGAACCATTAGTCTCCTGTTGAAACATCGGCTGGACGAAGCGCTCCGCTTCTATCAAAAACAAATCGCTGCCGGCGAAACACCGGCCCGTTTCATCGTGAGCGGTGGGAAGGGTCCTGATGAGCCTTATTCGGAAGCAGAAGCCATGCAGGACTACCTAATGGGAAAAGGAATTGTTTCGAAGCAAATCTTAGTAGAAAGAAACTCCATTAATACGCATCAAAATTTCCTCTTCAGTAAAGAGATAATGGAAGAAACAGCTGCGTACCGAGGGATCGTCTTTATTACGAATAACTTCCATGTTTTGCGTAGCCGTATTTATGCGCATCAACTAGGAATTGAAGCAGAAGGGATCGGCGCAACGACTCCCCTTCATTACTTGCCGTACGCGTTGTTGCGTGAATACATTGCTTTGTTACTCGTTTTCCGCATGTATCATGTAGTGGCAGCAAGTTTATTTTTAGCATATGCTTGGTTATTTTTCCGATAAAAAAGTTCCACGAAGAGAAATCTCTCGGTGGAACTTTTTATATGAAAACACAAGCTAAAAAAAGCGCAAAAAGTCACTACCCATGGTATCATGTAGGTGTTAAAATTTTAAATTTTTAGAGGGCTCTTGTTCTGTTGCCGCAGACCGAGAGCTTTTTCCT
>NZ_JARBEA010000072.1 GCF_028863945.1 Jeotgalibaca caeni | reverse complement strand
TGTATTGCCATCCCTATTATACTCCTGCACGTGATTTTCCGTCATGGCATAGAACGCGGAGCGTTCATAAAGTTTTTTGTCTTTCAGCTATTAGAAAATAGCTTCCGCAATCACACGTTCAAAATCACGAACGTCAATGCCTTTGCGCAACTTGATTTTGAAGGTTCCGCTTCTCGTCCATAAGGTCACTTCGCCGTCCAAATCTTTCAAAATCCCTGCATTTTCTGTCGACCACATGTTGATGGAAGAATAAGGGATCGAGAACATTTCTACTTTTGTACCAGTGAAACCTTGCGAATCGCGGACAATCAACCGTTTGTTGGTAAAGGTTGCTGTGTCACGGATGGTTTTGTACGAGGCAACATGTTCTTCGTTACTGGCAAAGATTGCTTCCACCATTTCGGGGAGTTTGCTTTTCGCAATAAATGTCCATTCTAGAATATCATTCATGATAAAACCTCCTTTTCTCCATTATACTCAATCAGCTGAATCTTGGTGATAAAAAACACGCTGTAACTGCGTTTTCTTTCGTTTTCCAAGAAGAAGAGGTACGTATTCGGTTTTGACGTCTGTATACTCCAACCCAAACCATTTTACTGGAGAAAGGGCTACTTTCTTAATGGTTAGTTTCAAATGCATGATGAAACGGTTAAAGGCTGGAACTTCAGTATCGTTGGAAAGTTCCTCGCGTACTAATACAAAGCAGAAGTCTCCGACATTACGATTGGATTCACTGATCGACCATTTTTGTGGCTGAGTAGGTATTTCGCCAGTTTTCATCAAATCAATGACGACTTGACGTAAGTATGTGCTGACTTGTTGCGGCATGCGGAATCCGAGCCGCAATTGTACTTTAATGACGAAGTCCGTTCCGAAGTTTTCCACCACATATTCCATCGTTCTAGGTTCATCCGTTACTTCCACATTTACAAACCAATAGACTTGAGCACGTTTTGGTTGTTTATCGAAAATCGAATACATAATCTTGCTATCAATGTGCCCTGGTTTTGATTTACTGGTTAAGTAAACCAAGTTGGTAGCATAGAGAGGGATGGAAGGATCTTCTTTGACAGCTTGCAAACGGTCTAAATAATCTTTTACGGATACTTCTTTCACGACTTGTTGCTCAATCGTGTAAGCACGATGCCATACGAACATAATTCCCATAATAACGAGGGCGATAATCGCCGTAACGAATCCGCCATGGAAAAACTTCGTGACACTGGATAAGAAGAACATCAATTCAATAGAGCCGAAGAAAACGAACATCAGTGTTGAAAGGAAGCGAGAGACTTTATGTATCCGTAAATAGTGGTAGAGCAGCAATGTTGTCATGAGCATCGTAACCGTAATTGCTAATCCATAAGCAGCTTCCATGTGTTCAGAATTACGGAAATAGAGGACAACTCCTGCACAGGAAATCCATAGAATGGAATTAGCGAGCGGGATATACATTTGTCCTTTAGAACCAGACGGGTAGTTAATTTGCAGGCGTGGCAACAAATTCAATTTAATCGATTCAGAAATCAAGGTATACGAACCGGAAATCAAAGCTTGAGAAGCAATAATCGCGGCAAGAGTAGCCAAGAATACCCCAAACATCAAGAAATCTTCGGGCATCATTTCAAAAAACGGATTGAACCCGTCCATTTCCTGTAAGGATGGATCATCCTTGACTTTTAACAACCAAGCACCTTGTCCAAAATAATTTAGTAATAAAGAAAGTTTAACCAGAGGCCAAGTAGCGTAAATATTGCTGCGGCCAACGTGTCCTAAATCAGAATATAAAGCTTCAGAACCAGTTGTTGAAAGGAAAATGCTTCCTAAAATTAAAAAGCCAGCCTTATTCTGATCACTAAAAAGCAGTTGAATCCCGTAATGAGGGGAGAGCGCCTTCAAGATTTCCAAATTGCCTGCCATATGCATAACCCCAAGAATGGCTAAGACCAAAAACCAAATCAACATGACAGGACCAAATAAACGGCCAATCGTTTCTGTACCGAAACGCTGAATCAAAAAAAGAAAACTAATAATTAAAATCGTAAAGAATATAACCGTATTTTGACTTTTTCCAAACAAATCCACATAGGCAGGAATTCCGCGTAACCCTTCAATGGCAGTAGTGACCGTTACAGCAGGTGTTAAAATTCCATCCGCAAGTAAGGTAGCTCCGCCGATAATGGCAGGGATAATCAGCCACTTCGCTTTTTTGCGAATCAAGGTATAGAGAGAAAAAATCCCTCCTTCACCGTGGTTATCAGCCCGCAAGGCAATACCGACATACTTAATCGTTGTCAGCAAGGTGACAGTCCAGACAACCAAGGAGAGGGCACCATAAATAAATGATTCTGAAATGGATGCCAACCCACCATTTCCATGAATTAACGATTTCATTACATATAAAGGAGAAGTGCCAATATCTCCGTATACAATTCCAATGGTTACGAGCATACCCGCTGCGGACCATTTTTTATTACTATTTTCCATTCGTTTGTTTCCTCCAGTGTCTATCATCAGTCATCCAAATATGCCTAATTATAGGAGTTTTCAAGACTTCGTCAATGAGCAGATATTCTTATATTTATCGTTACAAAGTTTATCTATGGAAATAAAACAGGATTGTTAGAAGCTAATATTTATATTCAATAAAACAAATAAATGTTACAATGATTAGAAATATGAAAAAATTATGAGGAGATGCTTGCATACATGTCACAAGAATTAAAAAAACGCCATGAGATAGCCGATGAATTGAAATGGGATTTAACGGCTTTGTTTAAGTCTAGAGAAGAAAGTAACGAAGCATTAGAGAAAGTAGAAGAGGCAGTAAACCTGTTCAGCCAAACCTATGACGGCAAGATGGATAACTCCGCTACAGTATTATCTGCCATTCATGCTTATGAAGACATCATGAAAGCTTCTTCCACAATCGGCCAGTATGCCAGTTTACCAGTATCCGCCGACATTACGGATGGAGGCAGCATGCAATATTCCCGTTCCATCCAAAATAAAATGGCTGTTCTAAGTGCCAAGCTTACTTTTTTTGAATCACAACTGACTGCTATGAATGACCGTGTTCTAGACGAAGTGGCAAACCAAGAACCAGCCTATAGTGCCTTTGTTCGCAAGATAAAACGCCTGAAAAAGATGCAGTTGGATCCAGCAGTTGAGAAGGCATTTGCTCAATTAAGTCCCGTACTGAATGCGCCTCAACAAGTTTTCGAGCAGGCTCGTTCGGCTGATATGGACTTTGGTACCTTTGAAGTGGATGGGGTAACGTATCCATTAAGTTACGTGCTCTACGAAGACTACTATATGTATCACCCTGATACAAACGTTCGTCGTGCTGCCTTTGCGAAACTTTCTTCTGTCATGGAAAAGTATCAAAACGTCGTAGCGACAGCTTATTACACACAATTGCAAAAAGAAAAAACAATGGCAACTATGCGTGGATTTGATTCCATATTCGATTATTTATTGTCTGGTCAAGAAGTAGGCCAAGACCTCTACCATCGTCAAATTGACTTACTGATGGAAGATTTTGCACCGGTAATGCAGAAGTTCATTACCCATGTGAAGGAAGCGAATGGATTAGAAACGATGCATTATGCAGACTTGAAAATCGATTTGGACCCAGATTTTGCTGAATCCGTTACAATCGAAGAATCAAAAGAAATGGTACGTGAAGCCTTAGCTCCATTGGGTGAGGAATACGTAGCGATGATTGAGCGAGCTTACCCAGAAAGATGGGTTGATTTCGCCCAAAATATTGGGAAGCGTTCGGGAGCATTTTGCTCGACTACCTACCAAAACCACCCATATATTTTAATGTCATGGGCAGGACAGCTAGCGGATGTATATACGTTATTCCACGAGTTAGGACACGCGGGACAAGGGATGATCACAAATCAAACAAACGCACTTCTAGGTGCACGTGCTTCCTTATATACGATTGAAGCCCCATCGACCTTCCATGAGTTATTGCTGACTGATTATTTGAAGGAAAAGAGCAGTGAACCAAGAATGGAACGTTCCGTGCTAGCGAAGATGATTTCTAAAACGTACTTCCATAATTTCGTTACGCATTTATTGGAAGCTGCTTATCAGCGTGAAGTTTACCGCTTAGTAGATGCAGGAGAGAGCTTCGATGCAGCAAAACTAAGTGAAATCAAACGGAATGTTTTGGAAAAATTCTGGGGAGATGCAGTAGAACTGGAGCCTGGTGCGGAGCTGACTTGGATGCGCCAGATTCATTACTACATGGGATTGTATTCGTACACCTACTCAGCAGGACTAACCATCGCAACCCAAGCCTTCTTGAGAATCAAAGAAGAAGGACAGCCTGCCATTGATCAATGGTTGGCCTTCTTAGAAACAGGTGGTACACTCATTCCCCAAGAAGCAACCTTAGTGGCGGGAGTGGACATTACCACAGAAAAACCACTCCGTGATACCATTCAATACCTTGACGATTCGGTGGACCGCATCATCGAGTTAAGTAAAGAACTATAAAACTGAAATCGAAACTTCGAGTGCTTTTCGTAACTTGAAGTTTCGATTTTTTGCATGTTTATATTTGTACCTGAATCCTCGGTCTGATAAGCTAAAAGAAAATAAAAAAGAGAAGGTGCAAAAATGGAACAACCGATTCTGGGCACGAATCAAGTAGTTCAAGTTGCCATCATTATAAAGAATATAGAAGAAACTGCAAACGCTTACGCAAAGTTTTTTGCAGTTCCGGTACCAGAAATATCCATTGCAAAGTCTCCACCAGGGAAAAAAACGTACTACCGAGGAGAAGATAGTGACGCTACCGCAAAACTTGCTTTCTTTGATATTGGGCCGAACTTACAATTGGAGTTAATCGAGCCGGACGAAAAACCATCTACTTGGCGGGAGCATCTGGATGAAAAAGGAGAGGGCGTCCATCACATTGCCTTCCAAGTAAAAGACATGGATGATAAACTGGACAAGCTAGCCAAACGCCAAATGGAAACCGTCCAAACGGGCAGTTATGAAGGCGGCAAGTATGGATATGTGGATACCTTAGCCGATTTAAAAGTGGTTCTCGAACTACTTGAAAATGAATAGAAGGAGGATGGGCATGCGAATCGTTACCTTGTTAGGAGACTACTACCACTCTCATGATCGATTATTACAATTTCTGCAAACAACACTATCTACCCACCAGATAGAAGATGGCGAAGTAAAAGATTTGCCGGAAATTTTAGCGGAAAATCCAGATATGATTCTGATCAGTAAAGAAAACCGTCTGACTCCAAAAAACGGAGACGCTGGCTGGCTTACAGAAGAGCTGGATCAACTCATCTGGCAATATGTTCAAAAGGGAGGTCGCTTATTCGTTTTGCATTCGGGATTATCCTCCTATCCTGAGAGTTCCCTCTATCGCAAGCTAACCAAAGGACACTTCTTACATCACCCAAACGAGCATAATGAAGTCATTTATCGCGGAAAAGACACCTTTTCTTTTCCAGATGAACATTACTTTGTAGCCGTGGATGAAGCAGAAACGGAAGTGTTTCTAACCAGTAGCTCGAAAGAAGGAACATCCATTGCAGGATGGCGCCATCAAGAGGGGGAAGGCAGAGTGTTATGCTTGACCCCAACTCACACGGAAGAAGGATTCAAGAACCAGACCTTTCAAGCTTATTTTGTAGAGTGTGCAGAATGGTTACTAGCTGAATAAACGGTTTAGAGAGCCTGGTTTCTTTCAAACCATTTTGCCTTTCTGCCTCTTTTCGTTATACAATACAAGAGAATTCGATATGGAAAGGAAAGATTGTTTGAAAAATAAACAAGTACGGCCTTTATACCAACAAGTCGCAGTGAAGCTGGCGAAACGAGTTGCGGAGGGGCATTATGAAGAAGGGAAGAAGCTTCACGCCCGCTCCACCATCGCCAAGGCATTCGATGTGTCAGCAGAGACAGCAAGAAAAGCTGTGCAAGTACTCGTTGATTTAGGCATCATGGAATCTTATCATGGAAGCGGAACGTATGTAGCTTCACGGGAAAAGGCGAAAGCTTATGTCCGGCAATTTGAAGACCTCCAAACAATTGAATCGATGCGTTCCCAAATTGTTGAAAGTGTAGAACGACAACAAAGAGAATGGACTCATTTCAAAGATTTGCTCGATGATATGATTGTGCAGACGAGGCAATCGTATACCGTGAACCCATTTATTCCTTACGAATTGGTACTGACAGACGAAGCGGAACACCTTGGACGAACGATTGCGGAACTGAACATTTGGCAAATGACAGGAGCCACCGTTGTCGCCTTAATGAAGGAAGAGCAGTTGTATTTATCTCCAGGACCATATGCAAAAATCGATCAACAAGACACGATTTACTTCATCGGAAACGAGTATTCTCTGCAGCAAATGCATCACTTTTTTTATCCAAAAAATTGACACCCAGAAATTTCTGGGTGTTTTTTCTCGACAAAAGTGACTATGCATGTTATTCTTATACGGTCACTTTTCAGAAAAACATAAAAAGAAAGAAGGAGTGTGAATCATTTTGCCAAAAGTAAGAATTAAAAACTTAACAAAAATCTTCGGCAAGAAAACCAAACAAGCATTGCAAATGGTTGAAGAAAACAAATCTAAAACAGAAATCTTAAAAGCAACCGGTGCAACAGTAGGAGTCAATAACGTCAATCTAGAAATCAATGAGAATGAAATATTTGTCATCATGGGATTATCTGGAAGCGGGAAATCGACATTGATCCGTCTGTTGAATCGTTTGATCGAACCAACGGCTGGTGAAATCTATATCGATGAAGACAATATTGCCACGCTAGACAAAGAAGGACTGCGTAAGGTACGCAGGGATAAATTAAACATGGTATTTCAGAACTTCGCTCTATTCCCACATCGAACCATTTTAGAAAATACCGAGTATGGACTGGAAGTACGTGGAGTAGATAAGGCAGAGCGTACGGAACGAGCAGAAAAGGCTCTGGAAAATTCCGGCCTACTTGCCTTCAAGGATCAGTTCCCGAACCAACTTTCTGGTGGAATGCAGCAACGGGTCGGATTGGCTCGCGCTTTAGCAAATGATCCCGAAATCTTATTGATGGATGAAGCATTCTCTGCACTGGATCCTTTGATTCGTCGTGAAATGCAGGATGAATTAATTGAATTGCAAAATAACGTCCAAAAAACGATTATCTTTATCACACATGACTTAAACGAAGCATTACGAATTGGAAATCGAATTGCTATCATGAAAGACGGCGTCATTATGCAAGTGGGAACCGGTGAAGAAATCTTAACCTCTCCAGCAAACGATTATATTCGTGATTTCGTTGAAGAGGTAGACCGTTCGAAAGTGTTGACGGCTGCCAATATTATGGAGTCTGCAATTACAGCAAATGTGGACCATAACGGACCAAATGTGATTCTAAATCAAATTAGTCATGAACATGTGAGTCTCGTAATGGCAGTAAACAGTAAACGACATCTTCTTGGATACATTCCAGCCGACAGTTTATTGGAAGCAAAACGTCAAGAAAAATCAGTGCATGACATCATTAATAAAAACGTAACCCTTGTAGCGCCAGATGTATTGGTGGAAGATTTATTCGAGATGATGAATGATTCCCCAGCACCGATTGCAGTAGTTGAAAACGAACGACTGTTAGGCATTATACGCCGCGGAACCGTTATTGATGCATTAGCGAAAACAAGTGAGGTGACTGTATAGTATGAACTTTTTACAAAATCCGCTACCGATTGCAGGATGGGTAGACAGTTTTATTAGCTGGCTGACGAGTACTTTTTCTGGTGTGTTTACATTTATGCAAACCATTGGAGAAGCGAGCATGAATGGAATGACGGAGCTATTGCTCTTGATACCGCCGTTACTCTTTATTCCATTAATTACGATCTTCATGTATTTTTTTTCTCGTCGAAAATTTGGATTAGCTGTATTTACATTCCTCGGATTGTTGTTTGTCTATAATCAAGGACTGTGGAACAATTTGATGAATACCGTAACCTTAGTAATTGTAGCCAGTCTGGTTTCTATTGTCATTGGAGTACCGCTAGGAATATTAATGGCGAAAAGTTCCATTGCGAAGACCATTATTACGCCAGTCTTGGACTTCATGCAGACGATGCCCGCATTTGTTTACTTGATTCCAGCTGTTGCCTTTTTTGGAATCGGAATGGTACCGGGCGTATTTGCTTCTGTTATTTTTGCTCTACCGCCAACAGTTCGTTTTACCAACTTGGGAATTCAACAAGTACCGACTGACCTGCGCGAAGCTTCTGAATCATTCGGGAGCACGGGATGGCAGAAGTTATTCAAGCTTGAGTTACCTTTAGCAAAAGAAACTATTTTTGCTGGTATTAACCAAACGACGATGCTTGCTCTCTCTATGGTAGTTACAGCTTCCATGATCGGTGCACCTGGTTTGGGAGAAGGGGTTCTTACTGCGCTTCAACGTGCTGAAATCGGCAGTGGATTCGTCAGTGGAGTTTCACTGGTTATTTTAGCGATTATTATTGACCGCATTACGCAGAACTTAAACAAACCAAGAACGGCTGTTTCTGCTGCAGAAGCGAAGAAGAAAAAACGTGTACGGCTCATTACGGCAGTGGCATCTCTCCTTTTATTAGTCGGGGGAACCGTTTATTATGCCGCTAATGAAAATACAGATAAAAAAGTAACCATTGGCAGCATGCAGTGGGATAGTGAAATTGCATCCGCCAGTGTCATTGCGGAAGTACTGGAAGATTTAGGATACGATGTAGATATTACGTATTTAGATAATGCAGTGATGTGGAACTCAGTGGCGACTGGTGAATCAGACGCGACGGTAGCACCATGGCTACCAACCACACAAGGTGCTCTCCTAGAACGTTACGGCGACCAAATGGTTCATCTCGGTCCGAATTTAGTAGGCGCTCAAAATGGATTGGCGGTACCGACTTATATGGAAGTCGATTCAATTGAAGAGCTTACGGACGAGGCTGGCAAACATATTGTTGGAATCGAGCCGGGTGCTGGAATTACTGAACTGGCACAGGAGTTGCCAAATGTGTATGACAACTTAAGTGATTGGAATATTGGTACATCTTCGACCGGGGCGATGACCGTTGAGCTGGGTCAAGCGATTGAAAATCAAGAAGAAATTATCGTAACTGGCTGGACGCCGCACTGGATGTTTGAGGAATATGATTTGAAATTCTTGGAAGATCCTTTGTTGGCTATGGGTGAAGTAGAGGAAATCCATACCTTTACTCGTGAAGGGCTAGAAGAAGATATGCCAGAAGTATATGAAGTTCTAGATAACTTTAGCTGGACTGTAGAAGACATGCAGAGTGTCATGCTGGACCTAAGTGAAGGCATGGAAGCCGAAGCGGCAGCTAGAAAATGGGTAGAAGAAAATCCAGATAAAGTTGCTGAATGGATTAAATAAAGTAGGAGGAGAGGTTGGAGGAGAATTCCAGCCTCTTTTTCATTCATTGGCATAGTTGATTAGAAAGATATATACTCAATATAGTGAAAAAAATAGTAGAAAAGAAGGGATATAAATGGCTACATTACTAGATCAATTAATGCAAAAGTTGGAAGAGAAAAAATCGAGGATTATTGAAATCCGCCGTTACTTCCACGAGAATCCAGAACTCTCTTTTGAAGAGACCGAAACAGCCAGCTATATTGCTGACTTTTATCGAGATAAAGACGTAACCATTCGCACGAATGTAGGAGAGGGACATGGAATTACGGTTGACATTGAAGGTGGGAAAGAAGGACCAAGCCTAGCAATTCGCGCGGACTTCGATGCCTTGCCAATCCAAGAGGAAACCGATTTGCCCTTTGCATCCAAAAATCCTGGTGTGATGCATGCATGCGGACATGACGGACATACCGCTTATATGATGATTCTGGCAGAAAGCTTGATTGAGTTAAAAGACCAATTGCCGGGTAAGGTTCGTATCCTGCATCAACCAGCGGAAGAAGTGCCGCCAGGTGGAGCAAAAGGAATGATTGAGGCCGGCTGCTTAGACGGGATGGACCATGTCATTGGTATTCACGTCATGAGTTTGATGGAAACCGGAACCGTTCATTATCATGTGGGAGCATCGCAAACAGGCTGCGCTACCTTTAAGGTGAAGCTGCAAGGTACGGGCGGTCATGGATCGGCTCCGCACGCAGCCAACGATACAATCGTGGCTGCTGCCCAATTCGTAACAGCTGTTCAAACGATTGTGAGTCGTCGAATCAACCCATTTAACACAGCGACTGTTACAATTGGTTCTTTTGATGGGAAAGGTTCCGCCAACGTCATCAAGGATTCGGTAACGCTAGAAGGCGATGTGCGGATTATGGATGAAGAGTCTCGTGCAATCGTGGAAGAAGAATTCAAGAAAATTTTAGCAGGAGTTTGCAGCGCATTCGGCATTGACTATGAGTTGGATTACAAGAATGACTACCCGGTCTTGATGAACGACGAGGCATTGACCCATATGGTAGTAACAGCAATCAATGAGGCCAATATTCCTGAAGTTGATGAAGTCGTGGACAGTGGACCGGAGACAGCTTCCGAAGACTTTGCCTACTACGCACAAGAACGCCCAAGCTGCTTCTTCTACGTCGGCGCCCACAAAGAAGGAACTCCTTATTACCCACATCACCATCCAAAATTCATGATTGATGAAGACGCATTGATGATTTCCGCAAAAACAATGGCCGCTGCCGTTGTGTATTACTTGGAGAAAGGTGTTTTGGACAAGTAAGGAGTCTGAAGAGGGTCCACTTGTCTAAAAAAGATGATAGTGGACAAGTCACCACAAAAAAATGCAGTCACTTGTCCAGATTTAGAAAAAATGGACAAGTGAACTAGAATAATTGACTCCACTCGTCCAAAAAGGGGTTGGGACAAAAGTCCCCAATCCTAAAAAGTTCCACACCATCGAACGACTAAAGGGTGTGGAACTTTTTTACTTTTCGC
>NZ_JARBEA010000071.1 GCF_028863945.1 Jeotgalibaca caeni | reverse complement strand
TGTATTGCCATCCCTATTATACTCCTGCACGTGATTTTCCGTCATGGCATAGAACGCGGAGCGTTCATAAAGTTTTTTGTGGGGGCTTGGTTGGAAATTTGAATGTACCTATGTTGATGGTTCTGATTATGCGAATCAGGGATAAAAAGTAAAACACATAGGCGCTAAAAATCACCAAGTAGCTCCTGTTCATAAATCTCGTCAATCGTATGCAGCCCTTCTTCCCACCAATTACGCAGGATGGCATTCAATATTGGTAGGACTTCGCCCGTACCGCCCAGCACGAATAAACGCATGGTTCACCACTTCCTTGTCGCCGTAAAGTCGCAGTCAATTTGATAAGCCGTCCTTAGTTTGTTGGGTGTACGGCTGTTAGCACCAAAATGGTACTATCATCTTTCTTGCCAGTTTTTTTGAACGGTTTTTTCTTGTTTATTTATTTGGTCATCATCATCTTCGTCTGTTTTATTATTCAAATTGTTATTATTAAGACAGTTACTATTTAGATTGTTATTATTACTGGCATGATTCTCCTGCCCCTGCAGGTCCGTTATAGACTCTGCCTCAGCCGTAAAATCAGGCAACGGTGTTTGAATGGCCGTTGCCTCTTCGTTTGGTTCAGGTGTGGTGGAAATGGTTTGGCTGATGACGTAGAGATTATTCGTGAATCGGCCTTTGTTGGTTACTTTTTCAATCACCAGGTAACCTTTTTCAATCAGACACTTGCGGTGCTTCTGGAAACGATTCTTGCCGATGTTCAGGTCGCTGCAAATCAGGTCAACCGATGGGTATGCTTTCTTCCCTGCCCCTGCATAGGAAGCGATGTAGGCATAGATTGCCTTTGCCTCGATAGTCAGGTCTTTGTCTTTCATCACCAGTTTCGGGATAATGCCATAGCCAGCTACTAATACGTCAGTTTCATAAATTTGCGTCATCTTTGTCAGTCTCCTCGTTATCTTTTTTGTCCCTTAAAAAAAGGCTTCATTATAAATGACGAAAGGAGATTGGAAAGTGTAACCCAAAATATGTTTTTGTAATTTTTTTACATCTGCATGAAAAAATGTATTATCAAACTTTTTATAAAATTATTTGAAGTTACATGTAAATTTGTGTTTGTTTTTACTTTTCAAAATTATGATTTTCAATAAATTTATCAAAGTCATTTTTTTGAGGAGTAGCTAATCGTCGTTCATTAAACGTTTCGTACTGTTCATATGCAAATTGCTCTGCTACTTTTGCTCGTACTCTACCTGCGTTTGTTAAAATCTCATGCTCGTTGAATGCTAAAAATGCGTCTAACTTTTCCGTCCAGTCTTTCATATACATTGGCTTTTTCCGTCTCGCTTGATTTTCAGCATAATCTAAATACATAGTGACAATACGATTCAAATCAGCCAGTTCGTCCTGTGTTAAATAATTCTTGGCAACAGTGACGTCATGCTTCCGCACTTTGGGTCCTTTCCAACTCATTAATCCCATATTCGGCTTTGTGACATCTGCCCGATTCATGATCAGTTCTGAAGCTGTAGAACCATGAATTGCAAAGTGAAGCTTATTTTGTACCGTCGCAAAGAATTCTTTTGAGATTGGTGTATTCGGATTGTAATCAATAGATGTCGCATAAATGTCGGTAATCTTTTGATAAAACCGTTTTTCAGATGCCCGTATATCGCGGATACGTTCCAGCAACTCATCGAAGTAATCTGAGCCAATATTACGAATTTCCTTCAACCGTTCATCATTCATAGTGAAGCCTTTGACTAGATATTCATTCAATCGTTCCGTTGCCCACTGACGGAATTGAGTGCCACGATGGGAACGAACCCGGTAACCAACAGCAATTATCATTTCAAGGTTATAAAATGTTACTTCACGCGCTACTTCTCTAGTGCCCTCAATCTGAACTATCCGGTTTTTCCGGATAGTTCGATTTTCACTTAACTCTCCTTCATCATAGATGTTCTTTATATGCTCATTAATGGTTTTTACGCTTTTTTGAAAAAGTTCTGCCATCAACTTTTGCGTTATCCAAACGGTTTCGTCTTCCAATCGAACATCAATTTTAGTATTTCCATCCTCAGTTTGGTAGATTAAAATACTTGTTTCATTTTGCATCACCCTTACCCCCTTTGTAATAAATATAAATCTGCATCATTTTCCGATTCTTCTACTGTTATAAACTATTTTATCATTGCGGTTCTAAAATCTAAATAGAAATCGAGAACCTTTGTTTGTTCCTGTTATTCGGATTGTTGTAATATAAAAAGACCCTTCAAATTAATAAAGCAGTCGAAGGGTCTTGACATTATTTATCATTCATTAAATGAATCTATATCCAATATTATTACGTGCTTTATTATAGTTCTTTTCTTTGATAAGCATGTTTATATCACCCACAGCTGTTGGTTTTATCGCATTAGTAGAGTTATGCTGCTACTTTCGATTCCGCCTTACGAACAAATAAGTTACAGGATGTGGGGGATTACACTAATAGATAACTTTTGTTTACTAGCATCCGATAGTTCTTCAATATTTTCGAAAATCCAATCCACCAATTCCGATCCATCTATCAATGTGATTTCTAGGTTTTCAGCTTCTTCCTGTACGTTATTATTGACCTTCGCTGTAGTAATAAAGATGAGTTTATACTCATTCTTGTCTAATTCTTTTTTTGCAGCTACTAATTGCTGTAAGCCATATGAGTCTGAAAATCCACTATGATGTTTAATCTGGATTATTACTTTTTGTACGCCAAAGAATTTATCCGATTTCGTTGCTTCTACATCAATATCTGCTATTCCTTTAAATCGGTTTTTCAGACTGATAGTTGCCTCATAACCTTCAATCTGCATTAATTCCATTACAATCTCTTCTAGACCAATTCCACCTGTTTTTATACCAGTTTTTCCGTTTATAATTTTTGTTAACAGTCTTTTCTTTTGGTCTGTCATTTCTTGCTGTTCTAAATCCAAAAATGTACTCGAAAATGAATACTGATCATTATTTACCATTTTATCTAACTCACTACTAAAATCAGCTAAGTTAGAAACGACTGTGCCTCGCACTCGCAATCTTCTTTGTAGGGCTTCAAGACAGGATGTCACGAGAAAAAGATTTTAATTCTCCATCACTCTTTTTCAAGTATTCAACTTCCAGCTGATTTGCAAGATCATAACCCTTATCAGTCTGATTATAAATAATATTACCTTTAGAACGGGCAAGTACAATTTGCTTGCCATAAGGAACAAGAATAACAGCTCCCTTTTCAATAGTATAGAATTTCTCAATTTGACTTAGTTTTCTTCCTAGCACTTGGGGCTTTATATCTCGTTGGCTGTAGTATTTTTTTGTTACAGCTTTTTTTAGCGCATCCATGTCGGAAAAACTACTGAAATCAACTTCACTCCATCCTATTGCAACCAAATTATTCTTGATAATGTCTGAAATACGTTCTCCATTTCCAATTCTTACTAAATAATAATTAGAATTTGTTATCGCTTTTAACTTCGGGATCATCCTTTCTTATTCTTATTTTAAAATATCTATAATCGATTGCTCCCTGAATAAATCCTTAAAAATCATTCTTCCTCAAAATAAAACTCCTGCAATTCATACGTCATCACTGGATTGACATAGAATTCGTACTTCGCCACCAAATCACAGATATCATCACCATTAATCAATGTAATCACTCGTGTTCCTACTCTGGAAGCCTCAATTGCAGATCGAGTAAATTTTGAGGTAGTAATGAAGATTCCATACTCCGCATTGTACTTATCCATCGCACCGCGGAACTTATCAATCTCTGGCGAGCTGACTTTCCCTTCCCAACGCTTAGCTTGCAATGCGACTCTAGTGGTTCTGAAATCATCTGCCGTAATATAACCAAATCCATCAATGCCACCATCAGCTGTATTTTGTATTCCGAGAGTTTTATCTAGTTCAATCCCCATCTTATTGATTAATCCTCTAGCAAACAATTCAAACTTAGCTGGTGACATGACCATTAATGCTTCTTTTAAATTTTCTCTCCAAATTTCTTCCACTGAATCACTAGTGTCATCTTCGAGTGCAGAAACAGTGATTACTTTCTTCGTTTTCTTTTTCTTTGACTCCTCATCCATAATTGGTTGTGATATTTTCCTGACATCTTCTACTGGATCGAAACTACTCAAATCAACTTTACGTCCTTTTTCCGTCAGTTCAATTGTGCCACGTTTGGGATATGTAACGAATTCGGCATATTTTAAATACTTCATAGCAAAGTTAAATTGCCAATTGAATGGTTTATACTTATTGCCAGTTTGTTTGGAAATTCTATAGTAATCAATGTAATCTTCTGGGACAATCGGAGAATTATCATAAATATCGCGCCTAATCTCTTTGCGTTCTGCAACTCCACCTAAGTCAATTAAAGATTTAAGGATTGCTTTCATCAGTAAATTTTCACGCTCAACAAGTGTATATTCACTCATAAATGCTGGTTCCATATTTTAGTCTCCTCCATCAATCATTGTTAAGTTAAGTATACCAAACTGATGGAGTAAATTACGGTGATTCTGGTATTTGCTATTTTCAAATTTATTAGAGAGCTCTTGGTCATAAATATCCTCAGTCGTATGCAACTCTTCTTCCCACCAATTCCGTAGAATGGCATCCAAATACTGATAGGACTTTGCCACATAACGCCCCGAGCAAAGGAATGCATGATTCAAGACTTCCCTGTCACCACCAAAGACGCGCAGCCAACGCAGCAAGCCGTCTTCAATTTGTTTGGTATAAGGCTGTTCATTACCAAAATGGTATTGCCATTTTTCTTTCTAACAGGGAGTAAGTAATATATCTCTCGTCCATACATCACTTAATATAAGCTATCCATCAAATTAAAATCGCTATTTATGTTAGCAACCTCCATAATGATTGGAAATGTCTCATATAATTGCGTACCAGAAGCGTATCGGTTTGATAAAGGTTATAAACTCAAATGATCATTGATATTATCGTATTTCTCAAAGCTACTTATGAAAAGCGTCTTAAAAGCGTCCTACATTCTACCCACTATAAAATTTAAAGAAGGAATTTCAGAATAATTCATTTATGGAAATTTCTTTAAGGAATATGTTGTAGCGACACTGCTTCCTTCCTTAATTACAATCTTCTCCTCAATCAGCTTATTCAATAACCTGATTATTTTATTTCTAGAAAGCTGGGTTCTCTCTTGAATATCTTGACGAGAAGCGACCTTATGAGAAATTAGATAATCAATTATCAAGCGCACATCTTCTTCAAGAACTTCTTGACGGCGTTATTTTAATGCAACACTAGTGATTAGTTTTAATTGATTCTTGAACTCGATGCAAAGCTTCTTCGTTTTTAGCACCATACTGAATGATATTCTGAGGCTTTCAAATCAGCCTTATGAATGGTCTATTTCTTTTAATCGTTTAAGCCATTTTGTAATATACCCATCTTTAAAGAGTCTAAGTAAAGTTCCTTCAGAAATTCGGTCCGCGCGGATGCTTGCCACTATAAGGGCGGCCACGAACTGTCCCTTCATTAAGGATACATCCGTATCTATAATATTACGGCTACCCATTCCCACATTATTTTCTTCAAAGATATCTCTATACTGATCTAGCCTTAAGTCCTTCCGTTGATCAATAAAATCATATACATCGACAATGAACTCATGAACCGTTCTAGAGTAATGGACGAATGGCATCTGAATTGGATGTTCAGGCGTTCCATTATTTTTTTCGTCAATTATCCAAACACCCATTTCGTCATCTTCAATTAGAGGTATGTATTTCGTTAAAGCATCGAACTCTCCCATGTTAGCTCTCCTATCTATATTGTCTATGTTCAACCCAGCCTCTCTTACTTATGATACGTCCGTGCATATCATATTCTACTGCGGTTTTTTACTGCAGCAATTTTATTGTAGACCACATAACTACTGATGCCGTTCGAATCAACTCCAGCAATAACATGTTCTTGTATACAATCATGCAAAAAAAGAAGTCGAATACACAATGAAAGAAAAGGTCGTCGGCTTTAATGCTTCTGCATCTATTGTACTATGTGATTAAAGTTATCATGAATGTTAAACCAGTATGGTAAACCCCCTACAAAAAAGCCTGTTTCAATTTGAAGACCCCGCCATTTGAAGGCTCATAAAAAAGCTTATCGCAACATGTTTTATTCTAATGATGGGTTTTTATGTTCAATTGGAGTGTATCATTGTTCACTTCACTATTTTATCGGCTTAAATTTAGCACTATAGGCCTTTACGTCTTCGTCATCCATAAGCCACCCATATTTTTGCAAAAAACTCAATTTCAGCTCGTCGGTATCGTAGGATTCTGTTGTCTTCTTTCCCTTTATTCTTTCATTTTCCTTCCCGTTAAAGAAACGACTTGATTCGCCCTCTTTATACGATATTGGAATCCCATCTTTTATATACTTACCGTAGGATACATCCGAATAACCTTTGTAAATTTTTTCTTCGCCAACCATACCGTCTAATATACCACTTGCCAATTTTTCGAGCAGGTTTCTTTCTTCATCAGTTTTTCTCATGACAATTCCTCCATAACTAAAATTTCAATATTTTCCGAATCGTATGCACCTACTGGGTATTCTCTAATCCAACCCTCAACTCGAAACCCGTTGCCGCACTTTCTGCATAAATAATTATCCTCAGTATCGAAACTGTAAATAATATCCGACCCCATATCATTATCGGAATGGCTCTCATTAAAAGTTTCATCCCATAAATAGTCCTCAAAATCGATTTCTTGATTTGCAGTACAATGAGGGCACTTTACAATTCGTAGAGATGAGACCGGGTAATAGTCATATAAATCCATGAAAACTTCACCTTCGCGCTCTTTCTCTTGTATCATACTCCAGAAACAGCCTACGGGCATAGTTTCATATTGTATATCTTCTTTCAACAACTCTTCTGCAAGAAGCAATGATCCACGCATTCTTTTCATTTCTTCCTCTACTATACGCTTACGTTCGTTAAATGCCTGATGAAGCGTAGATTCACCATCCTGTACCTTTTTGATGTCCCCACATGTTAACCCGCATTTTGTAAGTACAACCAGCTTTTTAAGTGCCGTAAAATCCCTCTCCGTATATACGATGTTCTTACTGCTATCAGCGAATGGTTTTTCGGGAACAAAAACAGCTTGTTTTTTGAAATATTTAATCCTCTCTCTGTTGATACCGAGTTTTTCTGTGACCTCTTTATTCTGCATGACAATCATCTCCTTTTCAAAGAGCATCATACCTTACAGGGATAATGTCCCTGTCAAGTAAATTATTCCTACTTACAGTAATTATTTTCCTAATATCATTTCGCTCTTATTGTTTAAGAGTAAATCCTGTTGCAGATAAAGTCTCTATTTTTCATGGCTGCATTAAAATTATGTCCGCCTTCTCCCAGTATATATGAAGTATGTTATTATATGTATGTAGGCGCTATCAAAAAGTGGAGGTATAACTTTAAATGGAAAAAATTATGTTAAACGATTTATTAAAGATTGAAGATCAATCCCAGTGGAAAATAAAGTTCAATATTTTTAACGGTACGACAGACCCTATGGTAGAGTATACGAAGAACCCTGAAATTGTAAACACTCAATGGCTATTTTGGAGAACTGATAGAAGGTATTTTAATGTAGGACAAACAGTCATTTGTATGCTGAAAATTGGCCATAATTTATGGCTCTTAACAACAATCAAACACATTACGAACGAATTAGACGTTAAAAATGGTATCAATTATGAGGGTAATGAAATCAATGAATACAGTAAGTATTATGGAAGAGTAATCGTGAAATACCACAAGACTTTTCAAAGTATGGTACGTTGGACAAGTGGAATTTTGGATGATTTTGAGGTACTACAAGTACTCCCATCAGTTTTTGACGGCATTGATTTTCCTGGTTACGATCAAACAAGCCTCACTTTTGAACAACTCGAAGGTATTATTATCAGAAACAAAAGAGACTGGGTAAATGCATTGGAAAACCAAAAAGCGGTATACTTACTACGAGACAACTCAAACGGAAAGTCTTATGTAGGTTCAGCAACTGGCGACAATGGGATGCTCTTGCAACGTTGGCGAAACTATGTAGCTAATGGACATGGTGAAAATGTTGAACTCCTTAATATTGTTAATGATCCTGACAAGGGGTTTACTCATATAAAAAACAATTTTACCTATTCTATTTTGGAGAATTACAATTCTCGTGTAGATAAAAACTATATCTTACAAAGAGAAAGCTGGTGGAAGACAGTATTAGGGTCTAGAGCGCCTTATGGATATAACTTAAACTAATAAAAAAGTATGATTCACCCCAAAAAAGAAGCAATCTATATACCCTAGTGTCTATCTCTCTATAATCTGAAATTTTTTCGAAAACAAAAGACTTAATGCTTTAAAATTAGGTTTTTGAGACGTCTATAAATTATATCATTTCTTCGACTCTTACAAGATTCTCATCTATGGTTTGTTTTCATGCGTGAGCATCACGGAATTGGAGACTGGGCCTGATTTTCATTTTTTTCGGAGGTCCGCCATTGGAAGACAATCGATTTGTTAAATAGACATTAATCCACCGATGATCCATTAAAATAAACAGGAAGCCCTACTAAGTCAAATTAGTTGGGGCTTTCTTCTTATCTTGGGCACCAAGGCGTCGTGGTCTACTCGTCCACGCTCACTAGCCCTATTGTCCGCAACACTCATAATTTAAGCTACTGCTTTTGTATAAGAGTTTACCCATGTTTGATGTTCTTCTAAAAAATACCCCAAATTTCTTGCTAATTCTAATTTATTTGTTGACGGTTTCCAACCTTCAGGAAGGTTTCGGACATGACCTATGACAATGGTGGTTGCAATTGGTGAGTTATCAGAAATACTTGTTGGTATTGCTCCTGATATTGTTGGCGCAACATTACTTTTGATTTCCAGATTTTTGTTCAGGGAACCCTCAGTGTCAGATGACTTGATGGATGCCATTAAAGAATCCTTGTTTCTAACAACAAGCACAATTGCCACCACAGAAAGAATGATCACTGTTCCAGCAACAATTTCCTTCTTATGATCTTTCACTCTCTCAAATAAGCTTTTCTTTTTAGATTCATTTGCTTTATTGACTATATTAGAGCTTTTTCTTAATTCGGAATCCATAATAGCATCTCCTTAATTTTATACTGAACCGCTGAGCTGTTATTTACAACTAAATAATATCATTAGAAATTACGTTGAACAAGACGTATAAACGCCATATAATATTTAATATCAGGAGGTGGTTTATCCCATGAATGACTTATCATTAAAAAAAGCAACATATTGGAACAACCGATTACAAAATTGTATGGAGGTTAACAAATATACTCAAGCTTCTTTAGCAGAAGCACTAAATGCTAAATATGGAACTAATTATGGACAAAAGGCTGTGAGCGGATGGTTAAATATTGGAGTTATTCGTAAGAACGGAGAGGTTAGCTTCCCCAAATTCGATACCATGGTTTCAATCGCCGATTTCTTTAATGTGGATATTGGATATCTAACTGGTGAAACTAATGAAGATTCATTCTCATTGGAGAAAGCTTCTTCTTACCTAGGATTAAGCACTGATGCTATAAAAGTCATTAGAGAGATTACACAACCTGAAGATAATAGAAACTACATGTGGAATGATAATAGAGAGTCCTTAAATCTATTTCTCACAGCTGAAGGATTCTCTAATTTCTTCAATTGTTTACATGATCTTCATCATACATCTATATTATCAAAACAAGAAAAACGAATATTCGATAATATAGATAGTGCAATTGATTATATACGTAATTTGGAGTATCAGGGGAAAATGGAGCGGTATGAGCTGAATGAAGCATTAGTAAGTATAATAAACGAAAAATTCCCTAATCCTCCAGAAGCAAGTTTGAAGGTAAAAGAGTGATTACAACAGATTTTTATAAAAAATTCTCTACTTCAATGAGAAATCATTATACTGACTTATCAAAGCGATTGGCAAATTAGACATTAATTCAATAAAAAAGACTGCTATTAATTGTTATGAGAATGTGTTTTTAAAAGTTTCTTTCTGACATGTTGTGGAAGAATAACAATAAGTATATTTACAAATGTACAGTACTTAACCCATCTTAGACTTTATCTATGCGTGAAGAAAACCATATTGCTCTCCATTTCAGCAAATTTTTATCACAAAAAATGCAATTTGAGACGTCAACTGAAATAATAGAGAAAACCAAATACAAAGCTCTTATTCTCTTGTCAATAATACTAATAGTTATGAGGTTCTTCTGAAAAATTGTCCCCATTTGAAGAAGTTCCAGAGGAATGAGTCTGGCAGTAAGGTGAGGATGAAGCAATAATTTATGAGTAATTTGGCATGTGTGGTGATGAATTCACCGAATATCAAAAATAACTAGATGAAAATTATTTAGACGAATTTTATGGTAATTAGTTCTAAAACCTTGATAGAAGGTCTCTATGGCTTCATTAAAATCCGCATCTACATGAGTAACAGCTTTTCTGCATTCTTCCATAAAATAAAAATGACAAGGGGGCTGCTAATGAATAAGTGCGAAACTTGGAGATGAGGAGTATGAAGTAATCCTCACCCTTACTCTGCACACTAAAAACCAAACCAACGCTGTTCACCAGGTGTTTGTTCAACGGCTGAGCTGCAGTGAGGCCTATCTCCGAGAGATAGCCCGGAACACCATCATGAACATGAATCCTGCTGTTCCATCCCCCAGCTAGAATCTCAAATTCTTTGAAGAAGAACTTCTGGGAATCGATTTAGTGGACTACATCATTGTCCCTTGGAAGAAATATCTAGTGTTATAGGAATTTGGAATTATCTAACGCTAAGTAGGACCGAGAAGGAATGGTCCCCTCTAGGTCATGCATTTACAAAAATATTTTACCCTCACGAAAAATTAATTTCATCTATTTCAAAAGGGAGCGTCAATAATTTTGTGTAAATGGTTCTTCCCTACTGTAGATTGTTTCTAATTCTCCATCGGTTGACTCAGCATTTGTTCGAGCTCGCCTTCGGCCTGTTGGAAACCTTTATGACTGCGACCTAGGAATTTTTGGTTGTAAGTATCAA
>NZ_JARBEA010000070.1 GCF_028863945.1 Jeotgalibaca caeni | reverse complement strand
AGGAAAAAGCTCTCGGTCTGCGGCAACAGAACAAGAGCCCTCTAAAAATTTAAAATTTTAACACCTACATGATACCATGGGTAGTGACTTTTTGCGCTTTTTTTAGCTTGTGTTTTCATATAAAAAGTAAGAATCAACGGAACAGGAATAACAAACGAATTAACAATCGCCGTCAGAAACGTTGTCTGTTTATCCTGTTCATTCATAAAAATCCGAATGTTCTTCAGGACATATGGGAAAGTTAACAAGGTCAGCGCCACCAACCTCGGGAAAGTCCCGAAAATAACCGATAAAATAATCGCAAGGTAACCGGCGTAATAAAAATATTTGAAAACAACGAGTGCTTTGTCTATACCAATATGATAGGGAAGAGTAAACCGACCATTTTCAACATCTTCTTCTAAGTCACAAATGTTATTGGCTAATGAAATGGCCATGACCGTGATTGCCGTAGGGATGGAGGCCACAATAAGTTGGCCAATCGTCAGCCAATCAAATTGAATGACTTCAAATGCATTAACGTAAACCATGGCTGTAAAGATACAAAAGCCATAAGCCACCCCAATGAGGACATCACCGAAGGGCGTGCTCGAGATGGGAATAGGTCCAAAAGTATAAAGAACGCCAATTATCATCCCTACTAAGCCAATGTAGAGCAAGGTGAGAGAGGTCTGAAAGACTAAAAAGACACAAATGATGAAAGCAACAGCCCCAGTCAGATAATAGGAGAACCGAACATTTTTAAGCGGGACATTTTCTTTGCCTACTGCCATCACCTGGGTATCCTCCGCATTTTTATTATTTGCGACGTAATAATCCAAATAGTTATCGCGGATGCTGATCGCTAGTTGAAAAAGGACGACCGTGAGTAAGCCTAAGAGAGACAAACCCAGACGGAACGTGCCACTATTATACCAGGCATACAAGATTCCCATAAAAGCAGGAAAAAGACTGGTCGTGCTGTATTCTGGTTGAGAAAGTAAGAAATATTGTTTTAGTGTCATAGTGGTCTCCTTCTTAAAATTCTCTTGTGAGTAGTGCTTCAGTCAATGAATACAACACATCTTTTTCAGGATGACTCGGAAGCTTATCAATGCCTGCTAAAGCTTGGTCAATGTATTCTTTTGCAATAGCGTAAGCACGTTCAATGCAGTCATTGTCGTGCAGTAAAGAAACTAAAGTTGCCAGATCACTGTCTGATAAATGTTCCTTCTTCTTTAAAAGAGGAAGAAAGGCTTCATCTGTCTCCATACCTAAAATGAGCGGCAGGGTGTAAATACCTTGTTTGACATCGTTTAATATGGGTTTTGACAGGGTTTCAGGTGTTTGGGTGTAATCTAGAATATCATCTAACATTTGAAAGGCAATCCCGATATTCTGACCGATTGACCGGCTTTGCTCCATAATAACAGGATCACATTGTCCAAAGTAGGCGCCTTCGTAACAGCTTAATTCAAACAGCTGAGCGGTCTTTCCTTTGATACTTTTCAAATAGTCGGCGTAAGTAATGTCTGTATTGTAGGTATTTGCCATTTGATTGAGTTCACCCAATAAGACACGCTTCATTGATGATGTATTTAACTTAATAATTTCAGCAGAGTCCGTCGCATCCGCCAATAAATCAAAATACACGGCAAGCAACAAGTCACCTGTATAAACAGCCACATCCTTGCCGTGTTTGGATTGGACTGTCTCCATGTTGCGGCGCATCTTTGACTCGTCTATGATGTCGTCATGAATGAGTGTAGCTAGATGAAGTATCTCGGTCGATGCGGCGGCAGCGATAATGTTTTTATGTGCATCTGGAGAAGCGTTGCCTAATCGTGAAAACAACAAGAAATAGGCAGGTCTAAGTAACTTTCCTTGTCTCTCTATTAAATCAGTTACTGTTTTTTCAATGTCCTTATTTTCGATAGCTGTTTTTTCTATAATCAATTCAAGGCATTCCAGTAAAAGGGCTTGGATGTGAGGGAAGTTGTTCCACATTGGATGAATTTTAAGCATACCGATCTCCTTTATGAACCGCTAATGTACCGATTCGTCTCGTTTATTTTTTGCACAGGCATCCTGTCTTTGTTGAATATAGGATAAGGCTTTTTACCAAAAATAACTAAAAATAAGCTTGCCAGAACTACCTGGCAAGCTTATTTTTTAAACGGTTACTTCGCTCGCTTTACTTCAATTCGATATCCATCTGGATCAGTGACGAAGAAATAAGTTGGTTTGCCATCTGTAAGACCTTTTAGCTCACCGGTCACGTAAGCAGATGCTTTACAAATGTCATGCATTTTTTCTAAGTCGTCCACACTCACGCCTAAATGACTGAAGCCATTCCCAACTTCGTATGGTTCAGCATCATAATTATAAGTCAGTTCGATTTGTACGGAAGAACCAGGAGAGTTCAGATAGATGAGATCAAACTTCTTCTCTGGGAATTCTCTGCGGCTAGCAATTTCAAAATCGAATAGATTGGTATAAAAGTCTAAAGTAGCCTCGATATCTCTCACGCGCAGGCAAATTTCAACTAATACTTGATTCATAATAAAATCATCCTCCAATAGTTTCTTATCTTCATTCTAGCATGAATAACTTATCTACGCATTTGATTCAATCTGTGCAGTATAATGAAGTTACTAAAAACAATTGACATGGAGTGAACTCCATCTTTTAAAGTAGCAGTAACAACAAAAGATGGAGGTATTAAAATGGTCATTAGTATCTATGTTTTAATTGGTTTCTACGCTGTGTTAACGGGACTAGCAGGGGTTTCTCAATGGAAAGAAAGCAAAAATCAGGTTCGTCCCGTCCTTTTTGTTTTGATAACCATCAGCATGCTCGTCATTTTATTAATTCCGGATAAAAGGAACATGCTTCTTTTGCTTATCGTAACATTTGTCATGCTGCATATCTTATCAATGGCAGAAGGAATACGGACAAAAGGAAAGCTGACATACAGTCATCATCTTTTCCGCTTCCTCTTCCATGCTCTACTACTCGTTTTAGTCTATAAATTCTTGATATAGAAGGTGAGAACGATGAAAATCAGCGAGATTTCGACCCGCACAGGTCTGAGTAAAGACACCAACCATTATTATGAAAAATTTGGTCTGCTAAGTCCCAAGATAGAAAACCATCATCGAGATTATAATGAACAAGATATTGAAGTGATGGAAATCATCATCAAACTAAAAAATACCGGTTTTTCCCTTAGTGAAATCAAAATGCTCCCACAGTGGTCCGAAGATACCGATGAAAATAAAGCACTGACCGATGAGGAGTTGCACAATCTGAAGCAAATAAAAGAAACGTTTCGAAGGAAGCACATGGAAATGACTCAAAAAGAAGCGTAAATAAAAGAAATAAAGCAGGTACTTGTAAGAGCAGACCATAAAATAGATGATTTGCTGGAGAAGAATACGAGAGAAAAATTTTTGTAACACTCCCTCCCATCCGACCAAACCCTTTCCCTAACTTCAATCCAACCTTGCTCATCTGGCAAGTTTCGCCGACACTATGCACGCCTTTACAGATTTATGGTGTATAAGTGCGTCCTTTTTCTAAGAAGGGTCAGAGTCTTTGAAGTATTTTTTAGCTAATTTAAGTGAATAATCCTAAACAATACCTAGGGCAAAAAGAAACAGCATAATTAGAGGTAGGGTGAAAAAGAATATTCCAAAATCAAATTTTTTTTTGTTGAATAATTTCCATATTAAAAAAGTAAAACTAATAAAAATGATTGCTAATATTATAAATTCAGAAGCCAAGTAACTAATAACATTACCATTACTGGGTGGTAAACTTTTTACAAAAAAACCTCCAGTAAATAAAGTCCAATATGTTATCTGCAATAAATAAATGTCTTTTTCTTGTTTAAGCAATGAACTACGATTTAAGTGATTGAGATACTTCAAAGATAGAAGCTACTTAAAATAATATTTAAAGTAATTAAAATAAAAAGTCGAATTGTTAAATTATTGTAATATATTTCAAGATTCATAATGCATTTCCTCCACTTTTTGATAAATATACCATATCCGCCTTTGGGTATGTAGGCTTGCCCTGTACGAACGAAGTGAACCTGTAACCAAGTATCGTTTTCAGGAAAAGGAGCGAGTAATGAATTTTTTCCCACAAACAACCAAACAGAATAGGCGATGTGGGAGAAAATCTGCATGAACAATTCCGTTATTCGGATGTATTTTGTTGGTTTAAAAATTAGAGTTATCCTATAATAAACGGACAGAGGAGGGGTTGTATGCGGGGCAAATGGAACTTACGAAAAGAAGACCATCAGAATTGGATTGTCTTTGGCGGAAGTGTGTTCATTTCTTTTGTATTGTCTATCTTGGTTATTTTACTGGATACGAGGATGATCCCTTTGTTGGATCACGTTCCGGAGTGGCTGTTGACGAATGTAACAATTGCGATAGAAGTGCTGAGCGCGTTAGTAGGAACCCTTTTTGCAGTAACGACGTTTACGTTCTCAGCAATGTTGACCGTAGTTTCTCTCTACTCTTCAAATTTTAGCCCTCGTTTGATTGAGAACTTCTTATTAAATAAAGTGGCTCTGCGCACGCTCGGCATTTTTTTAGGTGGTTTTGTTTACTCTCTTTCTTCCCTTGTCTTCATGAGGGAATTGCCCGATGATGCCATGGTCGTCTCAGCCACGGTCGTATGGATTTATGCGATTGCAGCCGTCATTTATTTTATAAGGTTTATTTTTCAAACGTCTAATTTTGTCCAGCAGGAGAAGCTGGTCAGTAAAACGTACCGGGATGCAAAAGAGGTGTTCGACAAGAACTCTGCTTTCTTCAAGGATGCTCCCAAGTTGAGCCGTCTTCCAGAATTCGATACCCGATACCAATACACAATCAAGGCAGATACAAATGCGTATGTCGATTACATTCATTTTGAGGAACTGAATAAAATTTGCGAAAAATACCAAGCTGTTTGCCTCACACACGTACGGATTGGAGCGTTTCTAAGTCAGAATCAGCCGGTTGCGGTCCTCTATACGAATCAAAGAATGAAGGATGAAGAATATCTGAACCGTCAGGTGAATGAAACAATCGCCTATCACACGGAACGGTCGGCTATCTCGGACCCTTATTATTCACGCAACAAATTGAATGATATCGCACTTCGAGCCATCTCTCCGGCAATCAACGACCCGAATACAGCCATTCACGTTCTTCATTACAAATCGCTGCTGGAAGCCGAGTTAGCAAAACAGGCTGGGAAGTACGCCGTTCTAGGTGACCCCTCAGACAACGGGAGCGATGTCTTTGAAGAGTACCGGGGTTGTATCTTCTATGAATACAACAACTTTCCCGCCGATTTACAAGAAGGGTATTGGCAACTGGTTCATTATATGAAAGAAGACCTTACGTGTATATCCGCCATCTTCGACGGATTGCTGGTGATTGCCAATGCCGCCCATGAAGAAAATGTACCTCATATAAAAGAATACAGCCATTATGTCTATGAAAAAACACAAGAATATTTCCCCTTACAACTGGATCGCAAATTGATTGAAGAAAAGCATCAAGCTATTTTGGATCGATAAGGTTTGGCGTTGAAAGCCGCTGCAGACGGTGATTTTGTTTAGGTGAAAAATAACCGCTACTCTTTCAAAGCTAGGCGGTTATTTTTTTGTGTATTTGTGCTTCATGATTGCTCACTTCTTGCTTTTTTATTTTGCGAAATAAAAGGGCTTTAAATAACTTGTTTCAGCCGAAATGTACCAAAAGGAGAGGTTCATATGAAAAAAATCATTTCCATGTTGCTCCTGGCAATTGTTGGCTTAGTTGCCTGCACAAATACTTCCGCGGCAGATGCACCGGCGATCAATGAGAAGGCTTCTACAGTAGAAATTGATGTGAATACCGAAGCAGCAGACACGAATGGCCTACCCGTGATTTTAACCCCACAGCTGACTGGGGAGGGCGAGCAGGAATGGCAGTACCACTGGACGATGAAGGTTGAAGACGGGATGGAAGATTGGGTGGGTTTTGTAATTCCGGAAGCCGGTCCCCAAAAAACAATCACGAATACAGGAGAACCAGTGGAGTTTGGTTTGTTTGCAGAAATCATGTGGGTTTCAGACGAGAAGATGGAAGTCCATATTCAAGTGGAAGTAATAGGATCGGATTCCTCTGATGTCCTCGCGACCGATGAGATTACGCTTGTTGGTGTGGAAGGCATGTACAGTTTGAAATAATCTCAAATGATTCGTTCCAGTTATAACCGTGCACCAATAGAAGCCGCCACACTTTACAAAATGTGTAGCGGCTTCTTCTATTATAAGTACGACTCAACCACTTGTTTGAATTCTTGATTGATTACGGAATTAAATGCTTTATTAATGAAGATTCTTTTTTCATCATTTAGGATCAGGACGGGATAGTAATTCGCGACCAAGGTTCTTCTTCCTCTTATTTCGCGGTATTCAATCCGGTTAATTTGATTTTTTGGGATGGCAACTTCCTGTCCCTTTGAAGTCACCACAACCCCATGTTCATAGATGGCAAACTTTTCACTTCGTTTAAATAGAAGCAAGTACAATCCACCCATGATAAAAATGCCGCCAAATATCATTGCCGTCATTTTTGCATAAATAAAGTTCGCAACGATAAAAAATAACGCCCCTAAGAGAACAAATGCATATCCATTCTTATTATGATCGGTATCTCCAGCATATAAAAGCTCACCAAATTCACTCACATGTATTCCTCCTTGATTTTTCCCTTCCTATTAAATTTTAATCTGAAAAGCCCATTTAGGCTAGTAAGAATGCTTCGCATTTATGAGAATTCACTTAACTTTCTAGTCTGATTCAAGGGAACGGGCATCACATTTCTAGCGCTTCCATTCGTCAAGGAATGTGGATGTGGCAACTGTTCATCATAAAGGTAACTCTGGTAAGACCTCTCATAGTCCCTTAACTTTTTACATTATTTCATCAAAATAAAGAAATAATGTAAAAATTGTCTTGATTTAAAAAAAGAAAAGTCTATAATTGGTATCATATGTGAAAGGGGTATCAGCATGACAGATAAAAATTTAGCGCAGTATTTTGACCATACCATTTTAAGCCCAGACGCAAGACGTGCAGACGTAAAACGCGTATGTGACGAAGCAAAAGAATATAAAACAGCAACCGTGTGTGTAAATGGACACTGGATTCCATTTGTAAAAGAACAATTAGAAGGTACTTCTGTAAAACCAATCGCAGTTATTGGGTTCCCTCTTGGAGCAGGTACTACTGCTTCTAAAGTATTCGAAGCAGAAAATGCAATCGATCTTGGAGCAGAAGAAATTGACATGGTTATCAACATTGGTGAAATGTTAGACGGCAACCTAGAATTTGTTCAAGCTGACGTTAAAGCAGTTGTGGACGCTGTTCACGCTAAAGGAAAATTACTAAAAGTAATTATCGAAACAGCTTACCTAACTGAAGAACAAATCGTTACCGTTTCTAAACTTTCTAAAGAAGCAGGAACTGATTTCGTAAAAACTTCTACTGGTTTTGCACATGCAGGAGCTACCATCGAGAACGTTAAATTGATGCGTGAAGCTGTAGGCGAAAACGTTGGTGTGAAGGCATCTGGCGGAATCCGTACAGCAGAAGATGTAGACGCAATGATGACAGCTGGCGCAAACCGTGTTGGGTTGAGCCGTACTGTTGAAATCATGAATAGCTAAGAATTTTTTCAGTGTAAGAAATGAAGATCGACGTGGTGTTGCTACTTCAGCAACACCACTTAGATTATATGGTGCAAGTCTCAGAACAAGTTTCTTAAGGAAGCTAGGTGAGTAAGATGAAGGGTAAATTTGATAGTAAGCGTATATCGCAAAGTGTTGAAGTTGCTAAGTTATATTACATCGATGACCTTGACCAAAAGGATATTGCTAAACGACTAGATCTGTCTCGGCCAACGGTTTCGCGACTTTTACAATATGCCAAAGAGAACCAAATTGTAAATGTCGATATTCATAATCCATATGCCAAAGCAATTGATCTAGGCGAACAATTGAGCGAAAAGTATCAAATCGATGTAGTGGTTGTTCCTGATAACTATGAAGGATTGGAAGATACGTTGGAAGCTGTTACAGCTTACGCAGCGAATCACCTGCTTTCCCTTGTAGAAGAGAACCATACCATCGGAATTGGATGGGGCAAGACCATTAACGAGCTGTCGAAACAACTGGTTCAACTTTCTAAGAACGAGAGTTATCAAGCCCCTGGTGGCTTAAACATTGTTCAGTTGAAAGGGAGCGTAAGTTTATCGCACGCCGAAACGTATGCCTACCAATCTATTAATAATTTTTCTCAAGTTTTTAATACCCAACCCCAGTATCTACCTTTACCAACTATTTTTGATGAAGTAGAAACGAAAAATATTGTGGAATCAGACCGATTCATGAGCCGGGTCTTGAAAATGGGCCGTGAAGCCGACATCGCAGTATTCAGCGCGGGGACCGTACGGAAGAATGCTTTGTTGTTTCAACTCGATTATTTGACGGATTCTGAAAAGGAACGTTTGCGCAAGCATGCAATCGGTGATATCGTTTCTCGCTTTATCGACAGAGAAGGAAAAGTTGTGGATGAAGAGTTAAACAATCGGACAGTTGGCATTCAGCTGGAAGAGTTAAAGAAAATCCCGCATAGCATCTTAATTGCAAACGGAACCAATAAGGTGAGCGGAGTTCATGCAACTCTGACAGGCGGGTATTGTAATCATGTCATTATTGACACATTATTAGCACAAAATTTATTAACAATCTGATAAACAGGAGCGAAGAATGATGGAACATAGTTTAGAAAAGAAAAAAGTACAAATTAAATGGTTCAATATCGCGGTTTCAATTGTAATGATTATCCTAACTTTTAATGGGAGTATGAATAACGGTTGGATGACGCTAGCGAACTTAGTTTCTTGGTTAGGTTTAATTGGAACCATTGGTCTAGCACATGCTAAAACTTGGAACTTCCCGCCAAACATGGCACAAAACTTATTTGGTACTGTACAAGCATGGCAGTCTGCTTTATATGGCGATATGTTTATGTCTGCTTTCTACTTCTTGAGCAATTTGTTCATTGGTTTACCAAGCTGGTTAAAAAATAAGAGTGATGATGATAGTGATGGCGATATTAAGATTGTTAAAACCACTGACTGGAAAACAATCATTATCGCGGTGATCGGTGGCGGAATTTTACTAGGCGTTGTTTCTTACTTCATGGGCGGAAACTATATTGTCTTGGATTCCATCAACAACTCAACTGCCATCGTAGCGCAAGTGATGCAAATGCGTCGTAACCGTAACTCATGGTGGCTATGGGGCTTAACCAACGTAATTGGTGTTGTAATTTGGTTAGGTGTGGGTCAACCACAAATGGCTGTTATGTACGTATGTTTTGCTTTGAACAGTGTCCGTGGATGGATTAACTGGGGACAAGGGCAAACAGACGCTGAATAATGATTACTGCTTGAAAGGAAGAATTGAATATGAGAATGGTAGATATTATCCATAACAAACGTCAAGGTGGAGAACTGTCAAAAGAAGAGATTAAATTCTATTTAGACGGTCTGGTAAATGGTGACATTCCAGATTATCAAGTATCAGCTCTATTGATGGCAATTTACTTTAACGGTATGACGGATGAAGAACAAACAAACCTTACTTTGGGAATGGTGAAATCCGGAGATCACTTAGATCTATCCGCGATTCCTGGTATCAAAGTGGACAAGCATTCTACTGGAGGAGTTGGCGACAAAGTAAGTTTACCGCTAGCAGCTTTAGTAGCGTCTGCAGGAATTTCGATTCCGATGATTTCTGGTCGTGGTTTAGGTCACACCGGCGGAACGCTTGATAAATTAGAAGCTATTCCAGGCTACAAAGTAGAAATCTCAGAAGAAGACTTCATCAAACAAGTTTCAAAAGAAAAGTTGGCTATTATCGGTGCAACAGCAAACATTGCACCAGCCGACAAGAAAATCTATGCACTGCGTGATGTAACAGATACCGTTGATTCGATTCCTTTGATCGCTTCTTCTATCATGAGCAAGAAAATTGCTTCTGGTACAGACGCGTTGGTATTGGATATCAAAACAGGTACCGGTGCCTTCATGAAAACACTTGACCAAGCAACTGCTTTAGCAGAAGCGTTGGTAGCAATTGGAAAACATGCTGGCGTGAAAACAATGGCAATTATTTCCGACATGAACCAACCTTTGGGTAACAAAATCGGAAACTCTCTAGAAATTGAAGAATCCATTGACTTGTTAAAAGGAAAAGGACCAAAAGATCTAGAAGAATTGACATTAGAAATCGCTGCATACATGCTCATCTTTGGCGAAAAAGCTACTACAATTGAAGAAGCAAAAGCCATTCTAAAAGAAAACATCGCAAACGGAAGCGCACTGGACCGCTTTAAGGCAATGATTATTGCACAAGGTGGAGATGGAAATGTAATCGAAGATTACAGCATCATGCCTCAAGCAGCTTACCAAATTCCTTACAAAGCAAAAGCCAGCGGTGTCATCAGCAAAATGACTGCTGACGAAGTGGGCGTTGCCAGCATGCTGCTAGGCGGCGGACGCCAAAAAGCAGAAGACAAACTGGATTATGCAGTTGGAATTGAACTGTACAAAAAGGTTGGCGATTCTGTAAATGAAGGCGACGATGTCTTGATGATTTACAGCAACCGCGAAGATGTCTCAGACGTAGTTGCATTGCTCGATCAAAGCATCGAAATCGGCGAAAAAGCTGAAGAGTATCAAATGATTTACAAAATTGTTGAATAGAATAAGTAGAAAGAGGTTGGGAGATTCTCCCGACCTCTTTTTTTGCCCCCTGTTGGACAAGTGAGAGTCTGAAAATGAGACCACTTGTCCAAAAAAGTTAAAAATGGACAAGTCGCTATAAAATCTCCCGCTCACTTGTCCGAAAGTGAAAAAAATGGACAAGTCGAGCTCTTTCTAGACCGTTACTTGTCTAAAACGGCTGTTTTCCAAACGAAATTAATGGAAAAAATTAAAAATATAAATAATTCAGATACTATTCTAATAAATAAAAGTGATGTACAATCTAATGAAAGGGGGAGATGTGTTTTGCAAGACATTCCTACACAATATTGCAAAGAAAAAGTACACACCTTTGCGCCTGAAATTTTTCTCTGATT
>NZ_JARBEA010000007.1 GCF_028863945.1 Jeotgalibaca caeni | reverse complement strand
TTTAAAAAATCAGATGGAACCCAAGGGGTTCCTGCGCCCAAAAATAGGGCTCAAACCCGAAGTTGCCTGATGTGAACACAAAATATCTGGTCGATTTAATAAAATCAATGTGATACAAAAAAATCAGAATTCTTAAAAGTTAAAAAAGACATTTTTCAAGAAGATTTCAGGAGTATGAATAATTCAGGACATAAAAAAACACCTTAAGATTTATCAATGCTCAGCGCATTTCATTAAATATTTCGATTAGTTTTTACCGCCAAATCTGTAATGAAATTTCTTTATTTTTAAATAATATTGATAACGATAATTGAACAATTCTATATTTTCTTCTATTTTAAGAATGTTAATTATCCTACCCACTAAATACTCATCTTGATATTTAAGGTCTTGCTTCATTTTACATCTTTTTAACGATTCCTTAAGCATATGGATAATTCCACTTTTATTCCTATAATCAATGTCTCTACTCAGATTAATACAGTACATAATTTCAGAAAAAACAGTGATGGAAGTGATATAACTATTTTTCTTATCTGATTTTAAGTCAGTAACTTATGCCTTCAAGTGGAAAAAATTTATTTTAAAACTTCTTAGATTACAATTTGCAAAGTCTTAGGCAAATTTGGCAAAGAAAAAGGTACCAAGGGAAATAAAACAACAATTTTCCATATTTCTGCTGTTCTAACATAAAAGAGGGTTATTTTTGTATTACGCTGAAAGCTCTTTGGAACCCCCAGTCTATGCTGGGGTTCCGAAAAAGCATAAAAAAAGACGCTTCGCAAAATGATTTGCGAGACGTCTGAAGGTACTGATATGAAGCTGTTTTTAACGTTTTGAGAATTGAGAAGCTTTACGCGCTTTTTTCAAACCTGGTTTTTTAGATATTTCACTGTATTGAATTGCATGGGGTTGATTATAGGCTATTTGGTAAGTATTATCAATCCCTTTTATTAGATAATTCGGTACTGGAATGGAATTATTCAGTCATGGATTCAGTCACAATGCAACTAACACTGTTCTAAGATTCAGTCACAAATGAATAGATAACACGAATTCTAACCACGCTAAGTATTGATAGGGATAGTTTTAGTGGAACCACCTCAAATTAAGGAGGAGGCTCCACTATTTCCATATTCAGCCATAGAGGACCAACCAACCGCCTACTTCCTTTTGTTGCTAAATCTCACATGCCCGTTGGATTTAGAAATGGAAGTAACTCTTTCAATTTTTTCAAGTTCCTTTAACAGCTGATAGAACTTCACATTTAACTTTTTCGTCCCGTAAGCACCATAATGGATGGCTGATAGTGTGGCATCTATATAAGGTAAATAATTCTCAATTTCAGTCGCCGGTAGGATTTTTTCCTTTATCACATGTATCATGAGGGAAAGAAGGACGTCTTTATCTGACACACTTTCCTGTCTGTAAATAATTGCTATCTGTTTTGCAGACAACAAAATCTGGCTCTCGATGACCTGTTTAATCCATTCTACTTGCAAGGACTCCTCAATTGAGAATTTTTCCGCCACGAAGGATTTGTCAATGACTACGCGCAACATATCCTCTTCGAACAATTCCAACCCAATTATAATTTCCTCATCAGAAAACGAGATGCTTTCTTTTAAACGGAATGCTTCAGGTTCGTCCTGATGAATTAAGTGCATCTTTTGTTCGTTACTTAATAGATTTATATTAGCAAGTGTAACAGGAATGCATTTGTTATCCAGTAATATTTCAAAGGTCTTCGAAGACATGCTGGCAACGGAATAATCTGTATATTTCGAGAAGAATGATAAATTTATGGGTTGTACTTCAAACGCTTTATTGCTCACCACTTTCTGCATGTAGGCATGAGCAGCAGTTTTTTTATCATCTGTAATGTCGATATGTGTCAATTCGTTTGTTAAGCGTTGGACGACAATTTCATCCAATAAACAAGGGGTTGTATATTCAACGCCATGGTTCGTACTTGTTATAAAGTTATCCAGTGAGGCGTCGAAATTACCATTTTCAAAAATCAAGCGCTGCAACTCTTTATCCGTTATTTCAGATACGTCGGAAACAGGCTCTATATTATTTTTCAGTACATGCATTTTTAGTGATTCATCTATGTTGACGTGATTCATGATTTTAACCATCAGCGCATTATCTTCGTGTAACTCATCTATGTCACTTAAGATGGATACGAACTTCTCAAAGCTCTCGTTGATATTCCTACTTAATCCAGGAATGTCTAAGTTCAATAAAGCACTGATAGAAAATATGTCTTCATCTAATCCAGAGTATTTACGGAAGATACCGATAGCATTCTCTTTATTTATTTCGTACATACTGTTTTCAAGGATGTAATCAGCATCTTCTTGGCTCATTTCCCTAATTCCGGCATTACGGAACTTAACGGGATTATCCATGAAAATCTCTTGTAACGATTCAACTGACCTCATTTGTTTTTCGCGTAATGCATTAATAAATCCCGGTATTTTTTCGATTTGGCTGGTAACGTAGCTGTCTTTCTTCATGCATGATTTCAACAAATCGATGTCACATGAGAAAAAGATTCTGAAAATAAATTCATTTTTACTCACTGCATTTGGAAAATAAGGACTTAGTTCGCTAAACAGCGTCTGGTTCTTCTCCACAATCATTTTAAAGAATAATGCAGTATCTTCATAGGTTTCTGGAAATAATGTTTCAAGAAAAAGCACCTTGTCCCTACTCCTTAATCTGTCCTGGAAGGTTTCAACCATGAGCTTTCTTTTACTTGTTACTTCGGCTTCATCAAGCAATACGTCTTTAAAGAGACCGACAAGGATATTTTTATGGAGAATTGCCGTTTTATAAAAGTCGTTTTCAGACAACTCATGTATTGAGAGTGGGAAGTTTTCAAGTGTTTCGTCATCTTTTAGATTCGAGCCGGCTCTCAATTTTCTAATGATTGCTGAATCATTTCGACTTAATGTGTTTTCATATACATTAGAAATGTAGTTTCCATACTGTTCATCTATGTACCCTTCACCAATTAAGTAGAGAAGAAACAATGCATAGTCTGGAACTTTTACCGTGATTTTCTCTCTGAATTCTTCATTGGACGAAAGTAGTGATTTGACTGGTTCCGTCCACAGGTGTGCCAATTGACTATTCACTTGCTGCAGGTCTTTAATTATTCTTCCTTCTTCATCACCATGTGTCGATTCGAAGGAACTGTTTTCCTTTACTCCTGCCATTTGCAAATATTTTTGGATGTCCTCACGTTTGAATTGAACCCACGTCTGTCCATTATAGTATTTTATTGTATTTGTTGGATTAGTGAAGTCCTGAATAACAATATTATCTATTGGAAAGAGCTTCAAAGGACCTGTGTTCCCATTAGCAGCCTCCTTTACATATCCTTTAGAGAAATAGCTTGTTGGGACAGTTTTAACTATAAGACCGGAAATTGCCATTTCTGCCTTCAACTTGTTATCCGCATCGTAACTTGATAATCTTCTTTCCAATTCTGCTTTTTCTTGTTTTAGGTCTTCATTCAGCTTAGAAAGCAGCTCGTTTTTTTCTTCATGAAAAATACCATGCAGAATTCCCTTGTTTGATTGCAGTTCTGCAAAATCGGTTGGCATAATATTTTTGTAGACGATGATGGCAAAGAGTTTCTTATCGTCAAGATTATTAACATCTCTCAAATTGGCTTTATAAACTCGGAACTCATTGCAAATATTTTTGATTAACCGTAAGTCATCCAAGTAGATGGATATGTCGATTAAAAAGCGCTTCATCTCCGCTTCCTTAGCTAACTGTTCAGAATCGCTATTCTTTTCATTCGCTTCCCCAATTTTTTCTTGTTTTTCCCTCTCCTTTTCTAATTTCCTCCTCTCTTCCAATTCCTCCCGAAGAATTTTTTCCATTTGGGGGACAAGGAACTCCCGTGAATTATTGGAGTCTATAACGGGAATGATGGGCAAGATGAAATCAAAAAACTTCGTTCGAATATATTCCTGGCTTTCTTTTGCTGCCTTATCTCTTTTCTTTGTTTCGAAAATACTATCTTTGATAGCGTAGACAAATTTTACGGGCCCTTTTATCTGCTGTGAATTGTTTATCAAGTAATTCAATTCTCGCAAATGTTCAAATACTTCCAGCGAATTAAATCGGTCGATATCTTCAATAAAGACAACATTGACGCCACTCGTCTCAAAAAAATAGAGAATTTCATCCAAATATTTACTGAAATACGAATTGTCATTTGGGCTTGGTTCTACTGAAAAAGAACTGAAACTTAATTTTGATAGCTTGAATGTGGATGCCAGTAATCGCAAAATGAAATACAAAGAGTATGTTCCACTTACGCCTAAAGGGACCAACAGAAGCCAACGGGGTTCGTTAATCCCGGTTAATGATTCCAGTAATTCATGGCTAAACTCATCGTACTGGTTCATTAAAAACCACGAAGCAAGGAATATCCCGAGCATAATGGTATGCCAAAGGAATGTTCGATTCGAAATGCTACTGATACGTCTGAAACTTGAATACGGCATCTTGCTTTTCTTTTGTCGGTAAATCATTTGTTTAACCAGACTGTTCTCCAAGCGCTCCCATTTGTCTGCATCTACCGACTCGTCAGTAGGGCCTAAATTTCCCTCTGTCTCGACAAAGGCAGCCAACGACAAGTTTAGATAGGTGTACGTATCATTTTTTTTAATAAACGTTTGGATGATACTTGTCTTTCCAGACCCGTAATTCCCAATGATAGCAATATTTCTGTTTTCCGGAAAGGATAATGCCTCTTTTAGGGCATCAAGATACACTTTATTCTTTTCCAAATTTTCGTCATCTAATACCCCAGGAGCTAAACTGTGATATTTAGATTTTGGTGGCGCGTCCTTTTTGCATTTACAGTTTCGCGTAAATAAGTTCAATTTCCCCCTCCAATTCCCATGACATTGATAAATTTTCAAATCAACAATGATATCTTTTAGGGTATAATCCAATCTTTTAAAAGCAGTCGGTCATGGAAAGTAATTTTTGGTGAGACCTTTCATCATAATGACAATCCCTCCGCAACCCCATACTTTTTGATTCATGTAAATTAAATTATACTCGCATATTTTCCAACCACTTAGCTCCTGTACTTCTTGTATGTTTCTTTAGCCAAAACCATTTTAATAGCTTGATACAAGGCATTATCCTGGAACATCTTCTCGTACGCCTTCATCTTCTTGTCGTGGCTTTCAATGGTCTTGTCGTATTGCTCCATCGTCATGTCTTCAAAGAATCCGTTGAAATTATCCAGAAACATATTGAAGTCGTTTGTCTTCGCGGAAATTTCGAGTTGTTTGTTCCCTGCGTCAATCACTTCCGCCAGTTCACCAAGAATTACTTTATTCTCTTCCGTGACAACACCCGGATACTCCTGATTCACAGCCTTGATGATATTATCCAGCGTTTCATTCACTTCTTCCGGTTTTGTTGGTTCTGAACCAATTTTTGGTGGCGTGATTACATAAGGGCTGTCATCTTCTCGAATAGATAGGTCCCCTTTAAAAGTTTCCTTCAAATTGTAGTACTCCAATTGCAATACCCCGTCCAAATCAACGGTACCTCTGTCCACTTTCGGCAATAATGTTTCCAAATATTTGGCAAAAACATATTCCTTATGAAGCGGCTCATCGAACAAACGGATGATTTGAGCCAGATATCCGTATTGCTTGGTAAACTTGCGGGTACCTACCCGGAATTGGTATTGGTCATCCTCATCCAAATCCCTATAACGTTCCAGAATCGGTGTAAACAAACTGGTCATCTTACCCAAATCGGTTGTGGTCTGACGGCCTTTTTTGTAGTAGACGGCGATGAATTTCTCGATATCGGCATCGTTGTAGATGCGTTTGGCACGCAGGCGCTGCTGCAAATCATAAATGAGGTTCACATCCACCGCTTCGCTGATTTCCGTTTTCTCAAAGTAAGGCCGGAAAGCATCCTGAATCTCTTCGGCAGTATTCACAAAGTCCAGTATGAAGGTATCATTCTTACCGGGATGGGTGCGATTAACCCGTGACAGGGTTTGAACAGCTTTTGCCCCTCTCAATTTCTTGTCGATAAAGAGGGTATGCAATTTTGGCTGATTAAACCCGGTTTGGTATTTCTCCGCCACAATCAGCATATTAAAGTCGTCCGTATCGAATTCTTCGGGCAATTGGCGTTCGGCGATTGGTCGACCATCCTTGGTTTTATTAATGGTTGCTTCCCGGTATTCCCGTTCATCGTCGGTAACGACACCTGTAAAGGCAACCAACACGTCCAAATCACCATAGCCTTGTTCCTTGATATACTCTTTGAATTCATAGTAATAACGAACCGCATGTAACCGGCTGGAAGTGACCAACATGGCTTTGGCTTGCCCTCCGATTTTATTTCGAGTGACATCCCGGAACTGTTCCACCATGATGATGGTCTTTTGACGCAAGTTATGCGGATGCAAGGACTGGAAGCGGCGAATGGCCTGCACTCCTTGCGTGACCGGTATTTCGGGGTTTTCCTCGGTTGCTTTGGCAATCGCATAACTCGTTTGGTAGGTCATGTAGTTCTCCAACACATCCAAAATGAAATTTTCATCAATGGCTTGGCGCATCGAATAAACATGGAACGGTTTGAACCCGCCATCTTCCCGCGGGGTGCCGAACATTTCCAATGTTTGGGGCTTCGGTGTCGCTGTGAATGCAAAGAAACTCATGTTTGGATGCTTCCCGTGTGCCAACATTTCCTGCACAATGAAGTCTTCCCCGTCCACAATTTCCGCTTCTTCACGTTCTTCCATCTCGGCGAACTGACGCAAAGCCTCGGTTTTGTCCCCCAGCGCCGCTTTCAGTTTCTGGGCGCTCTGGCCGGTTTGGGAGGAATGGGCTTCATCCACGATAATGGCAAAGTTCTTGCCTGCTGTATTTTCCACTTCCTTGTAGATGACCGGGAACTTTTGCAAGGTGGTGATGATAATCCGGCGTCCATCATTGATGGCATCGCGCAAATCCTTCGAGGTCTTCTTCTCATCGATAGAGACAACCACACCATCAGTATGGTCAAAACTGGTGATATCCTTCTGGAGTTGTTGGTCCAACACCCGGCGGTCGGTCACGATAATCACGGTATCAAAGATGGACCTGTCCAGCGCATCATGCAAGGTGGACAGGCGATAGGCCAGCCAGGTGATGCTGTAGGATTTCCCGGACCCGGTCGAATGCTGGGCCAGGTAGTTCTTGCCTACCCCGTTCTCCTTCACATCTTTCATTACCTTGGTGACCAAATCCCACTGGTGATAACGCGGGAAAATCAAGGTCTGCTTCTTCTTGCTTTCCACCTTCAGGTGCAAATAGCGTTGCAGGATGTCCAACAAACTATCCGCATTCAAGATGTTTTCCCATAAGTAAGCAGTCGGGTAACCGTCCGGATTCGGCGGATTGCCTTTGCGTCCGACTTCTCCGGCCCCGTTTGAGCCTTGGTTGAACGGCAGAAAATACGTCTTGTCGCCTGCCAGTTTCGTCGCCATCCACGCCTCGTTCAAGTCCACCGCAAAGTACGCAAGGAAACGTTGGTTGAACTGGAAGCACTTCTCTTTATGGTTGCGCCGCATGAATTGGGCTTTGGCATGGTCCACATTCTGGCCTTTTGTCTGGTTTTTCAGTTCCAATGCCGCAACCGGAATGCCATTGAGGGACAGGACCATATCAATCGTATAATGCCGCTCGGATTCATAAGAAAACTGACGGATGACTTCCATGCGATTTGCCTTGTAGCGGGCAATGACTTCGGTGTTAAGGGTTGTTTCGGGCTTGAACCCGACCAGCTTGAACCGCACGCCGCGGTCGGTCACTTCATTGCGTAACACATGCAATAAACCATGGGTCTCAATCATCTGGTTGACCCGTTTACCCAATTGCTTCACAGGGTCATCAGGATAATTGCGCACATGCTTGCGCCACTGGACGGGTTGCGTTTCCTGGAGATAAGCGGCCAATGTTTCCACGTTCAGGGCCAAATCCTTGTCATACCCCAACTGGGTACCCGGGGTATAGCCCCCATTTTCCAACAGATAGGCTTCGATATCCGCCTCAAAGCGGATTTCACGTGTATCGGTAATCGCCATCACTCCACCTCCTTTTTCCCGGTCACGTATTCGTAAATCAACGACTTCTTGTATGCCTCCAGCTTCTCAATCATCGCTTGCTTGTTTTGAATCAGGTTGTCGATATGAGCGGTCTTTTCATCGAGGAAAGCAACGATTTGCTGTTGTTCGCTAATATTAGGTAATGGGTAAGAAAAGTCCTTGAAATCATTTTGGTATAAGTGAAGAATTGTACTATTAGGTGATTTGATTAAGTTAAACCATTTCCAAAATACATCTGAAAGGAGTACATAATACAAATATTTTTCATCATAAAAGTACTTAGTCTTTCTTATAAGTAGTACACCACTATTCAGAGATGCCTTTTCATCCAAATCAGATATAAGAGCCACTTTCCCAATCGTTCCATCTTTAGTTATCAGTAAATCGCCATTCTTCACATGAATATCGGGAGCTTCGTCAAATCTTTCTTCTGTAATATGTGTACATGTCTCCCAGTTTACTCTTCCTTTGTCGAAGTCTTTACCAGTTATCAAATATGGTCCTTCATCTTGGTATTCCTCGGAAGTTAGCCCTTGCCATCCGATTCTCCCTTTTAAGTAGCTTGCATATTTTATCCTCAATGATTCCCAATACTCTGGAATCATCCCAATCCACTCAATCCCACTGTCCTTCATCGGCACATCCGGGGTCAAGCCCTTGGTCACGGTCTCCGTAATCAGCGCCTGCTTGTAACGTTTGAAGGCGTCAATTGAAGCTTTTGTTTTTTCGATGAAGCTGTCGATGTGGAGAGTTTTTTCCGTTAGTTTATTCACTATCTCTTTTTGTTTTTCAATAGGTGGCATAGGGTAGAAGTTATTTTTAAGTTCATTTCCATTCACATGTGGGATACCCATTCCTGTATTTTTGGTCTTTAGGTCTTCCTCTGACGCCTTCAAAGAAAAATACATGTAGTCCGATTCCACCAAAGCATTTGTTTTAATGAGAGCAACCGTGGAAGAAAGAATTCCTTCTCTTGATTTGAAGAACTCTCCTGCATTTGACCCATCCCATAGTACAGTGATGTCCCCAGCATTGACCATTAACCCATCTTTTTTACTTGCGTATTCTTTTGGGTTTCCACCTGACCGTTGATACTCCATAGATAAATAAGGCAGATAATCACCATTTATATTAGATGAATAAAGATTAGGGAGTTTACCTTTTTTAACACTATAGAGATACTTCCCCTTTATAGTTTCCCATTGCTCCGGTATCTCCCCAATCCACTCCACACCGGAATCCTTCATCGGTCTACCCATCGACCTCGACCTCCTTGCCACTCAATTGCTCAAAGCTCTTAACAATTTCTTCCTCCAGGCGTTTGATTTCCTCGGCAATGACCTCCGTTGATTCGGGTGCCACATATTTATAGAAAAGACGCGTGAATGGAATCTCGTAGCCGACTTTCGTTTTCTTCTCATCAATCCAGGCATCCGGGTTGAACGGTTTCACTTCGCGCTCAAAGTATTCTTGAATGTCTTCTTTCAAGGGAATGTCCTCTGTATCGCGCAAGGTGGTATCCGCTACGGGTTTCTTGTTCTTCAAGACAACATTCCCGTCTGCATCGCGTTCCGGGGTTTCCACGACAACCTTGGAGAAGCCGAAGTCTTCATTGTCGAATACTTTCGATTCCACGAAATTATCGCCCTGAGTATACGTCTTATTCCTAAAGTCACCATAGGCTTGGACAATCACTTCCCGACAAGCTTCACTGATGTCCACACGCTTGGTCCCGATGGATTTGCGGCGTTTTTCGTACATGTTGGATGCATCAATCAACTGGACTTTTCCTTGACGGAGCGGGTCTTTTGTTTTGGCGAATACCCAAATATAGGTGGTGATGCCCGTGTTGTAGAAGACGTCGTTTGGCAATTGAATAATAGCTTCCAACCAGTCGTTTTCAATTACATAGCGGCGGATTTCGCTTTGCCCGCTGCCGGCAGCCCCACTGAATAATGCCGACCCGTTGTGGATAATGGCCATGCGGCCTGTGTCTTTCAGTTTGCTTAACCCGTTCAGCATGAACAACAGCTGCCCATCTGATTTTGCCGGCAAGCCTGGCTCAAAACGGCCGTTAGCCCCTTTGTCATGCTCGGCTTTGACTTTGGCGTAATCCGCCTTCCAATCAATCCCGAAGGGTGGGTTGGAGATACAATAGTCGAAGGTATAGCCTGTGAATTTGTCTTCGGTCAACGTATTTCCCCGTTGCATGTTATCCGGGTTCCCGCCGCGAATGAGCATATCTGCCTTGGCAATCGCAAAGGTCTTCCCGTTCAGCTCCTGTCCGTACATGGAAACATTGGCATCGCGGTCCAACAGTTTCAGGCGTTCTTCCATGGCGGTCAACATCTGACTCGTTCCCATGGTTTGGTCGTAAACGGATTTTACAACCCCTTCACTTTCCAATTCAACTTTCTCATTTTCCAACAGAATATCCGTCATCAAATAAATGATGTCCCGACTCGTAAAGTGAGCCCCGGCATCTTCGTTATAGCTCTCTGAGAAACGCTTCACCAAATCCTCGAAGATGTACCCCATGTCGGTGGCACTGATTGTATCGGCACCCATGTAACCTTTGGCAGTGTTGAATTCCTGAATCACTTGGAACAGTTTACCGGATTTCGCCAGCTTGGTGATGTGGGTATCCATCTCAAAGTTATCCAAGACATCCTGCACGTTTTCTGAGAAACCATTCAAATAAGCGCGGAAGTTAGTTTCGATGTTATCTGCATCGGCTAACAAACTGTCGAACGTATAGAGGCTTGTATTATAGAAAGTATAGCCAGACGCCCTCCTTAAAAAGCCATCCTTGACTTCCAGATTCTTTCGTTTCTCGACTTCTGTCAATACTTTTTCTCGTGTCGGCAAGAGTGTATCGTGGAACCGCTTGATGACCGTCATCGGTAAAATCACTTCGCCGTATTCATGTGGTTTGTAGAGACCGCGCAGTGTATCTGCGATGTTCCAGATTAATTGGGATTTTTCTCCAATATTGACGCTTGTGAGTAGTGCTCTGTCTTTTTCGTTCAATTTATTTTTCTCCTTTTGTGAAATTAGCTGTAGTAGAACTAAATCTCACTTCCGTATGTCAAAATTCCTATAATACTAAGTATATCAATGAAGTTTCTATTTGGGAATGATGAATCGAATCCAATCGGGCTGGTCAACCATCATTACCGAATATTTCCAAATTCAAAACAGTATATTGAACTATCAATCCGAAAAGGAGAATGGTTCATGCTGAAGAAAGAAAATTTGAACAGAATTGAAATTCTTGATAATGACTTTGTACGAGTAATACCAACTAAGAATAATGTAGATATCCGATACACGAAGCACCCAGAGGACTCCGTGATACAGAGAAAAGAACAGGTGACTGTCCAGTCACCGGAAAAAGTAAAAAGAATCGACAAGGAAACTTATCTTGACCCCAATACAAACGAGGTAAAGGAATACAATCGAAATACAGAGCGAACACAAAATGAATCGACATTCTATCGTACTCGCCGGGAGTTGAACTGGCTTATTCTGAATAACTTTTCTGGGGGAAATCAAGAACTCTTTTTGACACTCACCTACAATGAGCCCGTACAGAATCCATTTGAATTGGCAACAGATTTCCGTAACTACATGAAGCGAATCAACAACTATTTCAAAGCTCAGTACTCTTTCGACTATGTTGTTATTCGTGAACCGCACATGTCTGGCTCTTGGCACATGCATGTAATGCTTCGTTGTGACGATGAAATTACACCTGAAATCAAAGCCATTCTTACTGAGAGGTGGGATAACGGTACAGCGCATACCCAAAGCATTGTTCAAGTGAACAAATTAGCCGCGTATCTTACTTCTCATCTCACTCATTTGGTCATTGATGAAAATGGGGAAGACTCTGTTATGGTCGACTACTCATCAATGACAACAAAAACTATCATGAAGAACGCGCGACTTGATTTGTACCCTATGAGGTTTCGAATTTACTCTTCTTCGAGAGACATCAGGAAACCGACCAAGCAGTACATGACGTTTGCCGAGTGCAAACGACTCTACCAAATCTCACACTTCAAAAATTATGATGCTTCATTCAAACTGTTCAATTCACAATTCGCGCTTGTACAAAGGCACATTCAGCTCACGAAAAACTAATGAATGTACTTGTTGGAACTTCTTGATTATATATACACAAGTTGTCCATTTATCATTTGCAGCAATGCGATGCTTCTAAATTCAAATAGCAAACGTGCCTCTTCAAAGGAGTTCTCACCAGTACAACTCGATGTTGGAAGCATCTCTGCGCTGCAATAGAAATGCACATCCAATCCTGATAGAATAGAGGAAAGGAGGCAAAGAAATTGACCAAGCCAATCAATATTCCATTACATATATCCAAAGAAACAGAATCGTACTCATTAAGAACAATGCGTGAAATGCCACCAATCGAAGCAGAACAGTTGAATGCCCTTAGGAAGGCAGCAGCAGAGGTGATGAAACAACGACACGAAATGCTTCAATCAGCAAACATGGAAATATTTGAAATCAATATGAAGAAATACTCCGAGTTGGTAACTGCTGCTATAAAGCCCGTGCAATCTACTATGTTGAACATCGAACGACAGATGGAATCACTGAAAGGCGTATTTTCAAAAGTGCAACGAGACTACATAGCCAACATAATGGAAGCGACGCGAGTATCGATACCAGCTCTCGAAGCCTATAAAAAAAAGCGACAACCTTATGCCGCTTGGATGGAGCATGGTTGGATGCTGACGGTAGAATCTGAAGTCTCTTTTCGAAAATCATTCGAAGAAGGTAATAGCTTAACTGAAGACCTTGCATTGGAACTTTTGGAGGATGTAGACCTAATAGGAGAGTTGTCTCAATTAGTCGGTAATGAGAATGAGCGATACCAAGACATTGCTTTTTGTTTCGAGCACGAACGTTACGCGTTAGCTTGTCTGGCATTAATGGAACGCTTGGAAAGCAGAATTTCCCGTGCACAATTAGATAGTGGTATCCGGCTTGATAAAATAAAAACTGGTAAATCGGGGTTGAGTTCTTATATGGAAGACTTCGTGGAAGCTGATATTACTGCCATCGATATACATCGTTTCCTCGGAATCGAAAAGATGACAAATGAAATTTTTATGAATTTCCCCAAAAAGGAAGAAGATATCACTCCCCTCAATCGTAACCTTCTTTTTCATGGATTGGCAATCGAGAAGGCATCCAAAGTAGCGGCACTAAAATTACTTTGCCTTCTTATTGCTGTCATTTACCTGGAACAAGGTCTATCGGAGTTGGTGAAATCTTAGTTAATCAAAAGAGGACCTCCCAGTGTGGTCCTCTTCGTAATTACATGATTCATTTTTCATAAAGGACACAGAAATACTATTTCTTCTTTCAGCGAAAGAGCCTTCTCTTTTGGGTTTCTGCGCTTCTTTTTAGTTCTGTTCTCGTCATTTCACTTTCACTGTTGCTTTCTTGCCCATCTCTCCTTGCATACTCGCTTTTTGGAAGATTCCGTACCTCCTTAGATAAGTTTTCCAAGTGATTTGTCCAGTCATGGGTGAGGTCAGGGATGGCATTTTCCAATAGATATGCTTCTATACGGGGCACTCCTTTATCACTATATCGATTGTCAATTGCTTCTGCGAGTTCCATCATTTTCCTACGATGAAATTGAATGGTTTCATCCATTCCTGGATGTGGTCCCGGCATTTCCTTAACTACCCAGACTCGTATGTTAGCTGGCCAAGCTAAATTGGGACCTCCCTGTGTCAAACTGATAAGGAGAAGCATATTTGGATGCGAACGGCAGCCCAAGACATGTACCACCGTAGAAGTCCTTTTGCCAAACAGGCGGGCAGAAATACTATCCAAGAAAGGATACTCATCCTTCCAACTCATCGCCTGTTCTTCAACTTCCCTACCTTCATCTTTTACCTTTTGGGTTGCTTTCTTCTTATCATTGTCCAACTTTACGGTTTGAAACGCTAAGGCAACCGTTCGCCAAAATTCTTCAGACGGCATTTCGCATCCTTCTTTCTCAGCTTTTCATTCATTATATACCATTTTTTAAAATCAAGAAAAAAATGCAACCGGCATGAAACCGAGGCTGCTGAAAAAGTCGCATAATAGTAAAAATGGCCAATTAGAAATGTTGATACGTCAACAATCTAATTGGTCATTTTCTTTGGAATTGATAGTTTTTCAGCAGCTTCCTTGAAACCCATATATGCTCATGCTTGCGGTTCTATATATCAAATAGCATGTTGTCGTCTACCCATCGGTCTATATCTTCTCTATCGTACTTAATCGTTTTTCCGAACTTCAGGTAAGGCAACTCATTAAATATATACTTTTCCGCTGTCACGTATGATATACCCAAGTAAAGGCATGCTTCTTTCTTATTCAAATACTTCTTATTCTGGATAATTAGCTCACTATAGTATTTCTCAATTTGAACTGACACAGCGGTTTCAATCAACTCCAAAACCTGTTTGTCAATGGAACTCTCCATACAATCACCTCCTTTGAGTAATTGTATGGAGTTTCATAGGGTTTAATTCAAATTATATTAAACTTCTTGATATTCCCTTTTTTTGGTTTCACTAATCGCCAGTCCAATTTTTCTTATCTTTATCCACGAGACTATTCCTTCCGGATTACAAATACATTGGTATATTTCAGATTCGGTCCATTATTAATTTTCATCGTTTTATCTTTTTTTTCGACTGTCGTGGGTGGGGTGACGTTCACAAGCAAATAGGTTTCGTTATTCCCTTTTTCGATAGAGAAATAATCTCCCTCCACGATACCAATGTTTGCCAACAAATCGTCGGGTATTGGCAAATACAACTCATCGCCGTCTCTCATTACTTTTGTTTCCCAATACTTAGTCATGGCCGCACACTCCTTTTCCCTATATTATTCATTATTTAGACTATATACACAATGAAACAAAAAAATCTGCGCTTAAAATAGTTGGACCGATAAACAATCCACGCCTATCAAATGGTATACGATAGTGACATTTCGATGCGATGAACTTTGTTATAATAAGGACATTGTCTGATGAAAAAGAGTTGAGGGAAAGTCTCTGGTCCCACTTCTTTTCATTTTTTTGAAATAAATGGGGTTTGGTAGCGTTTTAGTCTATTCGCTATACTTATGATAACAAAAGGGGGAATCATAATGGAAAATAGATTATCAGCACTCTTTTGGAAATGTTGTACCGAAGAGCAAAAGGTCGCAATCGCGGACGTGGCGCGCGCGTTCGAAGTGACTGAACGAACAGTGTATTCGGACATCAAAAAATTAAATGAATTACTTAAAAATGCAGGTCATCCATCTTTAGAACTGCAAAAAGGCATTATCCACTATCCCGTTGTTTTGGATGTGGCCTTCCATTCACTTTTGGACGTGGAAGAGTTGAGTCTAACGAACCCATGGATTCGTCGACTGCGCTTGCTACGCCGGATGTTAACTATACCTGAGCCATTTAGTTTGGATAACTTGGCTGAAGAGATTCAACTCTCACGAAATACCCTGCTACGCGACCTGCAAAGCATTCGAGAAGAGTTGAGCTTGAATAACATCACGTTGCACTCCCGTCCTTTTATTGGCTTTTCGATTGAAGGGGATGAAACAATGATACGGGCCCTCTTGGTGTCCGTTATCACTGAAGACACGCTGTTCCGGGAAGATGACCCGCAACACGATGTTTTTTTGAATAAGGCGGAACGATTCTTACTGGACTTGATGACAGATGTCCGAGTGGAAATCAGCGAGGACTCATTTGAACGACTTCTCCATCACGTATGGGTTGTCAAAGAACGGTTGGCCCTGAAAAAAACGATGGAGCCTGGTGATTATTTACCCCAACACACGAAAGAAGAGCTGGTTTTCTTGGAAAAAAGAGCCACATTAGAACAACTGATGGGCGTTCCTTTGGGAACTTCAGACATATTGTATCTGGCTCAAAAATTCTCAGAGGCTTCAGTGGTTCGCTATGATGCTCTTTTATCGGAAAAATGGGTCCCTTTCTCCTTAGTTGTATCACGTTTAATCAAACGTGTGGCTGACAAAATGAATCTGCCAGCACTCCAACAGGATGACCAGCTTTTTACGGGCTTATTGAATCACCTACGGCCCGCGTACCAACGGGCAACGGCGCAAGAAGTGGTTGAAAATCCCTTGTATGATTACGTTGTTTCTGAGCATGGCAATTTGCTGGAATCCGTTGAAGATGCCCTTATTCCTTTCAAGTATGAATTAGGGGTGACGTTCACATCCCAAGAAGCATCCTTCTTCACCTTGTTCTTTGCTTCTTCTTTGGAACGGAATCGTAAAGCAGCCCGGCGTTTACCAACTGTTATCCTGGTTTGCAACGCTGGACTGAGTACATCGGTTATCCTGCAAAGTAAATTGGAAGCCAGCTATCATCTCCACATATTAGGGGCTTTTGGGAAACGCCGGGCACATCAATGGCTAACGGAAAACGAGGTAGACTTTATCATCTCGACCGTTCCATTCCAAAGTGACACACATCCCGTCCTTCAGGTTCAGCCTTATCTTTCAATAAACGACCGGAAACGGTTAGAAGAAAGAGTGGAATCACTATCCCGACGCGTTGACGTCCAAGAGGTCATGGGATTAGTGAAAAAATACGCCACCGTCAACCAGAGCGGTCAATTAGAAAAAGAACTATCGCGTTATTTCGGTGTACAACACACGGCACCCCATTCGAAAGGAGTGTATCAACCGATGTTATTAGAAGTTTTAACAGAAGAATTAATCCGGACAAACGTCCTATGCCATACTCGGGATGAGGCCGTTCGTGCAAGTGGCGACCTTCTCGTAGCGAATGGCCATGCCAAACCGGGTTATGTGGATGCGATGATTGAGAACGTCGAGGAGAACGGGACGTATATCGTCATTGCACCAGGAATCGCTATGCCGCATGCCCGGCCTGAAAAAGGTGCTTTAGACATAGGACTTTCCATCGTGACACTGAAAGAACCAGTCGTATTCGGACACCCAAAAAACGACCCCGTTCGATTGGTTATCGGCCTGTGTGCAATAGACCATCAAACACATCTATTAGCCTTATCCGAATTGGTGGAGATATTAGCAAATGAAGCAACAGTGAATGAATTGTTACAGGCACAATCGCCTGAAGAAGCAATGACTATCATAAAAGGAGGCGTTTAATATGTTAAAAATAGTAACAGTTTGTGGAGCCGGTGTGGGAAGCAGCATGATGCTCCGTCTTTTCTCCCAACAAATTTTGGATGAAGAAGGCATTGAAGCAGAGGTTGAAGCATCGGATATCGGTTCCGTTAATCCAGATAGTTATGATTTGGTTATCACGACATCCGACTTTGCGGATGCGATGCGTGCCCAACGTGCCCGCATCATTCGGATAGATAACATGATGGACAAAGTGTATTTGCGGGAACAATTGCTTGTAAATACGAAGGACCTAATCTAAGGAGGCAACAAACATGGCATGGTTTATGTATTTCATAAATAATATTCTTGGACAAGCTGTTTTCATAATTGGTCTCGTCGTTATCGTGGGTATGATTGCCCAAAAGAAAAAATGGCACCAGATACTTCCAAGTGCCATCAAGACAATGATTGGCTTCACGATGATTAATGTCGGGGGACAAACGCTGGGGATGGCCCTGCTTCCCCTTCAACCGATGTTTTCACGGATTTTCGGAATGGAAATGCTCTCGACTGATATTGGTGCCGCCCAAGCAGAAAGTTTGGTGGATATTGGGAGTGAAATGGCCCTTATCTTTGCTTTTGGATTTATGACAAACCTATTATTGGCGCGATTTACGCGTTTCAAATATGTGCATTTATCGGCACACGTTTCGTTCTTTTACGCCGGATTAATTGCGGCACTATTGAAATTTAATACGTCCCTTTCATTTGTGCCACTTGTGGCTATAGGCTCTATCATTCTTGGTCTGTATATGACCCTTTCTTGTGCGTATGTCGCACCTTTAATGAAGCCGGTTAAGGGTGGCGAAGGCTTTACGCTTGCCCATTCCAGTTCCGTCGGTTTGTTGATTGCTGCAGGGATTGGTCGTTTCTTCGGGAATAAAGAGCATGATTTAGAAGAACTACAAATTCCAAAACAATTTAATTTCTTACGTGAAATGACCATCGCCCTAACCTTGGTAATGACCTTGCTATTCCTTGTTGTGGGATTGTTTGCAGGACCAGGCTGGGTCAGCGAGAACGTCAGCAACGGGCAAGACATTGTTGTCTTTTCCATCTTACGCGGAGTTGAATTCGGGGTTTGGATTACGGTTGTGATTACAGGTGTTCGGATGATGCTTTCTGAAATCATCCCTGCTTTCCACGGAATTGCAAACAAAATTATCCCGAACTCTATTCCAGGATTGGATATTCCTTTATTGTTCCCAAACTACCCAACGTCCGTTATAGTTGGTTTCTTGATGAGTCTTTTCGCTGGCTTAGTGGGTATGGTAGTACTTGGGGCAATTAACTTCCCAATTGTCGTGTTTCCAGCTCTCATACCGACTTTCTTCACAGGTGCGGTGACTGCAATCATGGGGAATGCACACGGTGGGCGTCGCGGAGCATTATTGGGTTCATTCGTCAACGGGCTTATCCTTATCTTTGGCCAAGCATTCCTTTTGGGTATGGTAGGAAGCTATGCACCTATCATGCGTATCTTGAGTGAAACGGACTATGCGTTCTATGGACCAATCTTAGGCTGGTTCTTGCAAATGATTGGAGTGTAGCAAATGAATAATGTCGTTTTTTACTTACCCGTCAACTATCCCGATAAAACCACTTTTTTCCAGCTCTTAGAGGCTCTGGATGAAGCTGGTGTCGGTTTTGTGGAATTTGGCATCCCAACAACGGATGCCTACATGGATGGGCCCCTCATAAAAGACGCCTTGGCAACTGTGATGGCGGAAGGCTTCACCCATGAAGATTTAATCCTGATATTAAGAACCATCAAAAGTCGGTTCTCTTTTTCCATCATCTTGATGACGTATGAATCCGGTCGCCGAAACATGCGATTAGATAGCCTGGCATCGGAATTATATGATGGGATATTATGTGTGGATGCGCCGGTCTCTGATTTGCCGCCAAAGCCCGTGCTACTATATCCACCTGGCATAACCGAAAAAGAGTTGAAATCAAAATTGCTTGTAAATAAAGGTTTTGCGTATGTAATCTCCGGAGAAGGAAAAACAGGCACGTTCACGTCTTTGCCAACTGCCTACAAAGCTACGATTCAACAAATTAAACGCTACTCGGATATTCCTACATTTGTTGGGTTTGGACTGAAAGGCCCCAATGATGTGGAGGCAGTCGTTGCCGGCGGAGCTGATGGTGGGGTTATTGGAACCGAATTTTTGCGACGTTATCAAGAAGATGGTTTGCCCGGGGTCAAAAGCTATTTAGGTACCTTTCAATAACATATTATCAGGGATGTTTCGGCATACCTTTTTATGTACGAGATAGTACCCTAACCGAATTCGAGGCTGCTGAAAAAGTCGCATAATAATAAAAATGGCCAATTAGAAATGTTGATACGTCAACAATCTAATTGGTCATTTTCTTTGGAATTGATAGTTTTTCAGCAGCTTCGACTCTGTCCTCGGTCTGTTTTGTTGCTTATTCGAATGGTATCCACAGGTCTTTCACAACCTCTTTTCAGTCTTCTTTCAGCTTATAGGCATCCTCTTGGCTGACGTTACCATTATTGGGATACATATATTTGTTGTTCTATTTCGTCGGAAACCTTCGGACCAATTCCGCGCAAGTCCTCGCAAGTAAGAATAGATAAATCCTCCCGATTTGGGTGTAGTATTTTTGCGACGCGTCGTGCATGGTTCATTGTTACATCGTCATAAAGGTTCCGGACCAACCGTCCGTTGGAGAAATGTTCTGGTTTGTCCGCCACTTGCTTGGTCAAATAATCGAGAATGTCAGACGAAACATCTTCCACCAACATGTAGTCGTTGTTCGTGCAGGACGCGATAAACATCGCATGCAATTCATTGGCGCTATAATCCGGGAATTCGATGAAGGTATTGAACCGTGACTTCAACCCGGGGTTCGACTCAAAGAAATGGGCCATTGGTTCCGTATAGCCAGCCACAATCACGACCAAATCATCCCGGTAATCTTCCAAGGCTTTTGTCAGTTCAGTCAGGCACTCCCTGCCGTACGAATCGCTATGGTCGTTCTCCGTGAGGCTGTAGGCTTCATCGATGAAGAGAACGCCTCCCTTCGCTTCATCAATCACTTTCTTCACCTTGAGTGCGGTCTGGCCTTGATAGCCGGCAATCAAATCAGTCCGGGATACCTCGACAAAATGTCCTTTTGACAACAGCCCCAACTGTTTGTAGATATGCCCAACGATTCTTGCGACGGTGGTCTTTCCGGTGCCCGGATTCCCGGTAAAGGCAAGGTGCATCGTCCCTTTCTGTGTCTGCAGCCCCTGTTTGGTTCGGAGCATCTGCACTGTTTGATAGGCAATCAAATCGTTCACCTTGGATTTAACACCCTCCAGTCCGACCAGTGCGTTCAACTCATTGAGTAGTTCTTCCAGTGAACGGGTATCCTCTTCGATGAATGCTTTATCTTGCGAATCGAGGATAGCATGGTACCCATGGAATTTGATAATGCTGTCTTTCAAGGCATGTGCAAGACGTTTTAAATCTTTCGATGCCTCGGTGGATTTGATAATCTTGGACGTGTACCTGATGAGATGAACCGTGGCGGGATTATCCCGTTCCTCAACAATCACTGTCGCTGCTTTGACAATCTCACCATACGCGTTTGTCACGGCATCCAACTTGGAGGCGTAATCCAATAATTCCGTATAAAAAATATTATCTTTCATTTTACATCCCACCCAACAGGTTCCAAAGCAGCTGTATGACTGTCAGTACAGCAGCACCACCCGCCACATAATTGGCGATTTTTACTTTCTGGGTTAGCATACTGACTTGTTCACTGAGTGTAGCTTTTTCTTCATCAAGCGTTTTTTCGGTTTTTGACAGCCTTGTTTCTTGTTCCTTGGCGTTTCGTTCAAGAACAGCAGATTGGTTGTCTGTCCAGTCAGCCAACTTTTGGCTCTGCTGGTTTTCGATAACGGTCAATTTTTCTGTCTGTTCAGCCCGAAGCTTATCAAATGAATCGGTCTGTTTCAAAGCGATGGCATCGAGTGCGGCCGTTTGCGTGTCAGTAAATGTTTTGACTTGTTCCTTGAAATCGTCACGGGATTCCGTTAACGTCTGGTTGGTATTATCAATGAATTGCTGTTGCGCTTCCTCTGCGTTTTGAAGTGCCTGATTGAAATCAGAAAGGGATTCATCATGGAATGCCAACGTTTTTTGGATAGTCGCAATGTCCTTATCGAGTTTCTCATTTCTGCCCCACAGGGTATCGATGTCTTCCAAATGTTTTAATTTGGACAATCGGTTCATGTAAGCACTCAGTTCGTTCGAAAGGGCGGTTTGCTTTTCCAACATGTTCCAAGCTTCATCAATATCGGTCAGGTGTTTGAGCTTATCGATGTCTTCTTTAAACTTTCTAAGGACTTTTACAGATTGTTCATGTTGTACAATCATTCTTTTGATGTCTTTGCGGTCTTCCTGTTCCCGCTTGCTGACTGCCTCGGCTGCTTTGATAGAGGTGACAATCCCCGCAATGTAATCCTTGTCCAGAGATTCAAACGCCTTATACACTTGCACAAACTCCTCTACGAGGCCTTGGCCCAATTCATTGAGGTGAATCAGGTAATTTTGGATTTGGGATGTAATTTGGTTCAATTCCTTGCCAGTAACCTTGTGATTGACAAGGTTGAACAAACCACCGCCATAAGGAACTTTACTGAGCCCGACCTCCTCTCTCGTTTGCTCCGAATATTTTTTTATGGAACTCATAGCATCCTGAAAATCATGTTCTTCGATTTCAAGAGTAGGTACCTCGTTTGTATCCACTATAACCCTTTCTTCACTCATATGCGTTCCCTCACTTTAACAAATCATCGAGTCCGTCCCCGATTTTTTCAAGGATTTCATCGTTTTCGCTCACAACATCATCACCATTAAAAATGGTATTGAGAGACTCTTCAATCGTATCTACTGCCTCGTTATGCCTTTCCTGGACCGATGCCACAACCGCCTCTTTTTCAAAACGGAATTCGGGAGCAGTTGCCGAAGCATCCGGCGTGGCAGTATTTGAATAGATGGTTTCCGGCGTCGAGTTGGTAACGTCCAGGACCTTGTTTCGCTTTTGGAGATGCTTATAGACCCCATAAGCCACAGCGCCAGCGACCATCAGGCTCCCTAAAATTAAAAAGGTACGATTTTTCATTTTTAATTATCCCCTTTCCCTATTCCAGCAAATCAGCTAAATCGGCATCCATGGTATCAAACCGGTCATGGTTACTCGCTTCATCCTCATCCTCGGTGAAAATGGTTGCCATTGCTTCACTGATGATGCCTTTGGCTTCTTCACGGTTTCTTATCATGGCTTGACCGGCACTTTCTTTTGTGATGGACATTTTTTCGATTTTAACACCAATCAGTTTATCCTGCGTTTGCAATATCTCATTCTTTTTGTCAATCTGGTTATCCATATTTTCATTTTGTTGCCGTTTGGCGATATAACGGTCGATAAGGTTGATGACAGTGGCTCCGATGACGCCCGCAAGCAAGCTGGACAAGAACATGCCAGTTACGTTGGCGATGCTTCCGAGTAAGGGTATTTTAACCGTCATGATTGGGAGATGGAGCAGGGCTTTCTCAATGAATTCTCCACCAACGATGGCACCGCCCGCGGCCAATCCAGCCGTGACTATCTTGCCAACTTGCGCAATCTTGATGCTCAAAGGCTTATTTTTGTTTTCCTTGGCGTTCAGATAGTGAATCGCCTCCGTCAAGCTTGAGGCACCTTGCTTGATGAAACTCGCCAATTTTTTGAATGTACTCACGATTGGGCCAAAAATCTCACTCACGACTGTGCCGATGGCCGAAGAGGCACCCGTCCGGGCAAAGTTGGAAATGTGGCTTATGAAATACTTGATGGACGCCTTCATTTCGGTTAAGAACCGTTTGAATGACTTGTCTTTTTCCTTGAAGAACCGCACCAACCCGTTCATGACGGCTTTGAGGAGGTCAAACAATGCAGACACAAGCATCATTTTCAAGGCATCCTTCCCCGCTTTCTCGACCGTTCGTTTCGCAGCAGCCGGAGCAATCACTTTATTCATATCCTTGCGCGCTTCTTTATCTCTTTTCAGCATCAAGGTGTCATCGGCATCCAACTTATCTTGCAGACGCTTATCAGCTTTCTCATGTGCAAGGCGCTTATCCACCGGCGCTTCATGAGATTCATCGATTTTTCGATGTGCGGCTTCATTTTGCTTTAGCAACCCTTCTTCCCTTTGGGCACGTTCGACGACATACTGCTGGTTGGTCTTAGCCCCTTTGCTCTTGTTGAGCGATTCATTCGTGGGTCTCAGATTCTTTTCCCTATTGGCTAAATCCTTCGTGTCAATATTGGATTGCTTTCGTCGGGCATTTTCATACAGCTCTTTTCTTGAAACAACGTGGTCGAGGTTCGGTTTATCTTGGACGCCCAGTTTTTTTCCGGTATAGTCATCCGTCAACGTCCCATTTTCGTGTTGCTGTTTCATTTCCGCATAGGCTTTTGTGTAGTTCGGGTCTTTCATGATGGCGTTCCCAACTTCTTTGTTGTATTTTTCGGGATTTTCCCGGTCGTAGGCTTGAATCAACGTCTCGTTTGTCAGGTCCAAGCCAATTTGATTCCCGAATTGTGTCCAAACCTCGCCCAGAATAATTTCGCCAAGGTTATCGGGATTGCCAATTTTAGCTCTTTCGTCCTCAAAAAAGGCGAGGTCGGAAAACTGTATTTCCAGTTCCGCTTCTAAACTGGCCTCCAAGTCAGCAACCATGAGGTCATCTTCATCAAATTCCAAACTTTCAGATAAAGCATTTTCATTTTTCGACGGCACAGTAGCTCCTCCTATGAGTAACGGTAAGGTTTCATTCATTCTGTTTACCATGTGTTGCTATTACGAATTAAATTTAATGAAACAATATTTATCATTATTATAACACAATCGATTTGAGTATTTACTTGTCTTTTCACAAAAATAACAAACAAGCGCCACCTGGTCATTCAACCAAATGTCGCTGTTCCCCGTTTTACCGTGCTTCGGCACATGGAGCCTTCCACTACTTGAACAGCTTGAACAAGTCCTTCCAGATGGTGCGAGTCATCTTGTTGTACACCTTGTTATAAGCGGCCTTTTTTCGGGTCCTTTATCCAGCCCATTCCTTCTTTGCCATGACCAGGAATCTCGGCCTACTTCACTTTCCCTTTCACCCTCTCGGTGGTGCTGGCACTGAGTCTCTTTGCAAATTTTTCTGCAACCGCCGTGACAATGCCCACAACGAGCACTCCCCCCGGTCATCAGAAACACCCGAAAATCTATATCCTGCATTCACCGATTCGCCTCTCTATATTCTCTCGATACTTCCTTATATAATGCCAGTTACATGTACTATTCCGTACTGTTCCCCAGAAAAACCTTACTCCGGTAAAGCCGTTCTTTGTCCTTCATCATGTACAGTTGCATATCTTTACCCCCTTTTGATTGAAGCTCAGAAGAGCTCCTCTATAGCATTGCTGATGCATATGTTATGCATGGTCGCCAAAAGTTGTGGCTTTTTAATGAAGTACGCAAAAAAAAGCACACCACTGAATGATGTGCTTTTTATGTATTCACGTTTGAAATTATGCAGCTTTACGAGATTTTCTACTTTTTATCACTTCATCATGTATCTCCATCCACTCATCTACCCGATTGCAATTAAAGCGAACTGCACCTGCGATGTTGGATGAAGGAAAAGTTGGGTTTTCTTTGATGAATTTATCTAATGTCCTAAAGCAGACACCCATGTAACTTGCAAGTTCAGTCTTATTAAGCCATACCCTTCTTTGTTCGTCTTCTCTTTTCACCAAAATCTCTTGTAAAATTTGTTCTCTAATTCTATTCTCCATCTCAACCATATAGTTCTCCATCAATTCTCCAAAGTTTTGCATATGCACACTCTCCTGTCTATTTTTCTTACTATATTCAGAGAAAGTGTATTTATTCTTTAATCATGTTCGACTATGGTTCGACCTCTTATGAATTAATGCTTATAATTATCTCAAAGGAGGTAAACAGAGATTGAGGTTAGACACACATCGAACCTCTAACAGGAATAATATATTATCCTCTTGCCTAATATAAGTGAATCTAAACAAGGCGTGGTTAGAATTCAACTACAATTAGAAGAGGGGTCATACAAATGACAACAATCAAAGAGTATATTGAGAAAAAAACAGGAAGAACAACGTATTGGTTCTCCCACTACTGTGGAAAAGATGAATCAGGTAAAAGAAAGATGGTTACAAAGAGAGGTTTTGAAACTTTGGAGGATGCGGAACTTGCGTTGGCAACATTGAAAGTCGCACTGAGAAAAGGCACATATCAAGAAAAGCAAAAGGTTACCTTTTCCAAGGTATATGAAGCTTGGAGGATTGGTTACAAGAATACGGTGCGCCCCGTAACGGTAGACCGTACCGAACAACAATTCGAAAAACATATCCTGCCCCGATTCGGTAATAAGGAGATTACTTCGATAACCTTAAGAGAATGTCAAGAAGCTGTGAATGAATGGAGCACTTTCTACAGAAACTTCAAGGTATTGAAATCTTGCGTCCAGCGTGTATTAGATTATGCGGTGCAATCCAACTATCGCAATGACAATCCTATGCGGTTTGTTCAAATGCCACGAATTCAAGCTACAGAGGATGAGTTGCTCAACGGGAAGCCAGAGAACTTCTACAATACACACGAGCTGAGTGCCTTTCTAAAGACGCTCAAGGAAAACTTCTCTTACAGACACTATGCTATTTTCCACACGTTGAGTTACTCAGGATTACGCAAAGGAGAAATGATGGCCCTCATGTGGTCTGACATTGACTTTGAAAAGGGACTCATCCGAGTGAGCCGTAACATGATTTATCTGGACGGGAAAGTTCAAATTAGCCCACCCAAAACCAAAAACTCCATCCGAACAATTTCCATGGACGAACATTCGATGAATGTATTGAAGCATTGGCGTACACAACAATCTCTCGAACTGTTCGAGTTGGGAATACGAGTAGACTCCAAGAAACAATGGGTCTTTAATCGTATCAACAAGAAAGTCCAGAATGTTCCCCTTTACCACAAGTACACAGACACCGTCATCGAGAAAGTGTTGGGTATGAACCCCGCTCTTCCCGAAATCACGACTCATGGTTTCCGCCATACACATGCATCCATTTTGGTCGAAGCTGGAGCCAACGCGAAGGAAATTCAGTCAAGGCTCGGCCACACTTCCATCCAAACAACGCTTGATACCTATGGGCATATGACAGAAAGAGCGATGGAGAACACGGGCGTTAAGTTTGCCAAACAAATGCTTGTAAGATGACATTCATTCACGCTTTCAGTCACGACAAAAAAAGACACTTCCCAAATGAATGAGAAGTGTCTTGAATCGTTGATATGACAACAAATTAACGCTTGGAGAACTGAGAAGCTTTACGCGCTTTTTTCAAACCTGGTTTCTTACGTTCAACCATACGTGGGTCACGTGTTAGAAGACCAGCAGCTTTCAATGGTGCGCGGAAGTCTGGATCTACAGACAACAATGCGCGAGCGATTCCGTGACGAGCTGCTCCAGCTTGTCCAGTGAATCCACCACCGTTAACGTTCACGTGAACGTCGTAGCTTCCTAGTGTATCAGTAATGTTCAATGGTTGTTTGATTACTTCGTACAAGTAAGGGAATGGAATGTATTCTTCCATGTCTTTTTTGTTGAAGACGATTTTTCCTGTTCCAGGTACTAAACGTACGCGGGCAGTTGAGTTTTTACGGCGACCAGTGCCGATGTATTGTGCTTGTGCCAATGAATTTCCCTCCTTAAATTAGGTTTGTGATGTCTAAAACTTCTGGTTGTTGTGCTGCATGTGGATGAACTTCTTCACCGTAAACATGCAATTTTCTGAATTGTTGCGAACCTAAAGCGTTCTTAGGCAGCATACCCTTGATAGAGTTTTCTAGTAAACGACGAGAGTTCTTGTCACGCAATTCACCAGCAGAAACTTGTTTTAGTCCACCAATGTAACCTGAGTGGCGAGAATAGATTTTGTCAGTTGCTTTTTTACCTGTTAATTTCACTTTGTCAGCGTTGATAATGATGACGAAATCACCAGTATCTACGTGTGGAGTGTAAGTTGGTTTATTTTTTCCGCGTAGGATTGATGCAGCAATTGTTGATACACGTCCCAAGGGAATATCTGTTGCATCGATCACGTACCATTTGCGTTCGATTTCGTTAGCTTTAGCCATATATGTTGTACGCACGTTTGTTTCCTCCATATCTTATACCTGAATGTTTGAACCATTTTGAGTTTCCGGGGCTCATCAGTGGTGGCAAACAATACCGTCTAATATAATACGATACATATCGGAATATGTCAAATTTAAATTTGGAAAAAATTTTTTTATTTTATCTTGTTGATTCTAAAATTAAACGTGAGAAATACAATCCGCCAATTTAAACATCATAGTAATAAATAAGCTCGCCATTCGGGTCTTTCTCATTCCAATATCGAAAACCCAATGCTTCGTATAGATAAGCTGCTCCTCTATTCTCCTCGACAAAACGGAGATAGATGCGGTTCACTTTATACTCTTCCGCAACGATCTCGATAAGTTTAGACATAGCTTTTTTACCTAGCCCTCTTCCCTGAAATTTCTCATCAATTAAAGGCGGTCAATCCACGTATCACGATTTGGTCCGAACAATCCGTACATGGCGAGGCCAACCGCTGTGCGGCTTCTGCCAAGCACTCATCCACGGTTTCGATAAAGGTTCGTTGTTCTGGCTTTACTTTCATTTTCCTAACTTCTTTTTCGTTAGTTGGGTTAACCGGTTGAAAATATATTTCTTGCATCGAACTGATTGCCTCCTTCCGACATAAAAGTAAATGTAGCGATACTCATTCTGGTATGATAGAAGTGTGATGAAGATAAAACTGAAACTGGAGTGTCCCACATGAAGCGTTTCCGAAGTGATTATGTACCCCATCAAGGTTGTGGAATCTTTTTTTTAATGGTTCTCTTCTTTCTTTTTTTATTAAGCATCCCACTTGTTACATTTACTCATAATATTTTCTTGTTTTATACTGAGAAGCAAATTCTATTGACCAGTGACTCTCCGAAAGAAACGTATCATATTGAAATTTCAACGGAAGGACCATCAACCAGAATTCTTATTGAAGAGGGAACTACTTCTTCCGAACTTTATGCTGATATTGTGAAAGAAGGCTTAGCAGATGTTCATTCAGAAGATTTAGAGATTCATTGGCTCAGTGATACAAGTGCTGAAATAACAGTAGAAGGAAGAAGAGATACTTTCCACTATTTCCTTTTCGATGCTGATGCAGAACAAAAAATAGAGAAAATACCAAGTACCACTTCAAGCAACTAAGGGTGAAACTACAAGAAAAAGAAAAAGTGACTTTATGTTTCTCAGTCGGAAACTAAAGCCACTTTTTTCTCCTAAACCTGCTGCCGTCTTTTAGGATTTCACCTTCACCAAAATCCGCCCCTGCATCTTCCCAGCAACAATCTGCTCAAAGGCTCCCGGCAGTTCTTCTAAGGTTACTTCATGATCAATGAACCCTCCTAAGTCCTCTGGTTTCAAATCCTTTCCAATTCTTTCCCAGATAGCGATTTGCTTTTCTTTTGGCAGATCAACAGAATTGATTCCCAACAGATTTATTCCGCGCAAGATAAACGGCAAAACGGTAGTAGTGAATTTCACGCCTCCTGCATTTCCACTTAACGCAACGGATCCATTTGCCTCGAGTTGGGCTAGATAGTCGCTAAGCTTGTCTCCGCCAACTGGATCGACCACAGCTTGCCATAATTGGCTCCCTAGTGGACGCGGCTTCTCCATTTGGACTTCTTCCGGGAGTACGACTCCAGTGGCTCCTAGGCCCTCTAAATAGCTTGTAGAGGAATCCTTCTTCCGGGACTCCGCGATGACCTTGTATCCGAGTTGACTTAGCATCTTAATGGCCATTCCGCCTACGCCGCCTGTTGCTCCGCGCACAAGAATCGGTTTGCCGTCTGTTTGTACGTCGTGTTCTTCCAACGCTATGATCGACTGCGCGGCAGTGAAACCCGCAGTCCCTACAATCATCGCTTCTTTCAAAGTTAGCCCTTCAGGCAGCGGTACAATCCATTCAGCTGGAACGGATGCATATTCACTGTACCCGCCATGCTGACGAACGCCTATGCCAAAGTTATGGGCCAAGATTCGATCACCCGGTTTGTAGGCATCGACTTTCGATTCCACTACTTCCCCACTCAAGTCGATTCCAAGAACAATGGGATAGGCTTTGGTTACCCCGCTCTTGGCTTTTGTGGCGGCCAGGCCATCTTTGTAGTTGACGCTTGAGTAATGAACACGAATCAACACATCGCCTGCTGGGAGGTCCTCACGGGTCATTTCGGTCAAAGTTAAGTCTACCGTTGCATCTTCGTTGGCAGTCGCAAGCAACGCTTTAAATGGATTCATTCTTTCCCCTCCAAATTCAATTTCTATACTTAAAAAAATACCACTTTTACAAAAAGAAAGCCATTTCTCTTTTCGAGAAATGACTTCCTTTATACGATTATCTGCCTCGTAAACGTGTTCCAAAAGGCAACTCCGACGTCACTTTGTCATGATTGTTGCTGCTTTAGCAGCTTACAAGGATGATACACTTGGGCGTCAGCCCACAGTGCTTCCGAATCATGCTCAGATGGTCTACGACCATCCTGCGCATGATTCGTTCCATTGATTCGGAGTTTAGCGCCTTTTGTCACACTCTTTTTGTGTTTATTTCAAACCAGTTGTACTGATTCCTTGAACAATATATTTTTGGAACATGAAGAATACGATTAATACTGGCAACAAGGAGATAACGGACATCGCGAACATCGCACCCCAGTTTGATGCAGAAGATGCATCCAGGAACTGTTTCAATGCGACGGAAACGGTGAAGTCGTCTGGTCTTGTCAAGTACAGCATCGGACCGATTAATTCTTCCCATCTCCAGTAGAAGGAGAAGATTGCGGTTGTTGCTAGGGATGGTTTCAATAACGGAATGATTACGCGCAGGAAGATTTGTACTCTTCCACAACCATCCATCTTCGCAGCTTCGTCTAACTCAACTGGAATCCCTTGGATAAATTGTACCATCATGAAGATGAAGAACGCTTGACCAAAGTAGTAAATAGCTGTAACAGGCAGTAATGTATTTACCCAGCCCAAGAAGTTATACCACAAGTATTGCGGAACCATGATGATTTCAGCAGGCAGCATCATGGTAACAAGTACACAGGCAAACCAGAATCCTTTTGTCTTAAATGGAATCCGAGCGAAGCCATAAGAAATGATGGCAGAAGAAACGACTGCCCCTACTGTTGAAATTAACGCAATCGTTAGCGAGTTCATGATGAATTTCATGAATGGGATGCCGCCAATTCCCTTGAATCCCGTTACATAGTTGTCTAATGTCCACGTACGCGGGAACAATTCAGTCGCTGTTTGGAAAATATCTGTATTCGGCTTGAAAGAACTAAAGATGAGCCATAAAACGGGATATAACATTAAGACAGCGATTGTTAACACAACGGCATTAAAGGCATAATTTGCTATTTTTTTTCGTTTCATATTCATATCTTATTTCTCTCCATTCTCTGAAAATACCCAGAATTTCGATGTCGCAAATAATAGGATGGTAATGACACCAACAATCAGAATCAAGATCCATGCGAGAGCGGAGGCATATCCCATTTCCAACTCACCAAAGGCTTGTTGGTAGATATAAAGGGCATATACGAGTGTTCCGTTTCTAGGTGACCCGGTTCCGTTTGAAATAACGTATGCCGGAGTAAAGGTCAAGAAGGAAGAAATGGTTTGCATCACTAAGTTAAAGAAAATAATAGGAGACAAAACAGGTAAGGTAATACTAAAGAATTGACGAACTTTACCAGCTCCATCGATGTTTGCTGCTTCATATAATTCATTTGGAATATTTTTCAATCCGCCCAAGAAAACCAGCATGGATGAACCAAACTGCCATCCTGCTAATAATACGAGCGTTAATAGTGCGGTAAATGGTTCTTTGAAGAAGAAGATTGGTTCCAAACCAATCGCTTCCAAAACACCGTTAATTAATCCTGCGTCACCAAATAAATTTCTCCACATAATTGAAACTGCTACGGAACCACCAATTACAGATGGAATGTAAAACAGCACCCGGTACAAACCCGAAAGCTTGGAAGGTCGGTTAATTAACATTGCAACAGATAGTGCCACTATCAAACGTAGTGGCACTGCCATTGCAACATATTTTAATGTTACAGAAAGAGACGTTCTAAATTTCGGATCATCGAACAAAATTTCCTTGAAGTTATCAAGACCAATAAACTTTGGTTCTGTTAATAAGTCATAGCGTTGGAATGAGATGACTAAAGAGATGATCATCGGAACGATAATAAACATTAAGAAACCGATAATAAATGGAGAGATAAATAGATATCCAGAAACGAGGTCCTGTTTTGCTGTGGACATTTTCTTAAATTTTTGCATCATCTGAATGATCCCCTAACCCTTTGTTATCTATTAGTCTTCGTAGTTTTCATCAAAGGTCTTTTGCATTTCTTTGGTTAAAAATTCGTATGCTTCTTCTGGGGTCATCGTACCGTACGTCAACTCTGCATAAACATCTTTCGCTGCTTGAGAGATAGAAGAGAATCCGATTGGTGGTACTGGTGAAGCTTCACCAACAAGGTCTTCAATTTCAGTTAAGTAGTCTGCTGCAACTTTTTCAGTGTCTGTCAAAGAATCATAAATAGTATCTAGGTTCGCTGTGTTGGATGGAATTCCACGTTCAGTACCCATGATTTTCGCTACTTCTTCATCGTTAACCAAGAAGTCGATGAAACGAGCTGCTGCGTCTGCATCTTTAGTTGTTTTCGCTGCTGAGTAATAGAAAGATGGACGGTAGTACAACGCTTTTGTATTGGCAGCATCATATGGTAAGTGTAAAGTAGCTTCTACCCCTTCTGCCAATGCATCTGTTACAAGCGTAAATTGATTTTGCCAGGTTTGGTAGAATCCGGCTTGACCGAGTGCAAATGGATTTTCGTTAAATGATTTCGTGTTCGATGCTACTTCAGATGTGGATATGGCACCTGTAGAAGCTAGATCATAAATCGATTGGAAGAACTCCAATGCAGATTCTTTGGTGAAGGCAATTTCTGGTTTCCCATCTTCATTGTATTGGTAGAACTCTTCCCCTTTTGTACGGAAGTAATATTGCATCAATACATAGTTATCCACTACGTCGATAAATCCGTATGTATCCGTTTTGTCTTTAATTTGTTGCATTGCTTGTGTATATTCTGCGTATGAATAGTTGTCCCAATCAAGCTTTGCTCCTGCGTCCGCCATCAGTTGTTCATTCGCCATTACAGACATGGCATTCATCGCTGGAGAAATCGCATAGGACTCCCCTGCAATAGAACCTGCTTCGATAATGGAATCTGGTAAGTTTTCACGACTAATGGTTCCTGCTTCAATGGCACTGTTCAATCCAAGGAGCAAGTTTTTATTTCCGTACTCACCTAAGTAAGATGCATCCATTTGCATGACATCTGGTAATTCACCAGCAGCTGCCTTGGTTGCTAATTTTTTCCAATAGTCATCCCATGCTGCGAATTCATATTCGATGTCAACATCTGGGTTGTTTGCTTCAAATAATTCAATTGCTTCGATGTAGTTATTGTGTCTTGATTCTGAACCCCACCAAGCAAACGTTACTTTTGTTTTTCCGCCTTCATCTGCACCTGCATCTTCTGCATTTGAAGAACCACAAGCTGCTAAACTGGCTACCACTGCAAGAGAAGCCACGCCTAGACCTAATTTTTTGAACAACTTCATTTTTCTTCCTCCTTATTTGTACCGCTTACAAATACATCATACCTTTTTCAAAAATATTACAGAATGGAAAAATTCCGCCAAAAATTTGAAAAAACCGACTTAGAAACCGTTTTCTTACTATTTTATTTGATAAAATCGAGGTACTTTTTATTTCATCTTGTTTGAAATTGAAATTCGCCTATAATGATAGTAGTCGCTTTTTAGCTTGGAATCCCTTGTAAAAGTAAGCGTATCCAAGGGGAATATATATAAAGAGGAAGGTTTTGAAGATATGAAAATACAATGGCGAGGCTTTTTAATGTCTCTTTTATTTGCTTTTAGTAATGTGGTTTATCTGAATTTGTTGTGGATCTTATTTAGTTTATTGGGATTAGGAATTTTCGGTGTGGCTCCGGCTTCTATTGCGGTGATGAAATGCTATTCAGATTTTTCGATCAATGGAGATTACATTTCAGTGAAGCAGTTCTTTGATTTCTATAAACAAAATTTCAAGAAGGCAAACAAGCTTCAAATCGGTTTTACATTGTTTATTATGCTTCTCTTGGTTTCTGCCCGTATTCTAGTCGTATTGATGAATGTAACGGGATTCATCCCATTTCTATATTTGTTCTTAATTATCATTCTGTTGATTCTAAATTTAATTTCTCTTCAAACATTTGAATGGTACCCTGCTATGAAAGGTTTTGATCGCTTCAAATTAGCCATGTTCTTGTTGTTCCGCTACCCATTCCGTTACTTACCTGTTCTTTTCACGCTCTACTTCTGTTATGGACTTCTTTCAATGAAAGCAACCTTTGTCCTACTGGCAGGTATTTCACTCCCGATTGCCTTTATTAGCTTTTTGCATCGTCAAGTATGGGCGAAATTTCAGGCAGATTTCCCAGAGTTTGGGATGAGTAAGTAATGTGGTATGATTTTCTGAAACAAAAGTGGCGAAACTTTACCTATTTCAAAAAGTTCTCGGCTCTGTTTTATGCATTTTTTGTCCTGTTTGCTTTGTTCACTCTGATCGCTACTTCTATTTTGGTAATGGAACTTACGAAACGCGAGTACAAAAACAATCAGGACAACATCTCCACCCTTGCTGAATCAATTGGTACGCAGATGGACAGCTTGGAGTTTTTTACTTACAAAGTAATTGATGAGGAAGACATCCAAAAATTGATGACCGAGCTTAATTTTGAGGATCTTACTGTACAAGAAGAAAATCAAAAAAGATCTGCTCTACGTAATGAAATTTACTCCCTTAGTTCTTATGAACGCAACTTGAATACGGTATATGCATATGATTCCGAGGGTGATAGTTTCGAGAGTACGCTCTATAATGATATGACGTTCTTTGATTCGTTGACTACCGATGATGTAAGAAGAGAATTAGGCGATGAACCGCATCCAGCAAAATGGTTCTTCTCAGAAGATGGTACTCGGGCGATTGTTGCTCGTAACGTTTTTTCAACAGATAATATGGAAAAACTGGGAACTATTGTGGTATCCTTGCATACTTCTTTTATTACGAATACCATCGAGAATACTCACTTATATGCGGATTCGGATCACTTTGCCCTGCTATATGGAGATACAGCCTATCCCATTGGCAAGATGATGCCCGACCCTATTACAGATTATTTGAACAGTGATCCTTTTTCCAATCGCTATGGCAACCAAGTGAAGCGATTGGGTGGAACGGATTACTTTATCGCGCAGAGTGCCTTCAATCAAGGTGAAATGCGCATTGTCGGCGTTATGCCTCGTAGTGTTGTCTTGCGGGAAATTATGCTTCTAGGGATTATTCTCTTTTCTTTATTTGTTTTGCTCTTTGTTTTTATTCTGTTGGTTTCACGTCGGGCTATTCAATCTTTAGTTAGTCCTATTAACCGTCTCGCCCATAAGATGGCTTCCTTTAACAAAGAAACCCACGATGTAGTCGTGTTACGGACCGATGAAGAAAACAATCGGCCGGATGAAGTAGGCGCTTTGTACGCCAGCTTCGATGATTTGATTCAAATGATTCATGACTTAATTCAAGAAAACTATCAATCTAAGATTTTGACGCAAGAAATGCAATTTCGTGCGCTCCAATCACAGCTTGATCCACACTTTTTATATAATACGCTTGATTCGATTAATTGGTTAGCGGTTAACAATGAGCAAGATGAATTATCAGAAATGGTTACTTCTTTAGCGATGTTATTTCGGACCAAGCTCTCTACTGGCAGTCCGTTCCATACGATTACTGAAGAAATGACGATTATCGAAGCATACTTGACGATTCAAAAATTCCGTTTCGGTTCCCGTTTGCAATATGTCGAATCGATTGATCCTTCCTTGCTTTCTGTTACCATTCCTCGGTTGTTGATTCAACCGTTGATTGAGAATTCATTGAAATATGGGGTTGAGCGGATGAATCAGCCTTGCCAAGTAGAACTCGTCATAAAAAAAGAAGACGAGGCGCTCGTTATTACGGTAACGGATAATGGTCCAGGCTTTATAAACAGTAAGAATAAAACGAATCACTCAACAGGTGTGGGGCTGAAGAATATTCAGGAGCGAATTGAACTGTACTACGATGGAAAGGGAGATGTTACCATCCATTCTCTTCCCTTCGAAAAGACAATTATTTCGGTTACTTTGCCACTCCCTTAAGGAGGAAGAACATGCAAAAAGTTATCGTCGTTGATGATGAAGTTTTTATTGCGAATAGCATTGCTACATTAATTCAGCGATCGGCAGAAAATATTCATGTAGAAAAAGTGCTCTACTCAAGCGAGGATGCCCTCCAGTACATTCAAAATCATGATGTTGATATTATGATTACCGACATCCAAATGCCGGGCCTAAATGGGCTGGAACTCATTGAGCAAGTTCATGCGTGCAATCCCTTTGTTCAAATGATTATTATTACCGGGTATGGAACTTTTGAATATGCGAAGCAAGCCATGGCGCTTGGGGTCAAATTCATTTTCCAGAAACCAGTGAAGGCGAAGGAGTTAATGGCAGCTATCGATCAAGTGGTCCTTGCTTCCAAACATGACCAGCAAGCCTTCTCGCTCCTGAAGTCGGAACGTTTGAATGAATATTTACTAAAAGACCACCAACCCATGCCGGACATTCCGGACGGTTTCAGCTTGTTCATGATTGATATGCTCCATTTCGATACGTTTGATCCGTTATTTCGTGATACCTTCGCTTCCAGCACGATTTTGAGCGGAACGATTCGTTCTTATCGGTATTACCTGATTCCAGAAACTGAAGATTCTGACTTGATTCATGAGTGGAATCTTGAAGAAGGATTATTACTTTACCGGCACCACTGCTCAATGAACGAGTTGAAAGAAATCATCGAGTACGGGGAGCGGATGTTGAATCTGCAGTTCTATTACATGGAATTCCAACTAATGGAAATTAAGGCGCACAATTATCGTCCCGTCACCGAATATAAAAAACGCTTCGAAGCTTTCAGCAATCAAATGATTGCTTCTTTAGAGGAAGGTTCCATTGCCCATTCCAAAGAAATTCTCTATGCGTTCTTTTTGGATAACAAAAAACATAACCATCCTAAAGAAGTGGCTATTCTCGAAAGTCATCATTTGATTTCCAAGTTGATTATTCACTTTCAACTTCAGATAATTGACGAGATTACCCAAATCAATGAGAATATCTCTCTAGCGGTTTACTATCAAGATGTCGTGAAGCAATTCGAGACCATCTTAGAACGAGTCAAATTGGAAGAAAATGATGAGACTGCTGAGCAAGATTTAGCTGCAGAAATCAACACCGTCATTGAGGAACATTATAGTAATCCAGACCTGTCCCTAACTTGGATTTCCAAAAACTTACTGTTCTTCAACGCAGAATACTTGGGCCGCGAATTCTCACAACGGGTCGGAAAGAAATTCAACACCAAACTTACTGAATACCGCATCGAGCAAGCGAAAAAATTGCTCCTCAAATCCTACAAAGTTTATGAAGTAGCGAAAATGGTAGGTTATGAGAATAATCCTGAATACTTCAATCTCGTATTTAAGAAACACGTCGGCACAACGCCCTTGAAGTACAGCAAGTTAAATCAAAAAGCCATGCAGACGAATTAAACAAAAAAGGCAGCGAAATGAGAGGATAACCTTTCATTTCGCTGCTTTTTTTATTGTATGGAACTGCTTGGTTCGGACAAGTGAGGCATAAAAAAGTGGGCTACTTGTCCGAACTGGGCCACATTCGGACAACTGAAGCTCAAAAAAGCGACCTACTTGTCCGAACTGACTCTCATTCGGACAACTGAAGCTCAAAAAAGCGACCTACTTGTCCGAACTAACAGATAAAGCTTTCTTAAACTGCTCATCATAATACACTTCAACTAAATACAGCCCTTGCCCAGACGCAGTGGGGCCAGCTTCATTGCGGTCCTTCACTTCAAACAGCCGATCAATCTCTTCAGGCTCTCTGAGTCCATCCGCAATCTGTAAGCACGTACCTACAAAAATACGTACCATATTGTATAAAAATCCATTCCCGATAAAGGTAAAAATCAGTTCGTTACTCTTTTCATCCAGCTCATAACTTGCTTGATAAACGGTCCGTACTTTGTCCTCTTTGTCCGACTTGGTCGAACAGAAACTCGTGAAGTCATGCTCTCCTACCAACTTATCCAAAGCGCGCTGCAATTTTCCATAATCCATGCGGTACGGGTGATGCAACGTATAGAGACGTTTGAATGGGTCTGGGAATCGGTTCAGATCAACGCGGTACTGATATTTTTTCCCTTTTGCGAGAAAGCGGGAATGAAAGTCGTTCGACACGCGCTCTGCTTCTTTAATCAAGATGTCCGGCGGCAAAATGCTGTTCATGGCTCGTTGTAAATGGACCGGCTCAATATCAGCTGGGCAATCAAAATGAATGACTTGCCCCAGCGCATGAACTCCCGAATCCGTCCTTCCAGATGCCTCTACCATAATTTTATGGCCTTTGAACATCTTTCTTAGCGCCTTTTGCAACTGCTCTTGCACGCTCATCCCGTTTATTTGTACTTGATAGCCTACATAGTTCGTCCCATCGTATTGAACAATACACTTATATCGTTGTGCAGTCATTTGACACCTCTTTTCATGATAAAAGAGGCTGGATATCACTCCCGCCTCTTTTTATTTCGTTAATTACGTAAGAATATTAAGAGCACCGTTAGTAACACTAAGCCGACCATCGCCAAGGTATCCCGACTCTGCCAATGCAGCAAGCGGTACTTCGTGCGTCCTTCGCCGCCTTGATAGCCACGTGCTTCCATCGCGTTCGCCAATTCATCAGCCCTGTTAAAGGAACTTACAAACAAAGGTACCAAAATCGGCGTTACAGCTTTCATCTGCTGGATAATATTTCCTTCACCAAAGTCTACTCCTCTTGCTCGTTGGGCGTTCATGATTTTGGTTGCTTCATCCATCAAGGTAGGCACAAAGCGAAGCGCGATCGACAACATCAAAGCAATCTCATGAACCGGCAAGTTGACTTTTTTGAAAGGTCCCAGTAGCGACTCAATCGCGTCCGTTAACGATAACGGCATGGTGGTTAAGGTCAGCAAGGTGGACATGAAAATAATCAAGACGAAACGGATGAAGATAAAAGCTCCGTTAACTAACCCAAACGAAGTGACATGAATAATTCCCCAGCTAAAGTACGTTTCTCCACCCGTCGTAAACAGAATTTGTAACAGTACGGTAAAAGCAATCAGCCAGATTAACGGTTTAACCCCGTTCATAAAAACTTTAAAAGGAATATCCGACAACCAGATACATAAAAGCGTAAAGGCAGCCATTGCTGCGTACGTAATCCAGTTGTTCGCTAAGAAGATGACTACAATAAAGTAAAATGCGCCAATCAACTTCGCCCGTGGATCCATTTTGTGTACGTAAGAATTCCCTTGAATATATCTACCAAATAGGAGTTTTTCAAGCATCTTGGGCACCTTCTTTCTGTGCCTGCAGCTTCTTCACAATTGCTTCTGCTAGCTTCTCTGTACCGAGCGGCCGTTCGGAACCGAAATCGATTCCCGTCTTCTCTTCAAACATTTTTAAGAACTGTAAGGAAGAAGGCAACCCTAATTGTTTTTCTTTCAGCCAATCTGCATCCAAGAATATTTCTTTAGGAGCTCCCATTTTCACAACCTGTCCTTTTTCCATAATGATGACGTGATCCGCATAAGCTGCTACGTCATCCATTTGGTGCGTTACAAGGACGATGGTGAGGTTTTGTTCTTTGTGAAGGCGATTAAACATTGTCATCACTTCGCGTCGTCCAGCAGGGTCTAATCCCGCTGTAGGCTCATCTAAGACTAATACTTCCGGATCCATTGCCAATACCCCTGCAATCGCAACCCGGCGCATCTGACCTCCTGATAAATCAAACGGAGAACGATCCATAAACGTTTCGTCCAGCCCTACCATCGGTAAAACCCGTCTCACAATTTTCATTGCTTCTTCTTCCGAAACACCAAAGTTCATCGGTCCAAAGGCAATGTCTTTAGCAATCGTTTCTTCAAAAAGTTGCGACTCTGGAAACTGGAAGACAATCGCTACTTTTTTACGTAGAAATTTCAAATTTTTATTACTTGTCGCCCGTGTAATCTTGCGGTCGCCAATCGTTACGGTACCTTCAGTCGGTTTCAATAGCGCGTTTAAATGCTGGGTAACGGTCGATTTCCCACTGCCGGTATGCCCAATCAGTGCTGTATAGCTCCCGGTAGGAATAGCCAAATTAACATCATACAGGGCACGACTTTCAAATGGTGTGCCCGCTGAATAAGCAAAGCCTACTTTGTCGAAAATAATGTCCACAGAAAGTCCACCATCCTTTCTTCCGTTAAGTACGCTTCTGGTACTTCTAATCCTTGCCTTCTTAGCTGGTATTTTAATTTTTCTGGAAAGGGAATGTCCAGCCCCATATCAATAATATCCGCACCTACCGCAAAGATTTCTTCCGGTGTTCCGACTCGTTTCAATTGTCCAGCCTGCATGACAAAAATACGATTGGCTTTCGCCGCTTCATCAATATCATGCGTAATGGAAATCACGGCCAAGTTTTGTTCTTTCTTAATGCGCTGGATTGTTTCAATTACTTCTTTTCTTCCTTTTGGATCCAACATGGTCGTTGCTTCATCCAGAATGATAATATCCGGAGCCAAAGCAATAATTCCAGCGATTGCGATACGTTGCTTCTGGCCGCCTGACAAACGTGCTGGTTCTTTATCCATAAAATCATCCATGTTCACTGCAGCAACTGCATCAGCGACACGCATAATCATTTCTTCACGCGGAACACCGATATTCTCCAGGCCAAATGCCACATCATCTTGAACCGTTGAACCAACAAACTGGTTATCCGGATTCTGGAATACCATTCCTACCTTCCGGCGTACATTCCAAACTGTATCGGCAGATAGTGTGGTTCCATCAATCACCACTTCACCAGACTCTGCTTCAATCAAACCATTGATTGTTTTTGCTAAAGTGGATTTCCCTGAGCCGTTAGGACCGATTATGGCTATCCATTCCCCACGTTTAACAGACAAAGAAACTTCCTTCAAAGCTGGACGCAGGTCTTCTTCTGCGTAGGTAAACGAAATATTTTTTAATTGAATGATTTCTTCCATTCCATACCCTACTTCCTTCTCGTTGTCGAAGTATTCGACATTTGTAATGTTATTATAAAGGAGACATGTTCTAATATATATAAAAGCGATTCTTGTTACGGTTGCTCCTAATGCCACCTATCTAGTATAATAGAAAGTAGTAAAAATTGCATTATCTGTCTTGACACTTTTTCAGGAACTTTCAAAGAAGATGAGGAGGAATTTTATGGGTGTTATTCATGCAAATCTTTTTTCCGATGCTTTACAGATGCATATTTCGTATACCGCCATTTTACCCGAAGGAATGGAAGGACCTTATCCCGTTCTCTACTTGTTACACGGCTTATCAGATGATGACCATGCTTGGCTTCATCAAACGTCTTTGGTGCGGTATGCCCAGAAACGGAAGGTTGCGATTTTCATGCCGCAAGCACATCGAAGCTTTTATACTGATATGAAACACGGTGGAAAATACTGGACCTTCATCAGCGAGGAGTTCCCACAGAAGATGAACCGCCTCTTCCGGATCAGTACAAAGAGAGAGGATACCTTTGTAGCAGGACTATCGATGGGTGGCTATGGTGCCTTTAAGTTAGCCAGTGCATACCCCGAGCGGTTCCATAAAGCTGCCTCCTTTTCTGGTGCAGTAGATATCGCCTTATCTTGGAGCAAGGATCAAAGTCGAGATGACCTTTTTGGGGACATTTATGGCACCCTGGAGCAATTTGAAAGTTCAGACGATAACTTGTTCACCTTGTTTAATAAACGAAGAGATAATAAAATAAAGCCCTCCTTTTACCTTGCTTGTGGTACTGATGACTTTGTGTTAGATGGGAATCGTCATTTCTATGAAACGTTTAAGAATGATTATGACTTATTATATGTGGAAGAACCCGGAGATCATAATTGGGAATTCTGGGATCGTCATATCTTACTGGCGTTAGAGTGGATGGGGATAGAGAAAGTTAAATAAGTGATATTTAAACAATAAAAAAGGTGAGCACATCGGCTCACCTTTTTTTGAACGGGTATATGGGAATTGAAAAAAAAATAGAGCTGAACACCTTTGTTCATCTCTTCTTACAATCTGATCAAATGGTGAGCACCTTGCAGAAATAAGTATTTCCGCAAGGGCTGCACGAGCTAGACTTTACCTCCTCAACCAATTGGGAGAAGACAACATCGTAACGCTCTTTTCATCTGAAGCAATTTGTGAATCTTAAACTAATTCAATGATAACCATTGGAGCTGCATCGCCACGGCGTGGTTCAGTCTTCATGATACGAGTGTACCCACCTTGACGGTCTACATAGCGTTCCGCTAATCCATTAAAAAGTTTTTGTAATGCAGTTTCGACAACGATTTCTTCGTTCTCTTCACGTACATCTGCTACTTCATTACGTACAAATTGTGCTGCTAAACGACGAGCAGACAAATCTCCACGTTTACCTAAAGTGATCATTTTTTCAACAGTCTTACGGACTTCTTTCGCGCGTGCTTCTGTTGTAACGATACGTTCGTTAATAATTAGATCAGTAGTTAAATCACGTAGCAATGCTTTTCTTTGAGAGCTGGTGCGTCCCAATTTACGATAAGCCATTCTGGTAATCCTCCTTTACTTACGTACTAGTCATCTTGGCGCAAAGATAAGTCTAGTTCAACTAGCTTATTTTTCACTTCTTCAAGTGATTTACGTCCTAGATTACGTACTTTAATCATTTCTGCTTCTGACTTGTCAGTCAGTTCCTGAATGGTATTAATTCCTGCACGTTTCAGACAGTTGTAAGAACGAACAGAAAGATCGAGTTCTTCGATGGTCATTTCAAGCATTTTCTCTTTTTGAGTTTCTTCCTTCTCAACCATTACTTCAGCCTTGCGAGCTTCGTCAGTTAAGTTAACAAAGATATTCAAATGTTCAGTCAGAATTTTCGCAGCTAAACTAACCGCTTCTTCTGGACTAACGGAACCGTCTGTCCATACATCTAGGGTTAATTTATCATAGACATTTTTTTGACCGATACGAGTATTTTCAACTTGATAGTTCACCTTATTAACTGGGGTGAAAATCGAATCGATCGGAATAACGCCAATTGGCATGTCATCCGTTTTATTATGTTCGGCACGTACATAACCACGGCCATTTTTTGCATCCATACGCACATGGAATTGTGCATCTTCTGCAACCGTACAAATATATAAATCAGGATTTAATATTTCCACGTCACTGTCATGATTGATGTCCGCAGCTGTTACAAATGCAGGACCTTTAATGTCGATTTCCAGTGTCTTATCTTCATCGGTATAGAATTTCAATGCTAATTGTTTCATGTTCAAAACAACTTGCGTTACATCTTCTAACACACCATCAATTGTTGAAAATTCATGCAGAATACCATCGATTTGAATCGTAGAAACTGCTGTACCTGGCAAAGATGACAACAAGATACGACGTAATGAGTTACCTAGTGTTGTCCCATATCCCCGTTCAAGTGGCTCTACAACGAATTTGCCAAACTTAGCATCCTCGCTGATCTCAATCGTTTCGATTCTTGGTTTTTCAATTTCGATCATATGTCAATTTACCCCTTTCAAAACGGTTCGTTCATCCTAATGAGTCCATTGTGATAACTAACAGTTGGATACAAGATAGGTATTATACCCGACGACGTTTTGGTGGGCGGCATCCGTTATGCGGAATAGGTGTTACGTCACGAATAGCAGTAACTTCTAATCCAGTAGCTTGTAAAGAACGGATTGCTGCTTCACGTCCAGAACCAGGACCTTTAACTGCTACTTCAACAGACTTCATACCATGTTCCATACAAACTTTTGCTGCAGCTTCAGCAGCCATTTGTGCTGCGAAAGGAGTAGATTTACGAGAACCTCTGAACCCTAGCGCACCTGCAGAAGACCAAGAAACAGCATTACCATGTACGTCTGTAATCATAACGATTGTGTTGTTAAATGTAGAACGAATATGTGCTACACCAGTTTCAATGTTTTTTCTCACACGACGTTTGCGTGATACTTTTTTATTAGCCATGAAGTGTTAACCTCCTTCACTCAATTATTATTTTTTCTTACCAGCGATTGCTTTTGCAGGACCTTTACGGGTACGTGCATTGTTTTTAGTGTTTTGTCCGCGAACAGGCAAACCACGACGGTGACGGATTCCTCTGTAAGAACCGATTTCGATCAAGCGTTTGATGTTCAAGTTTACTTCACGACGTAAGTCACCTTCAACTTTAAGCTTGTCTACTTCAGCACGGATGCGGTCCAATTCATCGTTTGTTAAGTCACGAACGCGAGTATCTTCAGAAACGTTTGCTGCTTCAAGAAGTTTCTGAGCAGTTGTTGATCCGATCCCGTAAATATAAGTTAATGAAATAACGATGCGTTTATCACGCGGAATATCTACTCCAGCGATACGAGCCATTTACTGGCACCTCCTTAAAATTATCCTTGACGTTGTTTGTGTTTAGGATTTTCACAAATCACCATAACACGGCCATTTCTACGAATAACTTTACATTTTTCGCAGATAGGTTTTACTGATGCTCTTACTTTCATTTTTTAATATCCTCCTTTAAAATGATGGAGTGCAATTATTTGAAACGATAGGTGATACGACCGCGTGTGAGATCATACGGAGACAATTCCACCGTAACTTTATCTCCTGGAAGAATACGAATGTAGTTCATCCGAATTTTACCAGATACATGTGCGAGCACAACATGGCCATTCTCAAGCTCTACCTTAAACATTGCGTTCGGCAAAGTTTCAGCGACTACTCCTTCAATTTCAATAACATCATCTTTCGCCATCTTTTACCCCTCCTCACATTGTGTTAAGCCGATGAATATCTTATCTAAGTATTATTTTACACTAACTGTTAGATTATAACATAACACGATACATTTGCAAAGAAAATACTTTTCTAATCAACCTCAATACTTAACCAATAATGTTTTGGATCTCGGTAAAGACATTCTCAATTCCAATTTCTCCATCAACTGTATGTAGGATGCCTTTGTCCCCATAAAACTTGATGATTGGTTGTGATTGTTCTTGATTGACGCGAATCCGGTTTTCTACGGTTTCAGGTTTGTCGTCTTCACGTTGATACAAATCTGTACTTCCACAACGATCACAAACGCCGTCTACTTTTGGTGGATGGTTTAATTTGTGATAAGTGGCGCCACAGTTCCGGCAAATTACTCTGCCTGATAAACGAGCTTTGATAACATCTGTGTTTACTTCGATATTAATGACTGCATCAATCTTACGATCTAGTTCAACCATAATTTGTTCCAAAGCTTGCGCTTGGTCCATTGTACGAGGGAAACCATCTAATAAAAAGCCATTTTTTGTATCATCTTCCGCTAAACGTTCCTTCACGATTCCGTTGGTTACTTCATCTGGAACTAAATTTCCTTGGTCCATATAAGCTTTTGCTTCTAAACCTAAGGCAGTTTGGTTCTTGATAGCCGCACGGAACATATCTCCAGTAGAAATATGCGGAATATTGTAGGTTTCAACAATACGCTCTGCTTGGGTACCTTTTCCAGCGCCTGGCAGACCGGTAATAATTAAGTTCTTGTTCATTTGGTTTGTTCCTCTCCTTTATCTTCCTGCAAGTTGTGGTGGGGAAAAATCCCCTCACACAGCTTACTTTTGGATAAACCCTTGATAATTGCGTTTCACCATTCGACCTTCGATTTGCTTTGCGGTATCTAATGCAGTTCCCACTATAATCAAAAGACTAGTTCCTCCAAGAGCTAATGAGTCTGGAAGGTTCCATAATGCCGAAGCAACAATTGGCAAGAGAGCAATCAAACCTAGGAACAGTGCACCAACTGTGCTTAAACGCATCAGTAGAGCGGTAATATACTCTTCTGTACCTCTTCCGGGACGAACACTTGGGATGTAAGCACCCGATTTTTGTAAGTTCTCTGCCATTTTTTCAGGATTAATCTGAATCAAAGCATAGAAATACGTGAAGACGATAATCAAAATGGTATAAATAGCAGCTCCAATTGGTTCACGGAAATTGAAGATTGTATTCATTACTTGATACCAAGTTGCTTCCCCATGGTTTGCAGCAAAAAATCCAAGGATTGTTTGTGGCGTCATCATGAAAGAACTTGCAAAGATAACCGGAATTACTCCAGCCGAATTAATTTTCAGCGGTAAATGAGCAGCTTGGTTCGAGCCAGTTGCTCGTTTGGAATATTGAACCGGAATTCTGCGTTCCGCTTGTTGAATAAATACAACAAAAATGACGACCAACACCATTGCTACAAGCAATGCAATCGTGAAGATAATATTTTTAGTAAGATCATCACCAGCATTGACAAAGCGGTCTTGATAGAACGAAACAACATCAACAGGAACACGAGCGACAATACCGGAGAAGATAATAAGAGAAGTTCCGTTCCCTACTCCGTGCATTGTAATGGAATCACCGATAAAAATAACGAACATAGAACCAGCTGTCATAATTAAAGCAATAATAAGATAGGTACGAATACCTGGATTATTAATTAACCCTAGATCTGATAGTTGGTTAAATCCGATAGAAATACCGATGGATTGCACAAATGCTAGTACAACTGCTAAGTATTTCGTTGATTGGTTTAACTTTCTTCTACCGACTTCACCTTGCTTGGACCATTCCGTAAATTTCGGAATAATGTCCATCTGCAAGAGTTGAACGACGATCGAAGCGGTAATGTATGGGGAAACACCCATAGCGAAGATGGAGTACTGACTTAGTGCTCCACCGCCAAAGGTGTTCAGTAGACTGAATAACCCTGTTGATGCCAACGTTTGGATGGCACCAGCGTTCACTCCAGGAACGGTGATGTGTGCTCCAATACGGAATACAATCAACATTGCTAGTGTGAAGAAAATTCTGTTCCTAATGTCTTTCACCTGAAATGCATTTTTCAGAAGTGTAAACATTAGATCACCTCTACTGTTCCACCTGCAGCTTCAATTGCTTCCTTCGCTGCTTCGGAGAATTTATGAGCTTTAACAGTCAATTTTTTCTCTACAGCACCTTTTGCTAAAACTTTGATGCCGGATTTTTCATCACGAACAACTTTGCTTTCGATTAGCAACGCTGGTGTTACTTCCGTGCCTTCTTCGAAACGGTTTAAGTCATCAAGATTGATGATTGCATAGTCCTTACGGTTAATGTTTGTAAATCCACGTTTTGGAATACGACGGAACAATGGATTTTGTCCACCCTCAAAACCTAGTCTTACGCCACCACCTGAACGTGCTTTTTGACCTTTATGTCCACGACCAGCAGTTTTACCGTTACCGGATGAAGAACCACGGCCTACACGATTGCGTTCTTTACGGGAACCTTGTGTTGCTTCAAGTTCATGAAGTTTCATAGTAACTGGGCACCTCCTTCATTTTTGATTCAATTAGTTGATTTCTTCTACTTCGATTAAATGATTTACTGTTTGAACCATACCTTTGATTGCATCATTAGCAGGTTTTACTACAGTTTTGCCGATTTTAGTCAACCCTAAAGCCTTAGCTGTATCTTTTTGGTTTTGAGGACGTCCAATCAAGCTGCGTTTTAAAGTGATCTTTAATTCTGCCATTTTGTATATCCTCCTTAACCTTGAATTTCTTCTACAGTTTTACCGCGCAATGCAGCAACTTCTTCAACTTTTTTAAGTTGTACTAAACCTTCGATTGTTGCACGTACCATGTTAATTGGTGTGTTTGATCCAAGAGACTTGGATGTGATATCAGCGATACCAGCCAATTCAACAACGGCACGAACAGGACCTCCAGCAGATACTCCAGAACCCGCAAGAGCTGGTTTCAACATTACGTTACCGCCGCTGAAACGACCAATTACGTGGTGAGGGATTGTGCTTCCTGTGATAGGTACTTCGATCAAGTTTTTCTTCGCAGCTTCAATAGCTTTACGAATCGCTTCAGGAACTTCGTTTGCTTTTCCTGTTCCGAAACCAACATGACCATTTTTGTCTCCGACAACAACTAAAGCAGCAAAACGTAACTTACGTCCACCTTTAACTACTTTCGTTACACGGTTAATCGCAACAACGCGATCTTCTAAATCTAAATTAGTTGGGTCAATATATACCATGAGTGGGCATCCTCCTTTTCTTAGAATTCTAGTCCATTTTCGCGAGCAGCTTCAGCTAAAGCTTGAACACGGCCATGGTATAAGTATCCGCCACGGTCAAATTTGACAGCTTTGATGCCTTTTTCAAGTCCACGTTCTGCAATAAGTTTCCCTACAACTGTGGCACTGTCTGTTTTTGTAACATCTTCTGTTACGTCTGTCTTGCTAGAGGCACTTGCTAGCGTCACACCCGCTACGTCATCAATTAATTGAGCGTAGATGTGTTTGTTAGAACGGAATACATTCAAGCGTGGGCACTCTGCAGTACCAGAGATTTTTCTTCTTACACGTGCGTGTCTAGACTGACGTGTTTTATTTTTATCTGGTTTATTAATCACAATTGTCACCTCTTTTTATTATTCAATATGAATCAACTTGCAAGAAGGAATAGCCGGTTATTATTTACCGGTCTTCCCTTCTTTACGACGGATGATTTCGTCAACGTACTTGATTCCTTTACCTTTATATGGCTCAGGTGGACGTACGCCACGAACGTTAGCTGCTAATGCGCCAACTTTTTCTTTGTCATATCCAGAAATAACGATACGAGTGTTAGAAGGTACTTCTACAGTAACGCCTTCTTCTGGTGTAAACTCAACTGGATGAGAGTATCCAACGTTCAATACAAGCTTGCTTCCTTGTAATTGAGCACGGTATCCAACCCCAACTAAGTCCAATTCTTTCTTAAATCCTTCTGATACACCCACTACCATGTTGTTGAACAATGCACGTGTAGTACCATGTAGAGATTTTGTGAATTTTTCTTCGTTAGGACGAGTAAATGTAACGATGTTTCCTTCAATATTGATTGAAATTAGTTCACTGATTGTTTGTGTCAATTCACCTTTAGGACCTTTGACAGTCACAGTGTTTCCATTTTGAGTAACGGTTACGCCTGCTGGAATTTCGACTAGTTTATTACCAATACGACTCACAGGGCTGCACCTCCTTCTATTTTTGTAAGGGGATTGTATGGATTACCAAATGTAAGCCAATACTTCTCCACCAATATTTTTAGCTCTTGCTTCTTTATCAGTAACAACACCTTGTGATGTTGAAACGATAGCGATTCCTAGTCCGTTAAGAACGCGAGGAACTTCGCCAGTTTTCGCATATACACGCAATCCTGGTTTAGAAATACGTTTCAAGCCAGTAATTACACGTTCGTTGTTTACACCGTATTTCAAGAAAACACGGATAACGTTTTGTTTGTCATCTTCGATGATTTCGTAGTTTTTGATGAATCCTTCATTTTTAAGGATTTTTGCAATTTCCAGTTTCACGTTGGAAGCAGGTACTTCCAAGCTTGCATGGCGAACCATGTTAGCGTTACGAATACGAGTTAGGAAATCTGCGATTGGATCTGTCATAACCATTAACTTTTACCTCCTTCTTGCGGGTATGGTTGATTACCAGCTTGCTTTTTTCATGCCAGGAATTTGTCCTTTATAAGCAAGATCACGTAAGCAAATGCGGCAGAGCTTGAATTTACGATAAACGGAATGTGGACGTCCGCAACGTTCACAGCGAGTATACTCTTGTGTAGAGAATTTAGCAGGACGTTTGTTTTTAGCAATCATTGATTTTTTAGCCAAGTCTTTTCGCCTCCTTCGCTTATTTTTGGAATGGCATGCCTAATTGTGTTAATAATTCTCTTGATTCTTCATCTGTGTTTGCAGTTGTAACGATAACGATATCCATACCGCGAACTTTGTCAACTCGGTCATAGTCAACTTCAGGGAAAATCAATTGTTCTTTAACACCTAATGTGTAGTTTCCACGTCCATCGAAGGAACGTTTGCTAATTCCACGGAAGTCACGTACACGTGGCAAGGAAACAGTCACAAGTTTGTCTAAGAAATCGTACATTCTTTCGCCACGTAGAGTTACTTTAGCTCCGATAGCCATACCTTCACGTAAACGGAATGCAGCAATTGATTTTTTAGCATGTGTAATAACAGGTTTTTGACCAGCGATCAAAGTTAGTTCTTCCACAGCTTTTTCGAGGTTCTTAGCGTTAGCTACAGCATCACCAACACCCATGTTGATAACAATTTTTTCTACTTTAGGAACTTCCATAGTAGAAGAGTATTCGAATTTTTCCATCAAAGATGGTGTAATTTCACTTAGATATTTTTCTTTCAAACGGTTCATTGAATGAGATCCTCCTTTCTACAATAATTAGTCGATGATTTCGCCAGTCTTTTTAGAAACGCGAACTTTTTTATCGTCTTGGATTTTATAACCCACTTTTGTAGGCTCGTTAGTCTTAGGATCAATCAACATTACATTAGACACATGGATAGATGCTTCTTCTTCAAGAATCCCACCAGTCACATTTGCTTGAGACGCCTTGCGGTGTTTCTTCGCAATGTTGATACCTTCTACGATTACGCGGTCTTTTTTAGGGAAAGTTTTAAGGATTACTCCTTCTTTGCCTTTATCTTTACCAGTAATCACTTTTACTCTATCGCCAGTTTTTACGTGCATAAATGTTGCACCTCCTTCAATCAATCAAATCTTACAATACTTCTGGAGCAAGGGAAACGATCTTCATGAAGTTGTTGTCACGCAATTCACGAGCAACAGGTCCAAAGATACGTGTTCCACGAGGGCTCTTGTCATCACGGATGATCACACATGCATTTTCATCAAATTTAATGTATGAACCATCTTTACGGTGAGCACCAGTTTTGGTACGCACGATAACAGCTTTCACTACATCACCTTTTTTGACAACGCCACCGGGTGTAGCTTGTTTTACTGTTGCGACAATAATGTCACCAATATTTGCATATTTACGGCCTGAACCACCCAAAACTTTGATCGCTAAGACTTCTCTTGCGCCTGAGTTATCGGCAACTTTCAAACGAGATTCTGTTTGTATCACTTCAGTATCCTCCTTCCGGACAGGAATTCATTCTATTATTAGATAATAACGGACTCTTCAACAATATCAAGCAAACGGAAGTTTTTCGTTGCAGACAATGGACGAGTTTCCATGATTCTTACTACGTCACCCATTTTTGCTTGGTTGTTTTCATCATGAGCTTTATATTTCTTTGAGTATCTTACGCGTTTACCGTAGCGAGGGTGATTTTTGTAAGTGGAAACTTCAACAGTGATTGTTTTGTCCATCTTATCGGAAACCACGCGGCCTTGGTAGACTTTACGTTTGTTACGTTCCTCAGTCATTTATTCGTACCTCCTTTGCTGAATTACAGATTTTGCAACTCTTGTTGACGCAATACTGTTTTGATGCGAGCAATTGATTTGCGTACTTCTTTCAAGCGGGCAGTATTTTCAAGTTGCCCTGTAGCAAGTTGGAATCGTAGATTGAAAAGCTCTTCTTTGAACTCTTTTTCTTTTTCAACCATTTCAGCAGTGGATAATTGTCTGATTTCATTAGCTTTCATTCGATTCACCACCAATTTCTGTGCGTTTTACTATTTTAGTTTTGATAGGCAACTTGTGAGATGCCAAACGCAAAGCTTCACGTGCTACTTCTTCGGATACGCCGCCAACTTCAAACATGATTTTTCCACGTTTAACTGGTGCAACCCATCCTTCTGGAGCTCCTTTACCGGAACCCATACGAACGCCGATAGCTTTGGATGTATATGATTTATGAGGGAAGATTTTAATCCAAACTTTCCCTCCACGTTTCATGTAACGTGTCATTGCAATACGAGCAGCTTCGATTTGACGGTTAGTGATCCATTTGGAATCTACCGCTTGTAATCCGTATTCACCGAATACGACTTCTTTACCACCTTTAGCTTCTCCGCGCATTTTTCCACGGAATTCACGACGGTGTTTTACACGTTTAGGTACTAACATTGGTTATTTCCCTCCTTTCTCAGTTTCTTTACGGCCTGGTAATACTTCTCCACGAGAAATCCAAACTTTAACGCCTAGTTTTCCGTAAGTTGTATCTGCTTCTTCCCATGCGTAGTCAATATCTGCACGTAATGTGTGCAAAGGAACAGTTCCTTCAGAATAAGATTCTGCACGAGCGATATCTGCACCGTTCAAACGACCGGATACCATGGTTTTGATCCCATGAGCGCCAGATCTCATTGTACGTTGAATAGCTTGTTTTTGCGCACGACGGAAAGCAACACGGCCTTCTAGTTGTTTTGCAATTCCTTCAGCTACTAATTTAGCATCTAAATCAGGTTTTTTAATTTCAACGATGTTGATGTGAACACGTTTGTTAGTTAGGTTGTTTAGTTCTTTACGTAATTTTTCTACTTCAGAACCACCTTTACCAATTACCATACCTGGTTTAGCAGTATGTACGGAAACGTTCACTCGGTTAGCAGCGCGTTCGATTTCTACGCGAGAAACAGAAGCTTCTGCTAGGTTTTTAGCGATGTATTCACGAATTTTTAGGTCTTCATGTAAGAAATCAGCGAAATCTTTTTCTGCATACCATTTCGCATCCCAGTCACGGATGATTCCAACACGCATACCATTAGGATTTATTTTTTGACCCACAGACTATCCCTCCTTCTTTTCTGATACCACTACAGTGATGTGGCTTGTACGTTTCAAGATTGGAGAAGCGGAACCTTTTGCACGTGGACGGAAACGTTTAATTGTTGGTCCTTCGTTCACATAAGCTTCACTTACTACCAAGTTTTCAATATTCAAGTCATAATTATGTTCTGCATTCGCGATAGCTGACATCAACACTTTTTCTACTGCAGGAGATGCAGCGCGTGGTGTGAATTTCAGAATGGAGATTGCTTCTCCAATGCTTTTTCCTCTGATAAGATCCACTACTAAACGAACCTTACGAGGTGCGATGCGAACAGTGTTAGCAGTTGCTTTTGCAGCTGTAATTTGTTCTGCCATTTTAATTCCTCCCCTCGTAATTAACGACGTCCTGTTTTCTTATCGTCTGCCGTGTGACCACGGTATGTTCTTGTAGGAGCGAACTCCCCTAGTTTGTGTCCTACCATATCTTCTTGAACGTATACCGGAACATGCTTACGTCCGTCATACACTGCAATTGTTTGGCCGATGAATGATGGGAAAATTGTTGAGCGACGAGACCAAGTTTTGATAACTTGTTTCTTTTCGCTGTTTCCTGCTGCTTCCACCTTTTTCATAAGATGTTCATCGACGAAAGGTCCTTTTTTCAAGCTGCGACTCATGGTGAAGCCTCCTTTCGGTTCCTCTTCAGTATTCCTACTTTATTTTAGTAATTATTTTTTACGTCCGCGAACGATTAGTTTGCTTGACTTAGCTTTCTTGTTACGTGTCTTCATACCAAGTGCAGGTTTGCCCCATGGAGTCATAGGTGATTTCAAACCGATTGGTGACTTACCTTCACCACCACCGTGTGGGTGATCGTTAGGGTTCATTACAGATCCACGAACAGTAGGTCTCTTACCTAACCAGCGATTACGTCCAGCTTTACCAATGTTAATCAATTCGTGTTGTTCGTTACCAACTGTACCAACAGTTGCACGACAAGTTGAAAGGATCATACGAACTTCACCAGAGTTCAAACGAACAAGGGTGTATTTTCCTTCTTGGCCCAATACTTGAGCGCCTGTACCAGCGGAACGAATTAATTGTCCACCTTTACCAGGTTTTGTTTCGATGTTATGGATAAACGTACCAACTGGGACATTTGCCAAAGGCATTGCATTCCCTACTTTGATATCAACGTTTACTCCAGATTCAATTTGTTGTCCAACTTGGATTCCTTTTGGAGCCAAGATGTAGGCTTTCACACCGTCCGTGTAATGGATCAATGCGATGTTTGCGCTACGGTTTGGATCATATTCGATTGCATTTACAATACCAACTACGCCGTCTTTGTTACGTTTGAAGTCGATAATACGGTAAGCACGTTTGTGTCCGCCAGCTTGGTGACGTACTGTGATTTTACCTTGGTTATTACGACCAGCATGTTTGCTTTTCTTTTCTAACAAAGTTTTCTCAGGAGTAGTTTTGGTGATTTCCGCGAAATCGGACCCGGTCATATTACGACGGCCGTTTGTGGTAGGTTTGTACTTCTTAATCGCCACGTTTTGTCCCTCCTATATTATATGGTTTAGGTTTTTAAGTTCTGTTTTATTCTTCGTCGAACAATTCGATTGTTTTTGATTTTTCTGTCAAAGTAACAATCGCTTTGCGGCGTTTTCTTGTATAGCCTTTGTAACGGCCCATACGTTTCAATTTACCGCGCACGTTCATGATGTTCACTTTTTCAACTTCTACGTCAAACAATTTTTCGATTGCTTGTTTTACCAAAGCTTTATTAGCGCGAACATCCACTTCAAAGGTATATTTCTTCTCGTCCATTGCAAGCATAGAAGCTTCAGTGATAATTGGACGTAAAATAACATCATGTAATTCCATTATTGAAGAGCCTCCTCTACCTTAGAAAGTGCAGCTTGCGTCAATACTACTTTGTTGTTTGATACGATATCAAGTACGTTCAAGCCGTTTTCACCCAATACTGTTACAGCAGGGATGTTACGAGCTGACAATACTACGTTGTCGTTGTCATTTTCTACGACTACCAATACTTTGGAGTCAACGTTCAAGTTGTTTAACACACGTGCAAATTCTTTTGTTTTTGGTGCGTCTAATGCTAGGCTTTCTACTACGATCAAGTTTCCTTCTGCAACTTTCTCAGAAAGAACAGATTTCAAAGCTAAGCGACGAACTTTTTTGTTAAGTTTATATTTGTAAGAACGAGGGGTAGGTCCGAAAACCACTCCACCGCCAACCCATTGTGGGGAACGGATTGATCCTTGACGAGCACGTCCGGTTCCTTTTTGTCTCCAAGGTTTACGTCCACCACCGCGTACTGCACTACGGTTTTTAACTGCGTGTGTTCCTTGTCTTAATGAAGCACGTTGCATTAGAATTGCATCAAATACAACACTTTCGTTTGGTTCGATTCCGAAGATGTCTGCGTTAAGGGTGATTTCACCGTTAATTGTACCATCTTGTTTATAAAGACTTACGTTAGGCATATTTCTCGTTCCTCCTTTCTACGATTCTTATTTAGCAGCTTTACGAGCTGATTTGATTTCAATTAGAGATTTTTTAGATCCAGGAACATTACCTTTGATTAAGATAACATTTTTTTCTGCATCAACTTTAACGATTTCTAGGTTTTGAATGGTTACGCGAGTGCCACCCATTTGTCCAGGTAAGTTTTTACCTTTGAATACACGAGACGGATCAGAAGCCGCACCCATGGATCCAGGACGACGATGGTAACGAGATCCGTGAGCCATTGGTCCACGAGATTGTCCGTGACGTTTGATTACGCCTTGGAAACCGTGTCCTTTAGATGTACCACTGACATCAATGATGTCTCCTGCTTGAAATACATCAACTTTGATTTCTTTCCCAACTTCGTATTCTCCCAGCTCAACATCCTTGATTTCTCTAATGAAGCGCTTAGGAGCAGTTTTAGCTTTTACTGCATGACCTTTAGCAGGTTTGTTTGACAATACTTCACGCATTTCTTGGTATCCCAATTGAACTGCTTCGTAACCGTCCGTTTCAATAGTTTTTACTTGCATTACTACGTTTGGAGTAGCTTCGATAACAGTTACTGGTACTAGTTCACCGTTTTCGGTAAAGAATTGAGTCATTCCTACTTTTCTTCCTAAGATTCCTTTGGTCATGGTAACACCTCCGTTATTTTAATAGTTTTTTTAATTTGGGTTAACAATGTATTATAGTTTGATTTCGATGTCTACGCCAGATGGTAGATCAAGTTTCATCAATGCATCAACTGTTTTGCTAGTTGGGTTGATGATGTCAATCAAACGTTTGTGAGTACGCATCTCGAATTGTTCACGAGAATCTTTGTACTTGTGTGGTGAGCGAATCACTGTGTAAACTTGTCTTTCAGTAGGCAATGGGATCGGACCTGAAACAGAAGCTCCTGTTCTCTTTGCGGTTTCTACGATCTTGTCTGCTGATTGATCCAGTGCACGGTGTTCATATGCTTTCAAACGGATACGAATCTTTTGTTTTGCCATTTTATTTCCCTCCTTCGTCATATGTAAATCATAAGACTAGCTCCACGAAAATTTTCCGGCCTCGCCCGCCGTGGCAAAGCGTCCGGGCGTGTCGCAACCTCTCGTTTCTTCACTATGGCACTCTATCACTAGAGCCCCTGCGCGTTTCTCTTTTGTAAAATTCGCACTTTATTAGTATACACAGTTCCTTTTGAAAATGCAAGTTATTTTCAAGAAAAAATATTTTTTTTGTTCTGTTTCTAACCCTATGTTATTCTGACAGAACTTTGCCGAAGAATCAAGCAATACAAGCCAAAAAAAGAGATTATTTCCTGCGTTCGAAATAATCTCTTCCTATTATATATCTTTTTTATTTTGTGGTAACTCGTTCACGGAGTGGGTTATTCTTCTCAATTCTTTTCCTGTGTCCGTAAATACGTGGTGCAAGATACCGGTCAGTGAGCGGTGCCAACGCGTTCATGATTAAAATGGAGAATCCCACTCCTCCGGGAAAGTCAGTTACGATCCGAAGAATTCCTGTAAGCAACCCTGCCCCTACCGCGAAGACTAATTTCCCATCAGGGGTAATGGGTTGTGAACTGTAGTCGGTCACCATATAAGTTGCCGCAAAGAATGCAGTTCCGCTAAGAACATGGGTCATGAAGTACTGAAAACTAAAGCCGCCGTAAATAGTCGTTACAAGCGCTAAAGCAGCGAGATAGAGAAGCGGTATAGTCGGAGGAATAATTTTTCTACCAATCAAATACAACATCCCGATTAAAATCATTACTTTAGATGTTTCTCCAACCGGTCCCCCTACTCCTACACCAATAAATAAATCCCACAACCCTGGCACTTCAGCTGCTACTTCACTTGTAAAGTTTCCAATATACTCTAACGGAGTGGCTGTTGAGACAAGATCTGGTCCTGGTAACACCCAATTTGTAATCCACGGGGAAAAGAATGCCTTTAACATTACCCGAGCAGCTACTGCCGGATTAAAGAGATTCCTGCCAATTCCACCTGGGAGTTGCTTCACAACTAAAATAGCGAACAAGCTCCCAATTACGACCGTCCATAAAGGTGCGGTGACCGGCAGGCTGAGTGCCAATAAATAACCGGTCACTACTGCACTCAAGTCTTTAATCGTACTTTTTCTGCGAGCTAGTTTTTGAAAAATGTATTCAGCTGCAACCGCAGTGACCATTCCCGTCCCAATCAGAAGGAGCACTCGCCAGCCGAAGAAATAGACGGCCGATGCTGTAGGAAACAGCAAAGCAATAATCACTTGTACCATAATCCACTGGGAGTTTGGTTTAGCATATAGATGCGGCGAAGGGTCTTTCTTCAGCTGGTTAACGTTTATTTGCTCACTCATTTCTCTCACCCCGCGTTCTTGGCTTTTATGGCTGCTTTCGCACCCCTGATGTTATCCAACAAAGGAATCTTAGATGGACAAATGAATGAACAGTTTCCGCATTCGATACAGTCCATCGCACCTAATCGTTCTGATTCCTCTATATCTCCTCGTTCATAAGCATTACTGATTAATATAGGTTGCAGGTTTACGGGACAAACGTTAATACACTCTGAGCAACGAATGCAGTCTGTCTGCTCTTCTCGTTCTGTCTCCTCAGGATGTAAAAAGGTAATGGCTGCAGTCCCCTTTGTTACAGGAACTTCTGCTGAAGCTAATGGTTTCCCCATCATGGGACCACCATGCAGCAGTTTTCCAGGCGGTGAGACAAATCCTTCACACTCTTCAATCAGAGCGTTAATGGGCGTACCGATTCGTACTCGCAAATTCTTCGCCTTGGCAACTGGATCTCCAGAGACCGTTGTGACTCGTTCTACAAGAGGCAGCCCATGATTCACTGCTTCATGAATGGCATGGGAGGTTCCAACATTCATCAGGAAGACTCTCACATCAGCTGGCAGTCCGCCAGCTGGTACTTCTCGACCCGTAATTTTTTCTATTAGAACTTTTTCTGCTCCTTGTGGATACATAGTGGGAAGGACAATCATTTCTATATCTGAATGATCCTCAATAGCGGCTTCTAGCGCCGCTTCACAGTCCGGGGTATCATCTTCCAAGGCAATATATATTCTCTTAGCTTTCAGGATTTCTTGAACAACCCTGGCGCCTTTTATAATTTCTTCTGCATGTTCAATCATGAGTCGATGATCACTGGTTGAATAGAGCTCACATTCAGCTCCATTCAGGATAATGGTATCAATTGGCTTCTTCGGGTTCGGTGATGCTTTCACAGCAGTTGGAAAGGTTGCTCCTCCCATTCCTACAATTCCAGCTTTACGGATAATCTCTAATTTCTCATCTGCTGATAACGTTTCCTTTTTTTCATACAGGGGGACTTCTTTTGTATCTTTATGGTCGTTACGGATGACAATGCAAGTACCGGGACCATTCATTGTGTCACGTTCGGAAATGGCGATTACTTCTCCAGAAACGGAAGAAATAATATTTGCAGAGATGCCATCTTTCCCTTTTCCAATCAGCGTTCCCATCTTTACTTGGTCGCCTACATCAACCACAGCTTCAGCTGGTGCACCGATATGCATACCTAAAGGAAATATAAGGACATCTGGAACTTTTGCTGTTTCGATGGGAAGATGTTCGGTCCGGTCTTTTCGTTCTTCAGGAAAGCTCCCCTTCCTATTTTTCTTAAAACGAAATTTGAGCTGCATCTTTCTCACCCTTCCTTTTTAATTTTATTAAGCTCAATATTTGATTATCTATAGTTGAAGTATAACGAAACGATTATTATTCGTAAAGAAAAATCCCATCAGATTCTCATCTGACGGGATTTATTTTTACTTTATTTTTTATAAGCCATTTGGATCTGTAGGATCGATTGCTTTTTCTGTTTCTGTTTTGTCACCAGTACCAACTTTATTAGATTCTTCCTCAATCTTCCGGTCGAATTTATCGAGTTGACGTTTAGCAAATTCTCTTCCGCCTAATCCAAATGCTAGAGCGAAGGCAACTGCTAGGCCACCGATAATAAACAAGAAGGCTGTATTCACAATGGAAGAAGCGAATTGCAGTTGATCCAATGTCATGAAAATCGCTAGGATGTAGAGAAGATACTTCACGACTTCACCTGTCATTGTGCTTCCAGTTGAGTCTTTAATGAAAGCAGATAGAGCATTTCCACCGAAAATCCCAAGTCCTAGAATAATTAAACCAATCAATACAGATGGAAGATATGCGATAATCGCAATTCCGATTTGATTTAAGATTTCTAAGTTCAAGGCATTCAATGCTTCTACTACGAAGAACACAACCACAACGGTTTGAACAATCTTAGCAATTACATTTGATAATCGTACTTGACTGCTTGGACCAGTGCTGAGGAACCGTGAATATTTGTTAATACCGGAATTTGCTAGCAATCCTTCCAGTAAATCACCAATTACTTTAGCGATTAATCCACCTGCAATCAATAAGATGATTGCTACAAGGATGTTCGGGATCGCTGCCAACACTTGATTCAATACGTTAACAATCGGTTCGGAAATCGAGCGGATTTGCAAGGTTTCCAGAGCCATCGTAATAACAGGAATCAAGATGAGAACGAAAACTGTATTCGCTAATACACGAGCAACTGTAAAGCGTTGTCCTTCGATTTGACTTACGGGAGTGTTTGTCTTTTCGTTATACTTCGTAAGGAAACGATCGATATTCATGGTTTCCAGTAAGTTTTGAACGAGTTCTTTGACAAACTTTGCGATAAAGTAGCCAATTGCTAAAATAACCGCTGCTCCAAATAATTTTGGAAGGAATGCCAAGAAAGAGTCAAACATGTTCGTAATTGGTGCAGCAATATTTGCCATTCCAATTTGAGCTAAAATACCTGGAATAAAGAAGAGCCAGATGAGATAGTAGAACACTTTACCAATCGATTCAATCATCCGATTTCCATCATCTGTCGTTGTAGCTACTCCCCATTTGGTTAACTTTTGATTGAAGTTCAGTGCTTGTAGCCCTTTAACAATCCCTTTCTTCACCACCGATGCAAGTACCCATGCCAGAACGACCAATAATAAAGCTCCTAAGAGACGCGGTAAAAAGGCTAAAAATGAAGTTAATAAGCCTTCCAATGAATTTGTAAATCCATTCATATTCTTTTCCTCCTCTGATCTTTAATCTGTATCCATTATACCGAAGGATTTGTTATATCAAAATGATTTGCACTTTTCATACAAATTTGTTCATTTACGTATTATGGACGACGGGTTACTTCATCAATTTCTGTGTCATCTGGGAAATTTAAGTCCCTAGCATGATCCAGTCCTGTTGTATGATTCGTCAAACGGTCACGATTAAGTGTGTCTTCCTCACTCATGGGAACATCCGGATTAGCAGGAATATCATCTGTTGGTCCAGATGTATCTGTTGTCGCAGAATCCCTTTCTTCATCTACCGACAAGGAAGCATCCATTCCTGTTACACCATCTCGGTCTAAGGTAGAGCCATCATCCTCTATGTCAGTTGGGTTAATGTTCTTCAAATCAGGGTTTGGTGTAAAGGCATTTTCTTCATTTGTAGGTTCAGTCTCCGTAGTGTTTTCATCCGGTACTTCTCCGTCTTTTCCGTATAAGCCTTCTGTTTGGAAGAAGTCACCGGTTTGTCCTGGTAAAATATCACTTGACTTCGCTGTACTTAAGTCATCCACTCCTGCTCCTTCTACCGGACTGGAGTTGCTTCCCGGACCAATTGTAACAGAAGAATCCGTTCCTTCTATATTCTCGCCATCACGATCCGATCCCAATAACGTCCCTTCTTCTGCCTCACTCATATAAGGTGTTGTAGCAGTTAAATCTCCGCTTGATTCGGTTTTATCATTCACCATAATTACAATATCTCCACGGTTTAATTCTTCTTGGTACGCGTAAAGGGGATCATGATTCGTTTCATAATCAGCGTCACCATATGTCTCCGGACGGTATTCATCAACTGTAAAAGCATCTTTTACCTTTTCCCAAAATGAACGATGATCTTCTGATTCGCCTACGACTGATGCTTCCTCATCTACCTCTGCTTCTACACTCGATGGGAGTCGATTAATTACCGCATCATTTGCTACTAGGAAAATGTCTTCTTCTGTATACCCTTCTTCTCTCAGTCGTTGAATGGCTCGTAACGCTTCTTCTTCACTTTGATACGTACCTTCTACATAACGTTTCATGTTGATATCCTCCTTTTGAAAAAAGCACCAGAAACTTCTCAGTCTCTGATGCTTTCGTTCAGCCTATTGAAGTGTATTAGAGTCGACGATCTAGCTCATCTGTAGGATCCATTGTTGTATCTGTTCCTTCTACATGGACATCTCCATCTGCATCCACATCTAACTCTTCTCTACGAACGGTATCAGAAACTCTCTTTTGCTCCGTTACTTCATCGCGGTGAATGTCTACTTCTTCCACAACTTCTGTATGTTTGGAGACGTCCACTTGCTCTTCCGTAATTGGAATCACAATTTCTTCTGTTTCATCCATATCAGAAATCGTTCCATCCGTTGTTTCCCCATCCATTACAGGACGTCGTTCGATGGTAATCTCTTCATGTCTAACCGGTACCTCTACCGTTTCTGTTTCTTCAACAACTCGTTTACCGATATGAACTTCTCCCGTTTGTACTTCTGTAGTGTCCACATCTAAACGTTCTTCTTTTAATTTCAATGTTTCATCATCGGTTAAAGTAGGCTCATCCATTACATCGTCTGTTAGAGCAACATCGTCTACCAGATCTGTATCATCATGATAGGTATCATCAACAAAATTTGGATCAGGTGTAGTCGTTAAATCTGGTTGAACCGGCATCACAGGATCCGCTACATCCAGTGTAGGATCTTGCATAACCGTTGTGTCATCAACGACGGTATCGTTAAATGGAGTTGTGCTGTAACCATCAGGATCAGCTGGTACAGCTGGTTCTGCATCTCCATCTACTAAAACGATAATATGCCCACGGTCGATGTCATCGCGGTAAGGAGCCAACAAATCTGCGTCGGCATCATAATCTGCATTATCATAACGAGAGTCATCATAATCATCCACCGTAAATGCGTCTTTGATCTTGTCCCATAGTGAACGATCATCGTCCCCATCTTCTCGAAGCTCCGTATCTGAGGTTACCTCTGCATCCATCGTGAAAGGAATGGTCTCGCGAACAGAAGTATTCGCTACAAGCGTAATATCATCACGTTCGTACCCTTCCCCATGCAATCTCTCTACGGCATACATTGCATCTGTGACATTCGAATAACTTCCTTCTACACGTTTGTTCATCATATCGTTGTTTCCTCCTTCAAAAGTTTGTAATTCGGAACTACTTCAGAACACCTACATTATAACGAGAAGAAATATGACAATCAAATAATCCACTCGATTTGTTCAAAAAAGTCAATACAACTTTGTAAGAACTTTTATTTATTGGTTCGTTCATCGTCCACTAAGTCCAATTCTTCTTGAAGTGGTACATTCACATCATTGACTGTTTGCTTGGTATCTTTTGATTCTAGGTGAACAGGCCCATCGATTTGTGTATCGTGTGGATGGGTTAAGTCTGCATCACGCATTTCTTGATGTGCTGCAGAGTTATGTTTCTCCATCATCGATTTCATTCTCTCTGAAGTGTCGCCGCCACTTGTTCCAGTGCCGAACGCTTCCTCAGTAGAACCAATTCTTCCTTCATTAATCACCGGATCGGCTGGTGTTGCTATTTCGCCTACCTCACTCGCTCGATTGGTTGCAGGAACTACATCATTATCTACTAAAACAACAATTTTTCCTTGTTCCACATCTTCATGATATTCCGTTACAGAATCAGAACTGGATGTTGCTTCCTGGCTTCTGTCATCGTTATCGAATGTGAATGCATCTTTCATTCTATCCCATAGAGATTGGTGACTATTGTCTACTTGGCCACTCACTTGTTCTTCTGTTTTAACTTCTGCATCGAGAGTGAAAGGAATGGTCTGCTTTACCGTATCATTTGCTACTACATAAATCGCATTCCTACCGTACCCTTGGTCACTCAAGTGATTAACCGCCCTTAAGGCGTCTTCCATATTCGTGTATATACCTTCTACTCGTTTGTTCATCATTTATTTCCTCCTTCAATTTGAGTTTCGGAAAACCTAGAACTACTTTTATTATAACGAGAACAAATGCTTCATACAAACAATAGCTGTTGTAGCTCCAGATACCGAACAGTTTAAAAAGAAAAAAGAGAGCGGAGTCCGCTCTCTTTTTTTGATTTATGATGTTAGGAAAGATTAAGCGTCGATTGTAGATACAACGCCGGATCCAACTGTACGTCCACCTTCACGAACAGAGAAACGAGTTCCTTCTTCGATCGCGATTGGTTGGATTAGTTCAACAACAAGTTTAACGTTGTCGCCAGGCATAACCATTTCAGTACCTTCTGGTAACTCGATAACACCAGTTACGTCAGTTGTACGGAAGTAGAATTGTGGGCGGTAGTTTGAGAAGAATGGAGTGTGACGTCCGCCTTCTTCTTTAGACAATACGTAAACTTCTGCTGTAAATTTAGTATGTGGAGTGATTGTTCCTGGTTTAGAAAGAACTTGTCCACGTTGGATGTCTTCACGAGTAACACCACGTAGCAAAGTACCTACGTTGTCACCAGCTTCAGCGTAATCCAACAATTTACGGAACATTTCAACACCAGTAACAGTTGATTTACGAGTATCTTCAGTGATACCAACGATTTCTACTTCGTCACCAACTTTGATTTGTCCACGTTCAACACGACCAGTAGCAACTGTACCACGACCAGTGATTGAGAATACGTCCTCAACTGGCATCATGAATGGTTTGTCAGTGTCACGTGTTGGAGTTGGGATGTATGAGTCAACTGCATCCATCAATTCCATGATTTTTTCTTCGTACTCTTCAACGCCTTCTAGAGCTTTCAAAGCAGAACCTGCAATAACTGGAGTGTCATCGCCTGGGAAGTCGTATTCAGATAATAGATCACGAATTTCCATTTCTACTAATTCTAGCAATTCTTCGTCGTCAACCATGTCAACTTTGTTCATGAATACTACGATGTATGGAACACCAACGTTACGTGACAATAGGATATGTTCACGAGTTTGTGGCATTGGGCCATCAGCAGCAGATACTACTAAGATAGCTCCGTCCATTTGTGCAGCACCAGTGATCATGTTTTTAACATAGTCCGCGTGTCCTGGGCAGTCCACGTGTGCGTAGTGACGGTTTTCTGTTTGGTATTCAACGTGAGAAGTGTTAATTGTGATTCCACGTTCTCTTTCTTCAGGTGCGTTATCTACGGATGCATAGTCAACCGCTTCAGACAAACCTTTTTTAGACAATACTGTTGTAATTGCAGCTGTCAAAGTAGTTTTACCATGGTCAACGTGTCCGATTGTACCAACGTTAACGTGGGGTTTTGAACGATCAAATTTTTGTTTAGCCATTACTAAATTTCCTCCTCGTATTGAGTGTATATTTTTTTAGACTTTCTGCATCTACAGGAAGCGTCTATCGTAGTAAAGTATACCGATTCCGCTCCCGAAATGCAATATTCATCCTGTTAAGAATCTAATTATTCAGCGTTTTTACCGCTTTTTGAGATAATTTCTTCTTGAACAGATTTTGGAACTGCTTCATAGTGATCAAATGTCATTGTGAAAGTTCCGCGTCCTTGTGTAGCAGAACGAAGTGTTGTAGCGTATCCGAACATTTCAGATAAAGGAATCATACCTTTAACGATTTGTGCGTTACCACGAGCTTGCGTTCCTTCGATACGTCCGCGACGTGCGCTTACGTGTCCCATTACATCTCCCAAATATTCTTCAGGAACTGTAACTTCTACAGCCATCATTGGCTCAAGAATAGCTGGGTCAGCTTTCTTAGCAGCGTTACGCAATGCTAGGGAAGCAGCAACCTTAAATGCTGTTTCAGATGAGTCAACATCATGGTAAGAACCGTCATAAAGTCTTGCTTTCAAGTCCACTAATGGATAGCCTGCAAGAACACCGTTTTCCATAGCGTCTTTCAAACCTGCTTCAACTGCTGGTACGTATTCACGAGGAACAACCCCACCAACAATTCCGTTTTCGAATTCAAAGCCAGCGCCTTCTTCGTTAGGTGTGAATTCAATCCATACGTGACCGTATTGACCTTTACCACCTGATTGACGAACGAATTTACCTTCTGCTTCAACGCTCTTACGGAATGCTTCACGGTAAGATACTTGAGGAGCACCAACAGTAGCTTCCACTTTAAACTCACGTCTCAAGCGGTCTACGATGATGTCTAAGTGTAACTCACCCATACCTGCGATAACAGTTTGTCCAGTTTCTACGTTTGTAGAAGCACGGAAAGTTGGATCTTCTTCAGAAAGTTTTTGCAAAGCAATACCCATTTTATCTTGGTCAGCTTTTGATTTAGGCTCAATCGCAACTTCGATAACAGGCTCTGGGAAAATCATGGATTCAAGGATAATTGGGCGTTTTTCGTCACACAATGTATCACCTGTACCAGTGTCTTTCAAACCAACTGCTGCAGCAATATCTCCGGAGAATACTTCAGGAATTTCACTACGGCTGTTTGCGTGCATTTGCAGGATACGACCAACACGTTCACGTTTGCCTTTCGTTGCATTTTGGATGTATGAACCGGACTGTAAAGTACCAGAATATACACGGAAGAATGTTAGACGTCCAACGAATGGGTCTGTCATTACTTTAAATGCTAAAGCTGCAAATGGTTCTGTGTCGTCAGCATGGATTTCAAGGGTTTCTTCATTTTCAGTTCCTTCTGTTCCTGGAAGAATACCAGTAATAGGAGGTACGTCTGTTGGAGCTGGCATGTAGTCAATAACTGCATCCAACATCAACTGAACACCTTTGTTTTTGAAGGCAGAACCACAAAGAACTGGGTAGAATTCTACGTTACAAGTTGCTTTACGGATTGCTGCTTTCAATTCTGGAATTGTGATTTCTTCACCTTCAAGGTATTTCATCATCAATTCTTCATCGGTTTCAGCAACTGCTTCAATCAATTTTGTATTCCATTCTTCAGCTAGTTCACGATATTCAGCTGGAATTTCTTCCTCATGGTATTCTATACCATCATCTGTATCGTAAATTTCAGCTACCATTTCAACTAAGTCAATGATTCCTGTGAAAGTATCTTCAGAACCGATTGGCAATTGAATTGGATGAGCATTTGCTTGAAGACGTTCATGTAGTGTGCCTACGGAATATAGGAAGTCAGCACCAATTTTGTCCATTTTGTTAATGAAAACAACACGGGGAACACCGTATGTAGTAGCTTGACGCCATACTGTTTCGGTTTGTGGTTCAACCCCAGATTGAGCGTCTAGCAATGCTACAGCACCATCTAATACACGTAGGGAACGTTCTACTTCAACTGTGAAGTCTACGTGTCCTGGTGTATCGATGATGTTTACACGATGGTCTTTCCATTGAGCTGTTGTAGCAGCAGAAGTGATGGTAATCCCACGCTCTTGCTCTTGTTCCATCCAGTCCATTTGGGATGCACCTTCATGCGTTTCACCAATTTTATGGATTTTACCGGTATAGTACAAAATACGTTCAGTAGTCGTGGTTTTCCCAGCATCAATATGAGCCATGATCCCAATGTTTCTTGTTTTATCAAGAGAAAATTCTCTTTTTGCCATCTGCCTAATACACCTCTTTCTAGTTTGATGGTTCTATTTTATAGTGAAAGATTTGCCAGAGCAAACCTTTCCCTTTGATATACATAAGCAGGTGAATCTTACCAACGATAATGAGCAAATGCTCTGTTAGCGTCTGCCATTTTATGTACGTCTTCACGTTTCTTAACGGAAGCTCCTGTGTTGTTAGCAGCATCCATGATTTCTTTAGCAAGTCTTTCTTCCATTGTATCTTCTCCACGAAGACGGGAATAGTTAACCAACCAACGAAGAGCTAAAGCTGTACGGCGATCTGGACGAACTTCAATAGGTACTTGATAGTTTGAACCTCCAACACGACGAGCTTTTACTTCTAATACAGGCATGATGTTTTTCATTGCTTGTTCATATACTTCTAATGGTTCATTACCAGTAGATTCTTTGATGATATCAAATGCGTTATATAAAATCGTTGCTGCTTTTCCGCGTTTGCCGTCAACCATTAAACGGTTAATGGTACGTGTTACCAATTTAGAATTGTAAATTGGATCTGGCATTACTTCGCGTTTTGCGACTGGACCTTTACGAGGCATTCTGACTCCTCCTTCCTTAAATCATAATTTTTAAGTTTTTATTTTTTAGCTTTTGGTTTTTTAGCACCATATTTTGAACGTCCTTGCATACGGCCGTTTACTCCAGCTGTATCCAAAGCTCCACGAACGATGTGGTAACGTACTCCAGGTAAGTCTTTCACACGTCCACCGCGGATAAGTACCACGCTGTGTTCTTGTAGGTTATGTCCGATACCAGGGATGTAAGCTGTCACTTCCAAAAGGTTAGACAAGCGTACACGAGCATACTTACGTAATGCCGAGTTAGGTTTCTTCGGAGTCATTGTACCAACACGCGTACATACACCACGTTTTTGAGGTGAGTTTGTGTTAGTTTGTGATTTTTTGAAGCTGTTATACCCTTTTCCCAAAGCAGGAGAGGCAGATTTTTCAACAGCAGATTTACGAGGTTTGCGAACTAATTGGTTAATTGTAGGCATTGATGTTCCTCCTTCCTTAACAGGTTTCTTCTTGGTCCACACATCCAGGTGGTCCATCTTTTGGCAAAAAATAATATAATCGTACAAATCGTCGATTATGGTAAGTGTGCACTTCATACAGTCAGTCAGCACGACTGAATTCTTATCAGGAAACTGTGTACAAAAGCACCTTTGAAAGAATACCATGAATAATTCGATTCGTCAATAGAAGTGAAGAAAAAATATTGTTTTTTAGAAAATAAAAGAGTGTAACAAAATGAAGAGCCGTTTTGTTACACTCTCCCAGTTTTATTCTTCGATGTTTCTCATTGTTGGGAACAGCAATACATCACGAATGGATTGGCTATCTGTTAACAACATAATCATCCGATCGATTCCGATTCCCAGTCCACCCGTTGGCGGCATACCGTATTCTAAAGCTTCTAGGAAATCTTCGTCAACGCCATGCGCTTCGTCATTTCCTTGTTCTTTTTCTTTTGCTTGTCCTTCAAAACGTTCCCTTTGGTCTACTGGATCAGTTAACTCCGTGAACGCATTTCCGTACTCTTTGCCCATGATGAAGAATTCGAAACGATCCGTAAAGCGAGGATCTTCTTCATTCTTTCTTGCTAATGGAGAGATTGCGGTTGGATGTCCGTAAATAAAGGTTGGTTGAACCAATGTATCTTCAACAAACATTTCGAAGAACTCATTGATTACGTGCCCGACTGTCATATGCTCTGTAACAGGCACCTTGTGTTCCTTCGCCAAGTTCCGTGCCGCTTCATCAGTCATTTCTTGCCAGAAGTCTACTCCGGTTTGTTCTTTAACTGCATCTACCATATGAACGCGAGCATATGGACTTGCCATATTTAACTCTTGTCCATCATAGCTGATTGTAGTTGTCCCTTTGATTCGCATCGTAATGGTCTCGAAGATTCCTTCTACCAGCTCCATTACATCATGATAATCTGTATAGGCAGTATACAGCTCCAACATTGTAAACTCTGGATTATGAGTTGTATCGATTCCTTCGTTACGGAATACACGGCCAATTTCATAAACCTTTTCCATTCCGCCGATTACCAAACGTTTGAGATGTAATTCCAAAGCAATCCGCATGTACAGTTCCATATCTAATGCATTATGGTGCGTGATAAATGGACGCGCAGTTGCCCCACCAGCCATGTTATGCAAGACAGGCGTTTCAACTTCTAAGTAGCCAAGTCCGTTTAAGTAAGCACGTAATTCGCTAAGAATCCGGCTGCGATCAACGAAACGGTCAAAACTTTCTTTGTTGCTGATTAGATCTAAGTAACGTTGGCGGTATTTCTGCTCTACATTCGTTAGTCCATGATATTTATCTGGAAGTGGGCGTAGTGCTTTTGTCAAATGTACGAATTGAGTCGGCTTAACGGTCACTTCACCTGTATTGGTCTTCATGATGGGACCTGTTACCCCAACGATGTCCCCTAAGTCGGCATGGTTAAAGATTTCATAATCCGTATCGCCTACGGTGTCTTTACGTACGTAAATTTGGATGCGGCCTTCGCTGTCTTGTAAGTGGGCGAAACCAACTTTCCCTTTTCCGCGTTTGGTGACAATCCGTCCGGCAACTGAAACGATGATTTCTTGTTCTTCTATTTCTTCTTTCGTCAACGCATCGTATGTTTCATGTAATTCTTTTGATAGATGAGTACGGTGGAAGCCACTGTGGAAAGGCTCTAATCCTTGCTCACGTAAATCCTGCATTTTCTCACGTCGAATGAGCATTTGGTCGTTCATTTCTAGAGAATGTTTCTCTTGACTCAATGAGGTCACTCCATTCTTTCCCTATATATATTTTATCTTATCTATCTTGCCAAGAATTGACGAAAAAAGCAAGAACTTCTCCGTTCTTTCTCATTTTCAAATCATTCTGGGCACCTAAAAAAGTGGGAAGTGATCGGCAATCGCCCTCTCCTTCCCACTCGATTCCATCTCTATTGGTTCACTAAATAACGTTCTCCATCATCGCCTGAAATCGTTACGACCGTCTTTCCTCGACCCAGACGTTTCGCAATTTCAATGGCTCCTACGATTGCTGCACCACTTGAAGTTCCAAGCAGCAATCCTTCTTCCTTCGCCAATCGGATCGCCATAGCGGCTGCTTCCTGTGAGGAAACTCGAACGACTCCGTTGTACAAGGTAACGTCTAGCGCTGGCGGGATAAATCCTGGGCTGATGCCTGGGATTTGATGTTCCCCAATCGTTCCACCACTCAACACCTGTGTTTCTTCTGGCTCTACTGCGTACAATTCCACATTCGGGTTCTCCGTCCGCAAAGCTCGGCCAACTCCCGTTAAGGTACCACCTGTTCCAACCGTCGCTACAAACGCATCCGGAGCTTCTCCGTCTAGGGCTTCGATAATTTCAGGACCTGTTGTGGCCTCATGGACCGCAGCATTTGCTTCATTACCGAATTGACGTAAGTAATAAAACCCTTCTTGCTTGCCTAATTCTTCCGCCTTCGCAATTGCGCCCGGCATTCCTTCGGCCCCAGGTGTTTCCACCACTTCAGCACCATAGGCACTCAGAAGAGAAAGAACGGATGGATGAGAGGCTTCCGGCATGACGAGAAGCGCTTGATATCCCTTAGCGGCTGCAAACATCGCTACCGCAACGCCTGCATTTCCGTCCGTTGCTTCTACTAAGGTATCCCCAACTTCTATCTCTCCTGATTCCTCTGCTACTTCGATGCTATTGAGTACGGTCCGAACTTTCGTGCTGCCACCAAAGTTTGTCGCTTCTAATTTCACATAAATATCTGCTGCTCCAGATGGAACTACTTTTCTTAATGGAATAAGAGGTGTTTCGCCGACCAATTCTGCAATGCTTGAAATCTTTTTCGCCATTCCGTTCCCTCCACTCTTTTTATCGCTTGCTTGATTCGCTGCTCATTACCAACTCTGTTAATTCTTCTTCTGAATAATGATATCTCTCGCCACAGAAATGACAAACGACTTCTGCTCCATGGTCCTCTTCAATCATTTCTTTCAGTTCATCTGTGCCGATTGCTGCCATGCCATCTTTGAAGCGGTCATGGGAACAGTCGCAGTGGAATTGAACCGGCATTTTTTCGATAAATTGAACATTTCCTTCACCTAATATACGTTCCAATACTGCTTCTGGCGTATTTCCTTCGTCCATGAAACGAGAAACTAAGGGCATATCCTGCAGGTTCTTTTCTACTATGCTGATGGTTTCATCCAAAGCATCCGGCATCACTTGAATCATGAATCCGCCCGCAACCTTGATTGAGTCATCGGTATCAACCAATACGCTCAACCCAACTGCTGAAGGAATCTGTTCCGAGTTGGCCATATAATACGTGAAGTCTTCGCCCAACTCACCGCTTACGATAGGTACTTGCCCGGAGAACGGTTCTTTTAATCCTAGGTCTTTAATGACTGTAAGAGTTCCTTCTGTACCTACTACACCACGTACATCTAATTTTCCTTTTTCATTCAAAGGTAAACTGATATGAGGATTGGCGATGTAAGCTTTAATATCCCCGCGTCCATTTGCATCGGCAACCATTCTTCCGCCGGGGCCATTTCCATTAATCATCACTGTCATTTTTTGTTCGTCTTTTAATCCGGTAGTAGCAATTAAAAGCGAACCTACCATCATTCTGCCTAACGCGGCTGATGCGGTATTCCAAGTATCATGGCGTCTTTGTGCCTCTGAAACAGTTTGTGTTGCATCCACGGCGTATACTCGAAATTGTCCACCGAAGGCTAATCCTTTTACTAAATAATCTGACATTCTATATCCTCCCAAAAGGTTCTCTGCTTTATTCACATCTTCATTTTACTATAGCTTTCGTTAAATCCAAACAATTCACATTTTCTCTTCCTTTGAAACAGAAAAGAGGCGGGAGCTATGTCCCGGCCTCTACTCTCTGCCTCTTATCTAGGAGGAAATTCGTCATCCTCATCATCAAATAATGAAGAATAAGAATCGTTTGTCTTTTCATCGTCATCTCGGTTGGAAGAGTCTCCGCCAGAAGCAAAGTCTTCTCCTTCTTCGTGATCACGTTTGTCTCGTTGAACTTTTTCAGCTTCCTTTTTCTCCAATGCACGTTTTGCATCTTCAAAAGAAGCAGCTTTTTCACTTGGATATTCGTCTTGTTCTGTTGCATTTTCGGCTGGCATTCTACCAGTTTCGAAAAGACTCTTGATCGTTTTCTCATCCAGTGTTTCAATTTCAAGTAATTTTTCTGCAATTAGGTTTAATTCAGCACGGCGTTCTTCAATAATTTGGTGTGCTTTATCATGAGCAGCACTCATAATCGAACGTACTTCTGAATCAATTTGATAAGCGATATTTTCTGAATAAGCACGCGTATTACCGTAATCTCGTCCAAGGAACACTTGGCGGTTTCCTTCATACTGTACCGTTCCTAGTTGTTCACTCATTCCGTATTCTGTTACCATGCTACGAACCAGAGCAGTTGCTTGTTCAAAGTCATTACTTGCTCCTGTCGTTTGAACGTTAAAGACGATTTCTTCTGCTACACGTCCACCCAGCAAACCAACTACTTGTTCGAACATTTCTTCCTTGGTCATCAAGAAGCGGTCTTCTTTCGGTAACATGATGGCATATCCGCCAGCACGTCCACGTGGGACAATAGTAACTTTATGCACAGTACGCGCATCACTTAAGACCATCCCAACCACCGTATGTCCAGCTTCGTGATAAGCAACCATTTCGCGTTCTTTCTTGCTGATGGCTTTATCTTTCTTCGCAGGTCCGGCGATTACACGGTCATGAGCTTCGTCGATATCTAATGCATCGATTTTGGTTTTGTCACGACGAGCAGCTACCAACGCAGCCTCGTTCAGTAAGTTTTCCAAATCAGCACCAGAGAAACCTGGTGTTTGTTGAGCAACTACTTTTAGATCTACATCTGTCGCTAACGGTTTGTTCCGCGCATGTACTTTCAGAATTGCTTCACGGCCTTTTACGTCAGGACGACCCACCAAAATTTGGCGGTCAAAACGACCTGGACGCAACAACGCTGGGTCTAATACATCTGAACGGTTCGTAGCAGCAATGACGATAATTCCTTCGTTACCGGAGAAACCATCCATTTCAACCAATAATTGGTTCAATGTTTGTTCACGCTCATCGTGTCCGCCGCCCATACCAGCACCACGTTGACGACCTACTGCATCAATCTCATCAATAAAGATAATAGCAGGAGCGCTCTTCTTCGCATTTTCAAACAAGTCACGTACACGACTTGCTCCGACTCCGACGAACATTTCGACGAACTCAGAACCAGAGATAGAGAAGAATGGTACTCCAGCTTCACCAGCTACCGCTTTCGCTAGCAAGGTTTTACCGGTTCCTGGAGGTCCTTCTAAAAGAACACCCGCTGGAATCCGTGCGCCTAAAGCAGTAAAGCGACGAGGATCTTTTAAGAACTCTACAACTTCAACTAACTCTTGTTTCTCTTCTTCTGCGCCTGCAACATCAGAGAAACGCACTTTTACATTCTTCTTCGATACATCTTCGGACTTGGTCTTACCGAAGTTCATTACATTTCTTCCGCCACCACTTTGGCCGCCGCCTTGTCCCATCATCATATACATGAAGAATACAAAAATGACAAGAGGTAAGACTGTGAATAACAAGCTAACCCATGCACCGGATTGGTCTTGTTCAAGAATCGTTACTTTTGTATTGGATTCTTCTGATATCTCACCGATTTGAGCAAGTGTAGAGTCATTTGGCAATACTCTTGAACGGAAGGACTTCGTAGTTAAGTTTTGATCATCGAACAATAATAAGTCGTTCGTTTTAGACTCACTTTCAATGGTCCGCTCTTCTTGATACTCTCCGACGATTTCCCATACGCCTGCGCCAGGCTGCATGGTAAACTCGGCTACTTCATCATTATCTAACGCTTCAATGAATTCGGTAGTAGAGATGGTTTGACTAGATTGGTTTCCAACCCCACGCGTCATCATGGTAACTACAGCGATGACAGCAAGGAAGACAAGAATCCAAAAGCCACTGCTTTTAAGAAAATTATTTTTTTTCATTTGACCCTCCTGTCAGATATTCAACCATTTCGGCTTCTATCTTCCATTTCCTTCACATTGGATGTTTGTTTTTTTAATATCTTGACAATGATACCATATTTGACCAATTTTTACTAACTGTTATGCTTATAAATCTCTTCTTTTAAAACCCCAATGTACGGCAAGTTGCGGTACTTTTCGATATAGTCCAATCCATAACCAACTACGAATTCATTTGGTACGTGAATTCCTACATAATCAGCTTCTAAATCGACTGCACGACGTTCTTTTTTATCCATCAGCGTTACAATTTTGATGGATTTTGCTTTTCGATAATGGAAAATATCAATCAAATAGCTAAGCGTACGCCCTGTATCAATAATGTCCTCAACAATCAAAAGGTCTCGCCCTTCAACAGACGTGTCTAGGTCTTTAATGATTTTTACATCTCCGCTTGATTCAATGTCTTCTCCATAGCTGCTGACATCCATGAAATCTAGTTCCAAGTCGCAATCCATTGCGCGAGACAAGTCGGTCATAAACATAACTGCACCTTTTAAGACACAAATCACTAATGGATACTTGTCTTTGTACTCTTCTTTCAATTCTTGGCCTAGCTTCTTGGTTACTTCACGAATTTCTTCTTCTGAATACAATACTTCTTTAATATCTGGATGGATCATTTCGTCACCTCATTGATCTTCACTACCTCGTAGTAACAGGTAGCTCGATTTATTGTTTTTTTCTGCTTCAATTATTGTTTCTTCTGCTCTCGCCAAATGAACAGACGGAGCGACTCCTACTACCCACAAAATGGTTCCCGTCGCATCTTCTAACACCAAGGTCTGGTCGCGGACTTCTTGCGGCAGCTTCCGGTCTATGAAGAGTCGGGATACTTTCTTTGTGAAAGAAGCTTTTCGATTCAGTGAAATCCGGTCTCCTGCTCGCCACTTCCGAATGGATAGGGGCAGCTGGGAAGGGGTCATTCTTATATAATACGCTTCTTTGTGATGCGCACTATTTTCCACGTTCTTATCATTTATTGAAAACAAGCCTATTTTACCATTAAATGGCAATTCTAACCATTCATTTTGTGTGAGTTCTTGTTCAAAGTCAAGTTTTGTTTGTTGGGCCCTCTTTTTCGGTAAAAAGAAGAGTTTATCGTACCGTTTCCGTACGATACCCCCGGCAAATACTAGTTCACTTTGAGGGGATGAACTTTTAATCAAGTGCTGCAATTCCCTTATATGACTGCGTTGAAAGGAAACACCCTCTCGTTGCCATATCTGTTGCAAAAAATATCCTAGGACGAATCGTTGCACCACTTCTGTTTCCTCTTGGAAGGTAGAAATCGCTAAGGTCCACTTGCCAACCGAGCCAGTAAAGGAGCGATGATATGCCGCTTCTATTACCGGCATCGCTACTTCTAGCAAGTCATTCAAGTCTTCGGAGAACTCTTGAAAGTGCTTGGAGGCTTGCCTGTTCTCACTTTTTATAGGAGGCAAGAGATTTTGTCTAAATCGGTTCCTTGTGTACGTCATTTCTTGGTTTGTATGGTCTTCTCGAAAAGGCACGTCTCGTTTCTCACAGTACGTGTACAAAGACTCTTTTTCAAGATGCAGCAGCGGGCGAATCAATACACCGGTATGAAAGGGCCGTTTCTTTTGAATTCCTGCATACCCTTCTAAGGTACTGCCTCTGGTCAACCGCATCAAGATGGTTTCCATCTGATCGTCCGCATGATGGGCCGTTACCAATACCTTTGCATCCAATGCTTCCATTTGTTCAGCAAAAAAAGCATACCGAAACTGCCGAGCTGCTGATTCGATATTGGTAGCTGGATGGATGTCCGGTTCCCAGTGCTTCACAACGAACGGGACGTCTCGTGTGGAGCAGTACTCCTCCACAAACTGACAGTCTAAATTGGCTTCCTCCCGCAAATGATGATGCACATGTAAAGCAATAATTTGTGGTCGTTCTTCAGGAGTTAATTGCAAAAACAAATCAAGCAAAGCCATTGAATCAACACCACCAGATAACGCAAGGAGGACAACATCATCCCTTGCCCAATCATTGGTTTGTTGAAACGTTTTGATTACTTGGTTTACAATTTCCTCCATATCCTTTTCCCCCAGTTGAATAAAAAAGAGGCAGAACAAGTCGGCCTATGCCTCTATCGTTCAACCTCTTCTTCTTATCGTAGTGAATTAACTGCGTCGTCCGCCACGGCCGCCGCGTTTTCCTTCAGTATTGCGTTTTAATGAAGTTAAGCGGTCGTCACTCTCTTTTAAGAACGAGCTCATTAATGAATCAAAGGATTCTTTTTTTGTTTCTTGTTTGTGCGCAGGATGGTACTCTCTGCTCTTGTAGGCAGGTGCTGACTCGCGTGGAGCAGCGCTGCGGGGACTTGGTTTATAATCACGTTGAGGTCGGGAATCTTTTTCGGAGTTCTCTTGCGCTTTGCGAATCGATAATCCAATCTTCCCATCATCTGCAATAGATAATATTTTTACTTTAACTTCATCACCAACACTCAGGACTTCGCTAATATCTTTAATATAACGATCTGAAATTTCACTGATATGAACAAGTCCTGTCTTTTTATCACCTAAATCAATAAATGCTCCAAAATTTGTTATACCTGTTACTTTTCCTGATACAATGCTACCAACCTCAATTGACATAAAAAAAGTCTTCCTCCTTAAATTTTGTATGCTAATTATAGCATGGTATAAAAATTAAATACAGCTAGAAATCTTTAATTCTGGCGTTTTCATGTTATTCCTCTGCTGTTCTACTGCTGTTATCCTCTGGTAAACTGAAGATTATTTCTCCACTCTTGCTGAGGTAGTAGCGACTGCGGGCTAATTTAGCGATGTAATCATCATCTTGCAACAAGCCTACTGTAACTTCTAAATTTTGATTTTCAGCTGCCAGCTCTTTCTTTTCTGCCTTTGCCGTTTCAATCTTTGAATCCATCGCTTGAATCTCTGTAACGTTATCCACCACTTGTTTACCCATAGGAATAAGAACAAGCGCTCCTATAGCAACCAGGGTAAACATTCGACGCTTCGTTTTCTTGTCGATATCTTGTTTCATTTTTTTCTTTAGTAATTCTGTTTCGGTATATTCGTTTTTGATGGTTGTTATATTTGTTGCGTGAATGGAATCATCGGTTGTATGCGTAAATCTCACGAGACTACCTCCTAGTTCAGTCGGCTTCACTTCTTGCTAACTTGAAACTTGCTTATCACAAGTATAGAAGAAAAAGATAAAAAAGTCACGGTGATTTCCGCAATTTACAGATAAATCATCCTGAATTATTCATACTCCTGAAATCTTCTTGAAAAATGTCTTTTTTAACGTTTAAGCATTCCGATTTTTTTGTATCACATTGATTTTACTAAATCGACCAGATATTTTGGGTTCACATCAGGCAACTTCGGGTTTGAGCCCTATTTTTGGGCGCAGGAACCCCTTGGGTTCCATCTGATTTTTTAAA
>NZ_JARBEA010000069.1 GCF_028863945.1 Jeotgalibaca caeni | reverse complement strand
TTTAGAATTTCTGTAGTAAAATCGTTCATATGGAAGTCCTCTTTTCTGTGAATGTGTTGTGGTAACTCTATTCTACAGAAGGGACTTCCTTTTTTCTATTTACACAAAATATTTTACACTCTCATTGAGAACTTTAATAGAACATACTATAATGATATAAAAAAGTTTTAAATGTTAGAAGAAATAAAAATTATTTAGAAGAATAGGAGACTTAATTTGTTAGTAGGAGCAATCGAAGCAGGAGGCACAAAATTTGTTTGTGCAATAGGAAATGAAAAAAATGAGATAATCGAGCGCGTTTCTTTTCCAACAACAACTCCAGAAGAAACATTAAGAAGTGTTTTCAACTTTTTTGATCAATATAGTCTAGCAAGTATTGGAATTGGATCGTTTGGTCCGATTGATATCAATGAATCTTCTGATACATATGGTTATATCCTTTCTACTCCCAAAATACCTTGGAAAAATTTTAACTTTCTAGGAGCAATGAAGGAGAGATATTCTATTCCAATCGGGTGGACCACAGATGTGAATGCTGCTGCATTAGGAGAGTCAAAACTTGGAGCGGCAAAAGGACTTAAAAATACAATGTATATCACAATCGGAACAGGAATTGGTGCTGGAGCGATTGTTAATGGGGAATTATTAGCTGGAATTGGCCATCCTGAAATGGGCCATCTGTTAGTTCGCCCACATGATAAAGATGGATATGAAGGATTCTGTCCGTATCATGGAAACTGTTTAGAAGGAATGGCTGCCGGACCGTCCATAAATGGTCGTTTAGGGAGAGCTGGAAAAGATGTTGATGTAGATCATGAAGTATGGGGATTTATGTCCTATTATATTGGGCAAGCTCTAGTAGCTTATACAGTTATTCTTCGTCCTGAACGTATTGTATTAGGCGGAGGGGTCATGAACGCACCCGGTATGCTGGAAAAAGTAAAAAAACAATTCTCTTCCTTATTAGCAAATTATGTTCCTATTCCTGAATTAGATAATTACCTGGTAAAGCCAGGGTTAGGAGATAATGCAGGAATAACTGGTTCAATCATTTTAGCTAATGAAGTAAAATAAAAAAACATTTCATACTGAATCTGCCGATGTTTGGAATACTCGGTATGGATAGCAGAAAAAAATGCATAAAAGGTTACAAATAAAAAAAATCGATTAAAATGGTACCTGTAGATAGGACACTTGTAAAAAAGAGTCTCCTATCTACAGGTATTTTTATGTTTTTCGAAAAACCCTGGCTACACCGGGGGTTCCAAAGCGCTTCCAGCGTGGGGCAAAAAAATCTCCTTTTATTGTGAATATGGCTGGTTTCCCGACCGCCACATTCACAATAAAAGGAGGTCGTCCCATGCAGGACAAGAATAGTTTAGCACACACCAAATGGAGATATAAGTATCACGTTGTTTTTGCCCCAAAATATAGAAGACAAATCATTTATGGAGAGTACCGTCAAAGGATTGGTCAGATTATTCGTGAACTTTGCGAGCGAAAAGGTGTCGAAATCCATGAAGCAAACGATTGTCGGGATTATATCCACCTGTTGGTCAGTATCCCGTCCAAGCTGAGTGTTTCCCAATTCATGGGTTATTTGAAAGGTAAAAGCAGCTTAATGATATTCGATCGGCACGCCAATTTGAAATATCGGTATGGCAATCGGAAGTTCTGGTACCGCAGGTACTTTGTGAATACCGTGGGTCGGAATAAAAAACAGATTCAACAGTATATTCGAGATCAGCTGAAAGATGATTATATGAGTGATCAATTGACACTCTTTGAAGAGTTTGATCCATTCACCGGAGAAAAGAATAAGAAAAAATAAGAGATTCTTTAGAATCAACGCGTGAATGTAGTGCAGGAGGGAGACTTTTCAGTAGGCCTTTCAGGCCTAGGCCGACAATAAAGGCTTTCAGCCGAAGAGCAAGGGGCTGGGAAAAAACTCAGTCTCTGAATAAATAAAATCCCCAACTCCTTCAAAATGAAAGAGTTGGGGATTTTTATCGTTTTAAAAGACACAGTGAGCCAAATACCTTATAATTTAAGTACGACCAAAAACCAAAGGAGTGACTCACTATGTATCAGAATTATAACACAATGGAAACGGCCTTAACACTACAATTGGATTTTACAATCCCGAATGATCATGAAGCACGTCTCATTAGCCGTTTTGTGGATTCTATTCCTTCGGAATTTCTCCTTGAAGAGACGTCTCATACGGGACGACCTGCCTTTCATCCCGCCATGCTTTTAAAGATGTGTTTGTTTGCCTATAGTCGCACAACCTTTTCTGGACGCAAAATGGAACGGATGAATGAAGAATCCATTCCTATGAAGTGGTTAACGGGCGATACTTCTGTTAGCTACAAGACAATCAATAATTTCCGTTCGAGCGAGCACGCATCAAAACTCATCAAGTATGCCTTCATTCTTTTTACGACACTCTTGAGTGACAACGGCTTGATTCATGAAGACGCTCTCTATATCGATGGTACAAAGATACAAGCCGATGCAAATATTTATAGTTTCACTTGGAAGAAAGCAATCGAACGCTATGAAGCAAAACTCAATGACAACGTTTCGGAATTGTATGATGAACTCATCCAGGCAAAAGTAAACCTCGCTTTATCGGAAGAGACATTAAAAACGTCGGAAGGCATTGAAGAAATAATCGTTTCCCTGGACAAAGAACTTGTGGCCGTTGAAGCTGCGATTACAGAAGAAAAAGTGATTCCCAAAGGTGGTTCGGAACAGAAGCGACGTCGTCGCATCCTCAAGAAACATCGGAATAAATGCGAAAAAGATTTCTTGCCGCGTAAGCAACGCTATGAAGAAGCAAACGCCACATTTGAAGGCCGCAACAGTTTCTCAAAAACAGATACAGACGCAACGTTCATGTGTATGAAAGAAGATCCGATGAAGAACCGCGAGTTAAAACCGGGATATAATCTTCAAGTCGCATCGAGCAATCAGTTTGTCATTGCCTATGATATTTTTTCAAATCCGACGGATACACGCACGTTTATCCCTTTTTTAGAATCCATTCAAACGTTAGATTTATTTAAATATATTGCCGCAGACGCCGGCTATGGCAGTGAAGAAAATTACGAGGCGGTTCTAGATACCTTTCAGAAAGTACCGCTCATCCCATACGGTATGTATCATAAAGAGAACAGTAAAGCCTATCGTTCGAATCCTAAACACCGCGCCAACTGGGATTATGACGAGATTGAAGATGCTTATACGGATTTAGATGGCGTCCGTTTTAGTTTCTCACATTATCGTACGCGAAATGATAAGAATGGTTTCCGCAGACAATTTAAAGTATACAGGGCTGATGTGGAACAACAGGACGAGACACGCAAGCAATTAGCCAAGACACCGAAAGGTGCCCAGCGCCAGACAGCGGTCAACTATAACTGGGAATACTTCAAGCAACATGCAAAAGAGAACCTTGAAAGCGATCGTGGTAAAGCCATCTACGCTCAACGAAAAATTGACGTAGAAACTGTTTTTGGTCGTATGAAAGGTGTATTTAGCATGCGCAGAACCCATGTCAGAGGCAAGCAAGCCGTTCATAATGACATCGGGATCATGCTTATGAGCATGAATCTTACAAAACTAGCCCTTGAGGCTAGAAGAAAAGCGGAAGTTTTTTACAAAAATTCAGTGAAAAATAAAAATCGCAATGAAACAATCAGAATTTTGATTATTTCATTACGATTTTTTTATTTGAGGCTAGTTTTTTCCCAGTATGTTTATATGGAATAGAACGATTAGAAACCTTATCGCCATACTCTTATTCTTTCTTCTAGATAAGTTGAAGGAAGAGTGCCTGTTACTTTTTTAAATATTTTATTAAAATAAGATTGTTCACAAAAACCTAGATAAGACGATACTTCGCCTACATTCATCTGTGATTTGCTTAATAGGTCGCACGCGGCAAGTATCTTGATTTGTTGTTTATAAGCAGAAATGGATTGGCCTGTGGTTTTTTTGAAAACAGAGCTAATATAGTTAGGTGTTCGATCAACTAATTCGGCTAACTCTTCCAAAGTAACATTCTCTCGATAATGGTGAACAATATAGTCTTGAATTTGAGCAGCAAGAACAGACGCTTTGTCATATGCTCTACCTGTTTCTTTTTCTTCGTTTATAATGGTAAGAATTTCAAGTAGGATACTATGATGCATTGTAGATGCGAATTTTGGTTTCCGTAACCAATGCTGAATCAACAAGGAAAATCGTTGTTTTAAATATTCATTTTGATGAAAGTGCACTAAAAAAGCTTCGTCCTTCTGCAATAGAGGTAACGCTTCTCCTTCTCCCTGGTATTGAAAATGAACGACATTCCAAGTGTGAGGAGTAATACTCTTTGCTTTTCGGATTATTCCTTTAGGAATAAATAATACATCATTCTTTTTTAGATGGAAAGTTTCTCTGTTTAATGTATAAATAATTTCACCATGTGTCATCATCAATAAAATGTGGGAAGAAGCAATGGTTTCGGTAACAAACCAATTTTCGCCACATTCCTCGAAATAAACCGAAATAGGTTCCAACATTTACATCACCTCTAGAACAATTATAACTTAATCATAGAAAAACTCAAATATTTATAGAATGATTCATATAGTAGACAAAAGAAATACCTTATAATGAAAACAGTTACAAATTATATATAGCGAGAGGGTTTTGATTGTGATTCGAAAAACAGCAAAAATTGGAATTGTTTCATTGGGACATGAGCCTTATTGGCATCAATTTGAAGGTTTGAAAGAAGAATTAATAGAGAATGGGAGGCGAATTGAAGCATTGCTTCAACAAGAGAAGGTCACTGTTATATCAGGCGGTTTTGTTGATAATATTGAGCACGCTTTCAAAAGTGTAGAAAAACTTAAAAAAAATGATATTGATTTGCTTTTCGTGAATTTAACTACCTATGTCACATCTTCTTTGGCTGCTACATTAGTACATAATTTGAACGTTCCGACTATTTTAATAGCATTACAGCCTTTAGAAAAGTTAGATTACACTAGAACGACAACGTACATGCAACTTGTAAACGACAATATTGTTGCTTTACCGGAAATAGGAGGGGTATTAGAAAGATTCGGCAAGCCAGCTGCTGGATATATCGTAGGAACACTAAATAATGATAAGCGAGTAAGGGAAGAGTTGAAATCGTGGTGCCGAGTTGCTAACGCAAGGAGAGCATTCAAATATACAAAGATTGGCTATTTAGGTCATACATATGAAGGTATGTATGATTTGCATTCTGACCCTACTATGTTCACTGCCTTCTTTGATTCGCATATTCAAATGTTAGAGATGGATGATTTAGAGATAATAGTGAATGAAGTTGATGATAAAGAAGTAGAGAAAAAAATAGAGGAAATTAATCAGACGTTTGAGATAGCCGACCCATTTATTGATCCAATCACTAAGCCAATTAAAGAAGAAGATTTATATTATTCGGCTAAGGTTGCGGTAGGACTTGATAAGTTAATTGAACAAAATAATCTTAGTGGGCTGGCATATTTCTATCGAGGGGAACACGAAAGTTCATTTGAAAAATTAGGTGCAAGCATGGTTCTTGGGAACTCACTCTTAACTGGGAAAGGAGTACCGCTAGCTGGCGAAGCGGATTTAAAGACATGTGCTGCTATGCTGATAATGGATCGACTGGAAGCTGGCGGATCATTTGCAGAGCTTCATCCTTGTGACTTTAAAGATGACATTGTCTTGGTAGGACATGATGGCCCTCACAACATTAATATCAGCCAAGGAAAACCAATCATGCGCGGACTGGATTTATTCCATGGGAAAGCTGGCTCAGGAATTGGGGTTGAGTTTAGTATAAAAAATGGACCCATCACAATATTGAGTATTTCTCAAAAGTATGACGGGACTTATAAAATGATTGTTGCAGAAGGGGAGTCCCTTCCTGGAGATATTCCAAAAACCGGAAACACAAATACACGATGTAAATTTAGCTGCGGTGCTGCTGAATTTGTTGAAAGGTGGAGTATGGCAGGTCCAACTCATCATCTTGCTTTAGGAGTAGGACACGTAGCCAAAGATATAAAAAGAATAGGGAAAATTATGGGGATAGAAGTTGTGCAAGTGTAATAAGTATTAATTGATGAAGAAAAGAGGGATAAAGATGAAAACTAAAAAAGACAAACAATTAAAACGTGTTACACTCGAAATGAGTCTAAAACCATTTTATAGCATGGAGCAATCTGCAATAGAGGAAGTTTGTAGAGAAGCGTTTCGTCAATGGCTGCCTTTAATTGGAATCTCGGAATCTGTTTCTATTTTACTTTGGGTATCAGATGGTAGTGAAATTCTAGTTTGGGATGGGAATTTGGATTCAGAAATCGAATGGGCAAGATATATTGGATTTGCAAATGAGTGGACATTCAGTCACATTCAAGAAGATGATCCACGAACAGCAATTCTTTATACTGAAAATCCTGCCATTATTACTTATCGTGACTTACGACGAATTGTCCAAACATTCAAAGAAGTTGGTGAAAATTTTTATAAATTGGACGTTAAAGTGGGAGCAACGTTTGACGCGGGTCCGGAATTTGCTTATTCAGATTTTAAATATAAAACTCACCCTGAAATCAATCACGCTGAATTAGGTGGGCAGTTTATTGGGTTAAAAGCTGATTATACTGTAGTGTGTACTTGGTCTCAGTTAAAAGAAGATAATTTTTCATATGCGGCTTATCCAGAAGGAATTCCAAAAAGGACACCATTTGGAGAGTTTCTGGGGAAGCAATGCTCTAGCTTTTTGCCCGAGATCGGGTTTGATTACATCTGGTTTTCAAATGGCTTCGCTTTATCTTATTTCCCTTGGACTTATCTTGGTGCAAACTATGATGGAAAAAACATGCCATTGGCGAATTATAAAGAACTTTCAGAAAAAGTTATGTCTTTCTGGGAACATTTTAAACGCGAGTGTCCTGATTATCCAACGGAATTAAGAGGTACAAATTTTGGAACAGGAATGGATTTAGCGAAAGATTTTATTTCTTTGAAAAAATTATATGAGAAGAAGTATGTAGAACTGCCACCACCAAATTCTCCTTGGGGAGCGTTGAACTATGATTTTGGACTGGAAATGGTAGGGTATATGTCTCGTATTGCAGAGCTTCCGGGAGAAACTTATCCATTCCGGTATTATCCAAATGATCCTTGGTTCTGGCAAAATCCTTGGAAAGATCTGTATGATAGAGAGCCGCATGATATCTACTGTCCTCTTAGTGCAGCGAGAATAGGCAAAAATGGAGAATTAGAACCTCCTGGCATCATTGAATTACTGACTATTGATACTGAAAAAGGGGTGTTGGATGAGGAAGTTGCAGAAGAAGTTTTTCCTCATTTGCGTAGGGCTTTGCAGAATTTTCCAAATCAACCGGGATTACTCACTTGGATTTATCCTTTTGATGAGCTTCATGAGATCATTGAACAAGATGAAAGCAACACCTCTGCGGTTTTTTTTCATGATTGGTTCATGCGGAATGCCATTAACGAAGGATTGCCGATGAATACCGTCATTAGTAGCGGGAACTGGATGGAAAGTGATTTCATTAATTGGGATAACACGATTCTCGTAGCCTCTACGTTCTGGCTGCAAGCAGAAAAAGCAAAAAAACTGATCCAACATGTACAGCAAGGTGGGAAAGTTCTTTTATATGGACCAGTTCAAAATGAAGAACTGCTCCGGTTACTGAATCTAAAGCATGAAGTAGGTTTGGAGGGGGAACTAGCCCTTCACATTGAAGATTTTGAGACAGATAAAATCCTGACAAAGGATGAGCGATATTTAAAAATCATACATTATTCGAAAATTTCGGACGGACCAATTTCAGAAATATTGCAAAATGAAGGAGATCATCATACCACAGTACATGCAACAGTAGCACAGGGAGAAAAAAATCGCGTATTTGCTTTACATCGTTCAAATCCTGAATGGAATGGCGGAGAGGTGGCATGGGTAAGGGGGTCTCTTCCTTATCAAGAAGCAAATGTAACCAATCTTCCTATTCAGCAAACAAAAGAATTCATGGATAGTACGGTTTTAATGAGATATCTTTTACAGGATTTTGGATACACGCTTTTACAGTCTAAAACAGAGATAAGTGATTCATCTGCTTTGTTATTTTTAACTCGAAAAGATAATGGGTTTCGATTTGTAGGTAGCAAAAAAAATACAGCCGTGCAATTTGTATTCCGTTTTCCGGAGGGAATTCCATTATTGATTGGTGAAACTACATCTAACAGAAATTCCAAAGGTTCTTATTCATTAGACCGTACTTTCTACAATGAATGCCGTGTTTTTGTTGATCAAGAAAACTGTAATGGAGTCATTTGTAGAGAAGCTTCTCCTGTTCCAATGAAACATATGCAAACTAACAGGAGATTAAAAGTAAATAATCTCAAGAATGCAAAGCTAACAATTTATCCACCAGTTGAAGCAATTAAAGAACAAAGAGTCGCGTTGCAGTTGAACGGTCAAAAAGCAGATGAATGGACAAAATTTTTAAAAGATAAAGTAGTGATGGAAAATGTGACAGGAGTGGTAGAGATTACATGGTAATACAAGTAATAGAGGAGCCCGTTCTATTTGAGGAAACGAAGTGGCAAAAACTTCGTTTTATTCCCGAACAACCAATTAAACTTCGGATTCATCTCTATGGAGAAAATAGTTCTTTTCAAGCTGGGAGAGATTACCTCTATGATGAAGAAACAAGTAGGATTCGAAGAACGAAAAATAGCCGAATACCAGACTGGTCCACTCATCCTTTATATGGGAAGGAGTCATTTAATCACATACTCTATAATAATTATTCAAATCAACCCTATACGTGTGTGGTTCGTTACACGTATAAGGAATTTGAGGAGATAGAAGAGAGTAGGGGGAAAATAAACAAATTTTCTTTATCACAATTATTCCAAAAAATTGATAATAAAGAAAAGGGAAAATATGTCGTATTTGGAGATAGTATTAGTGCAGGGTATGAAGCATCCGCATCTGATAAAGCATATCCTTTTCTTTTTTGGGAGTGGATAAAGAGACAATTCCCTAAAGCTCATCTAGAGATTGTGAATCATGCTCATCCTGGAGAGTCAACAAGAGGTGCTTTACAAAGAGTGGAAAAGGCAGTAATTCAAGAGCAGCCTGATTTAGTTTCAATAGCCTATGGAATGAACGACCAAACCCGACAAGTGGATGGAACCAATGCCATATCAATAGAAGAATTTCGAGAAAACATAAGTACTATGATTCAGGAAATAAGAGAAAAAACAGATGCAGATATTTTATTGTTTACTTCATGTTTGCCAAATCCCCGGTGGGTATATACCAGCGAAAATATAGAACAATATGCTGAAGTTATACGGTCTTTTCAGCCAATGAAACGGATAACAGTTGTGGATGTCCAAAAAGAATGGCAAAAGGAATTAAAAGCTGGGAAAAAAATTGAAAGTTTATTGCTAAATAATTTGAACCATCCGAATGATTATGGGCATCATTTATATTTAGTAGCTATAAAAAAGGCACTTTTTTAAAAGGTTTCTAAGATACTTTTGTAGAGAGTGGGAAAAAAGGCGTTTAGCCTATCCATAAGTTGCTAAAGCAACAAGAGCTAATGATAACTGGAGCGAATTCTAGACCATCTGATCATAAAAAGACGCACTCTGAGCACTTACTAAATCGTATCATGTCTGTACGTAGTAAATGCTACTACAGACATGACGAAGTAGAAGTCGGGGCTGTCTCTTTGAGCACATTTATGCTGTATTATTCGAGTATAGACAAGGGGCTGGGAGTTTTTTTCCCAGCCCCATAAAGTATGAATCTATAAGAGTTATGTAGCAAAAGACTTAACTGTATTAAAGAGACCGAGACAAACTTAATTAGAGAAAAACAAATAGAACTTGTCGCAGGAACTATAAAGAAACAAACCATGTAACTAGAATCTATAGTCTCAGATTTTAAATGTTATAATTTAATGCCTTTTTCCAATATCTTATTGAGATTATTCATTCGATTCAATTGCAACACCACGTTGCTCGTTATTGTATTGTTTTCTTAGGAAAGGGTCATACAGAGAATAACTACTATTATTATATTTGTGTCTACTTCTTGAATATTCTACAGGAGCACCTTTTTTCAAGTAAACGACTTGCTCTACTTCTAATACTGGATCATCAAAGCTGCATTCTAGATATTCCTGATCAAGCTCTGAAGGTTTATCGGCATGAATATTCCGATAAGCTCCACTGAATTCTAATTCAAGTGTTTCTTGGATATATTGATAAATAGAATGATAAAGGACATCCTCTGAAAGGTTAGGCACTAATTCGACGGGCATAAATGTATGTTCAATCGCATAAGGTTTATTATCAATTTTTCTTAAGCGGATAATATTGTAAACAGGACTGCTCGAGGAGAGCTGCAATGCTTTTTGCAAATGATCGTCTGGAAATTCCAAACTAAAATTAATTATGATACACGTAATTCTTCCTTCTCCTAGTAAATAAGTTAGTCCTTTATGGATATCTGCTGGATATTCATTTGTTTTATAAGAAATATCGTGGCTCAAAACCCGGGTTCCAATCCCTCTTTGACTGCTTAATAGCCCCAAGGCAATTAAACTGTCCACAGCTTTTTTTATCGTTGGACGGCTTACTTTAAATTCTCTTGCCAGGACATCTTGCTGTGGAATCAAAGTTCCTGAAGGGTAAGTTTTGTCGTATATTCTCTTTTTAATAATATTTGTGATTTCTTCGTGTTTATTCATGTTTTATCGTTCCTTTTAGGCTACTTTTAATTATTATACTATATAACTTATTTTTTTAAAAGTATTTATTTTAATCGATAAAAGTGTTTACATTTAATTTGTTAATGTTAAAATGTAATAGAAAAAAGATTTAACATTAAAATGATCTAATTCCAAACTTTCTTAGAAAATTTGGACAAACTAAGAGGGGGTGGAGAATGCAAGAAAATTAGGATAATAAAAAGAAAGGTGGAATATTATAAGAAGGTTGCTTTTAGGAGTTTCTAAAAATAAAGATCAGAATTATTAATTATTTTTTGTAAACGTCGATTGTAAAATTAAGCTAGACAAATAAATAAGCCATTCGTGGTACACTCAAAATGTAATTCCGCCAAAGA
>NZ_JARBEA010000068.1 GCF_028863945.1 Jeotgalibaca caeni | reverse complement strand
AAGTCCATCACCTTTGATTGTGGGAAAGAATTTTCCAATTGGAAAACCCTAAGCAACCAACATGACATCGCTATTTATTTCGCTGATCCCGGAACGCCTTCGCAGCGGGCCCTGAATGAAAATTCAAACGGTTTACTGCGAAAAGATGGGTTGCCAAAAGAAATGGACTTCAACCAAGTGGATCAAGCCTTTGTTTCATCGGTTGCGAACAAGCGAAATAACATCCCACGAAAATCCTTGGCATACCAGACGCCACTGGAAGTATTTTTGAGTTACCTAGATGAATCTACTTTGTCTAGCTTAAATTGACAAATCAAAGTATAACAAAACAGGGGGAAAGTAAATAAAAAAGGCGACAAGATTTCTCTTGCCGCTCAAAAGTTTACTCAATTGTCTTCTTCTCATCATCCAGATTCACGATATCATCAATCTCTTGGACATACTCAAACGTTCCCATATAGGTGCCGTCATCATCTCGAATAGCCATATACGTCACCATCAAGAAGGTACCGCGTGCCCGGAACCAGAGTGATTCCTTGTCTTTGGCACCGGATTTGAAGTCAGCAATCAACTTGCGCACGATTGGTTGGCTTTTAGGGGGATGGCAATTATACACTTCGCGGCCGATTGCATTTTTGGTGCGAGGGAATAACTTACGACCCGGACCGTCATTGTAGTATTTGACAATATCGTTGGCATCAATGAAGGTTAGTTCCAGTGGTTGCGAATTCAGCATTTTTTCCAACTCTTTATGCGTCAAATAACCGGTAGAAAAGGCAATATTTCCTTCTGGAGTAGCAGTGGTTTGTTCAGTTGCTTCGAATACTTCCCGTTTAGGGATCCATTTTTCTTCCGGTTTAATGATGCAATAGCCGATTTCATCGGATTCGTTAGCAATTGCTAGCCAGTCGTCTTCATTAAAGAAGGGCATAATCATCGGCAGCAAAATTTCTTCTTCCTTGACAATCATTTCCTCGATTTCATAGCGCATTTTGGAGAAAAGTGCATCTGCCTCCATTAGCTCATCCGTTTCAACCAACTGACGGAATTCCTTAATGAGGAGACGAATCTCATCATCCACACCCCACATGACTTTTGGCGGAGCAGTCATACCGTACCTTTCCATGATGGGAAAGAAAGAGTATTCTTTTCGCGCATAGTGATGGTCGATTTCCCATAATAAACTCAATTGATGCAGCAGCCCTTTTTTGAGTTCTGCATCAGGCTCTTCCAAGTAGACCGTTAGTAGCTTCTCAATCCGATCGAGTGCACTCTCTAAAGCCAAGTTTTCTTGCTTCAAGACGCGTACCGGATGTCCTGGCTTCTCATGCTCTTCACTTTGTGCATACACCGACTCAATCGAACCGCTGAACAAAGAAGCATGCACGTTACATAAACGCATGATTTCTTCGGCTTCAATTCCTTCTTGATTCATCAAGCGACGCTCCATTACCGAAATTTCAAAGGCACTGACATTGCCAAAATGCTCCTTGAATTCCGCTTTGATTGCTTCTTGATCCTCATCTGCATGCAGTCGTAGAATTAAATCCTTCAATATGGCTTGGCGTTCCTCAAATTCCTTGGACCGTTGACTTTGTTTGTTTTCCGTCAAAGTTCTTTCTCCTTTATGGTAAACCCATGCGCTGCTAGTACTTGGGAAATGGTGGAATAAGAAAGACCGAATTGCTTGGCAGCGCGTCCCAATGTCATCATTCGTCCTGCCGTTTGGAGCATACGGTCATCTCGCAAAGGCGCAAAGCCCAAGCCAGCGATAATTTCTCTTATCTCCGGATATTTGGTTACGGTATCGTAGACGGTATCGTTTAAACTAATCTCTTTCACGTTATCACCCTCCTGTATGATCAAAATTTCACAAAAAGTTCCAATAAAGTCTTCTAAAAGTTTATCATAATCAAACGCTGCCCATATTGCAAGAGGGAAAGAATTCAAAATAGCATTCAAAAAAAGAACGTGATAAAATTATAGAAACGACATTTTTGGTACACGGAAAGGATAACCTATGGGGTATAACGTGAAAGGGAACTTTCAAAAAGTGTTGGATCGATTACGGATCCAAAAACGGAGAGTCCTTGGTTCGAGGCAGGCAACATTTAGTAAGGCGATGCAGAGCAATGGAAGCAGGAAGGACGATTCGCAGCAACTTGAGATTGGCGTCTCGGAGATGCTTGTTCCAACGAGTGAGGTTCCGTTGTATTTGCAGACGGACGGGAAGTGGGCAGAGCTTCCATATGGGACAGACGGCAGGAAGAACATTGCGGAAAATGGTTGCGCCATCGTCACACTGGCCATGGTAGGACGTCACTACGGGTTGGCGTGTACACCAAAAGATGTGAGGGAATGGGCTCAAAATGATTATTACCTTTATGTAACAGGAACCAGTTGGAATATTTTCACCGACTTTGCCCAGGCCTACCAATTGGTTTGTGAGAAGATGGATAACAATATCGATCGTGCTAAAAAAGCACTTCTAGAAGGACGACTGGTAATTGCTTCTTTTCAAGCGGGAAGATTCACGGACGAAGGTCATATGGTCTTGTTGACAGGGTATCGAAATGGGAAGTTCAGTATGAATGATCCAAATGATAATGAGAAAAAATTACATCGTTATCAGTGGTTTCCCGAGACGGAAGTGGCTGAAGCGAGTCTGCATTTTTGGGCGCTCTATCCGCCAGATGCAACAGAAAGAATTGCTTAAGAAGAGGCTGGGAAGGTACTCCAGTTTCTTTTTTTTGATAAAGATTATAACAGAATGAAGCATCTGCTTCTTTTTGGTTAGAGAAGCAATTTAGCGTGTAGCTAGGCGGAGATTATGGTAAAATAGAATGCGATGAATGTAACAGAGACAAGTGAAGATAGATAACAGACTGAATGGAAGGAGGAATAGTGATGGAGATCATTCCGGAAGAAAAAGTTGAAGATCGTTTACGCGGGATGGAATACAATATAAAAAATAACATGGCACTGAGCAGCTTGCCTGCATTGCGTGAAGTTTATGAGACCCATCCCGATCATCCTCAAGTAAATTATTTGATGGCATTAAACTATTACAAAAATCATGACTATCATAAGGCGATGGCTTTCGTACAAAAAGCAGTGGAAAACAATCCCACTGCAGCGAATTACCAAGTTCTGCTGGCGCAATTATATTTGCGGCAACGTCTTCCGCAAGATGCAGAAGAGCATGCTCAAAAAGCATATGCGTTACAAGAAGATAACTGGGAAGCAGCCAAAATATTGGCGGAGCTTTCCTTTAACCGTAATCAGTTAGAAAAAGCGTTGGAATTGACTGAAGTGGTGTTGGAGCATCAACCAAAAACATATGCGTCCCATCGGTTGAAGACTAAGATTTACTTGCAGCAAGAAGAAGCTTTGGACAAAATACTCGAATCGATCGCAACCTCCGAGAAGTATGGTTATGATGACGATATTGAGTATGACCGTGTCTATGCGTACTATATTCATGGGGACTTTGAAGAATGCCGGAAGATTTTTTCTCATCTGAAGCGCACAAGGCCCCTTTCTCATAGTACTGCTAAGGTAGCTTCTCTGGTAGACAGCATGCAGGTGAAAAAAGGCGGACGTTCGGTTGGTCCGAATCCATTTGGGATGGATGCGATCCAACCTTATAAGAAAACAAAGAAAACATTGGAAGAATCATTAGGAGAATTGGACCGCTTGATTGGACTGGAAGAAGTAAAGAGCACGATTAATCGAATCGTCAAACTGGCTGAATATAATAAGCGTCGTTCCTATATTCTTTCCATTGAGAAGGGGGAAGAGCCAAGTTACCACTTTGCTTTTTCTGGTAATCCGGGAACCGGGAAGACGACGGTCGCTCGTATTTTAGCGGACATCTTTTATTCGCTTGGGATTTTGAAAACAGGACAGCTCATTGAAGTTGACCGTTCGGACTTGGTTGGCGGCTACATGGGTCAAACAGCACAGAAAACCCGTGAAGTAATTGACTCGGCTATCGGCGGCGTTCTCTTTATTGATGAAGCCTACTCCCTTTCTCCTGGAAAAGGAGAACAAAGCGACTACGGTTCAGAAGCGATTGAGATTTTAATTAAAGCGATGGAAGACCAGCGCAGTGATTTTATTGTCATTCTTGCTGGCTATGATGCTGGCATGAAGAGTTTGTTGAAGTCGAATCCGGGGTTGTCGAGCCGAATCAATATGCAGGTAAATTTTGACGACTTCAGTGACTCGGAACTGTTGGAAATTGCAAAAGGGCAGGCTGAGGATAATCACTATACATTAACGGAGGAAGCAGAGAAGGCATTCTTGGTGAAGATCAACCAAGAGAAAGTCTCTCCGCAGTTTGCTAACGCGCGGGCGGTACGAAACATTATGGAATCGGCCATGCGTGAGCGCGCATATCGCTTGAGTGACCGCTCGTTAACGGAGGAAGACTTAGTGATTTTGGAGCCGTATGATTTTGGAATTGATCCGAAACAATTATTTGGTAATGACATCAAAGACTTGATGGGGCAATTGGACAGCCTTGTGGGACTGCACGACGTAAAAGCACAAGTGAAATCCATTTTGAACTATGTGCGTGCGGAAAAACGTAGGGAAGAATTGGGGCACGCCATTAACGATTTGTCGCTGCATATGGTATTCAATGGAAATCCAGGTACCGGTAAAACAACGATTGCGCGCTTAATCAGTAAAATTTTGAAATCAATCGGAGTCTTGAAGCGCGGACATATGATTGAAGTGACGAGGGATGATTTAGTCGGACAGTATGTCGGCCAAACCGGACCAAAAACGTTGGAGAAAATTAAAGAAGCGTACGGCGGTGTTTTATTTATTGACGAAGCCTACTCGCTCTATTCAGGTTCTGATAATGATTTCGGTTATGAAGCCATCAGCACCTTAATCAAGGAAATGGAAGATAACCGAGATAAGTTGGTCGTGATTATGGCCGGCTACCCGCATGAAATGGAAAAAATGCTCAGCATGAATTCTGGTATCCGGAGTCGGATGTCGTATACCGTAGACTTCCCTAATTACAGCAGCGAAGAATTACTAGAAATTTTCCTCATGGGCGCAAAGCAGCAAGGTTTTATTTTAACCGAAGAAGCTAAACAAACCGTTCAAGCGGTTTTCGAAACAGCTTATCAAAAGCGCGACCGTCATTTTGGTAACGCACGATCTGCCCGCAGCTTATTTGAAAAAGCGAAATTGCAACAAAGTAACCGGTTGGCGCTCGATGAAGAAGCCGACTTGTTTACAATTTTGGCAGAAGACATCTTAAAGGCATAAAAAAAGAGGCGAAAGCCTCTTTTTTGCGTCTAAATCTGAAGATGGGAGTGGAAATTGTTCTGGTCTTCAGAGTTTGGATGAAAAGTCTGAAGATGGAGGAAATTTCTTTCGTGGTCTTCAGAGTTTGAGTAAAAAGTCTGAAGACCAGCTCCCACTCTAGAAAAATTTACTTTTGGTTGCCTCGTAGTACGGGGCAAGGAGGTGAAAGCCTGAAAGCAACTCGTCAACCATCGCTTCTTCAGAATCATAATCAGCCAAACGGGGAATGTCATACTTGATCAATACTTTTCGTACAGAACCATTTTGTACGCGTTCTATTAGTGAATGCCGTACTTCCTCGGAGCCAGTTTCTCGGTGACTCACGCCGTCTGTTTGAACGAAATAATAGAGCGGCTCCGTAATGGGTACTTCAAGCACTTGATTTTGGCGTTCGATTGTTTCCGGCACAACGAAGCGTTCAATGAAGCTGACTTCTACCGAAATTCCTAGCTGTCCATCAAGTGTCAGGAGCCGGATCGCGAAGGTAGGATCCATTTTTGAACCGAATTCCGGTTGGAAGTAACACCAAAAGTGCGGCCGTCCAATTTGGGCTTGATTCATCCAGCCACTGACTCGTTGCATGTGAAAGTGGCTCAACCGACTGTCCACCCCTTTCGCCAAAACTTGGAATGCTTGTCGAGCCGCTTGACCTTTCAGCTTAAAGCGCTCCATGTCTTCTTTGAAATCACCAGCTTTTTCCGGTGCGATATACTTTTTTCCTTGATAAAGGAGGTACTCTTCCGTTGCTTGAATCATTTTCTGCCTCTTTCTTATCTTGTTATCGGTAACCGTTTGCATTCGGCCGTCAGATTGTCTACATTATACAAGAAGGAGTGAAAAATATGGAGAAAAAATGGTGGCATCAATCAGTTGTATATCAAATCTATCCAAGAAGTTTTCAGGACAGCAATGGCGATGGGATTGGCGATATTCCGGGAATCATTTCGCGCCTTGATTATTTGGAACAACTGGGAATAGAAGTTATTTGGTTGAGTCCGGTTTACCAATCACCTAACGATGATAATGGATATGATATTAGTGACTACTACGCCATCCATCCCGATTTTGGTACGATGGAAGACTTGGAGCAGTTGATTGAAGAGGCGAAGAGACGCAACATCCGCATCGTGATGGATCTGGTAGTGAATCACACCTCTGACGAGCATCCGTGGTTTGTAGAAGCCAAAAAGAGCAAGGACAATCCTTACCGGGACTTTTATATTTGGCGGGACGAACCGAATGACATCACTTCTTTTTTCAGCGGTTCGGCTTGGGAATACGACGAACAAACAGAGCAATTCTACTTCCATCTCTTTAGCAAAAAGCAACCCGATTTGAACTGGGAAAATGAAACCGTTCGCCAAGAAATTTGGAAGATGATGAATTTTTGGCTGGAAAAAGGGATCGGCGGATTCCGTATGGACGTGATTGAATTAATCGGGAAAGAACCCGACAAAGGAATTATCGGCAATGGACCTAATCTCCATCCTTATTTACAAGAAATGTACCGAGAGACATTGGGAAATTATGATATCTTGACAGTGGGCGAAACAGGCGGCGCAACGCCAGAATTTGCTAAATTGTATACCGATCCGGAACGCAAAGAGTTGTCCATGATTTTCCAAATGGAACATATGGGGCTGGATCAACAGCCGAATGAAGAAAAATGGAACTTGAAGCCGCTCGACAAGGTTGAATTGAAACAGAACCTATCAAAGTGGCAAGAAGAACTTTCAGAAGTAGGCTGGAATAGTTTATTTTGGAATAATCATGACCAACCGCGGATCGTTTCGCGATGGGGAAATGATCAGGAATACCGTGTGGAAAGTGCCAAGATGTTTGCCATCCTGCTGCATCTGATGAAAGGGACTCCCTACATTTATCAAGGCGAAGAAATCGGGATGACGAATTATCCGATTTCGGATATTGATGAAGCAGATGATATTGAAACGATTAACATGTATCGTGAACGGATGGAACAGGGATATGCGAAGGAAGATATTCTCGAATCCATCAATACGAAGGGGCGCGACAATGCACGACGTCCGATGCAGTGGGACGAGCGTTCAGAAGCTGGGTTTACAACCGGGACTCCTTGGATATCCGTTCATCCGAACCACCAAGAAATTAACGTGAAGAATGATCTAGCGAATCCAGATTCCATTTTTTATTGTTACCAAAAGCTGGTTCAACTGCGCAAAGAAAATCCAGTTCTGATTTATGGAACGTACCAATTGTTACGTGAAGAAGACCCCACTATTTTCGCCTATCTGCGAGAATATGAAGGTGAAAAATGGCTCGTCTGCGCAAATTTCAGTGAAGAAACGCGCACACTCTCCCTAGCTGAAAATCCAACCGACTACGAACCGATTGTACAAAATTATGAGCGGGATTCATATGATTTATCTGCTTTAGAGCTTGCTCCATACGAAACTTTTGCAGTAAAAATAGAATAAAACCAAGAAGTGGGTAGCTCAGAAAATTAAAAATGCTGAGCTACCCACTTTCGCTAAAAAATGGGTAGTTCAGCAACAACTTTCATCTGAACTACCCATTTGTGATATAGTAATACAGAATATCGAACACAAGTGAGGAGTTTTTATCAACAATGGGAAAAAGTGTAGTTTTAGCAGAGAAACCTTCCGTGGCGCGAGACCTGGCACGCGTATTGAAGAGCAATCAAAAAGGACAAGGGTATTTCGAAGGGAACGGGTACATCGTTACATGGGCTCTGGGGCATTTGGTAACCTTGGCCGATCCGGAGACATACGATAAAAAGTACAAAACGTGGAACTTAAACGACTTGCCAATGTTACCGGAGGACTTGAAGTTAACGGTCATTAAGCAGAGTGGCAAGCAATTCCAAGCGGTGAAGCAACAGTTGCTGCGAAAAGACGTAGACAATATTATTATCGCTACCGATGCCGGTCGAGAAGGCGAGTTGGTTGCGCGGTGGATCATTGAGAAGGCGAAGGTTCACAAACCAATCAAACGCTTATGGATTTCCTCCGTAACGGACAAGGCCATTAAAGAAGGTTTCCAAAACTTAAAGCCGGGAAGCGCATATGAAAACTTGTATCAATCAGCGGTCGCGCGGTCGGAAGCGGACTGGTACATCGGCTTGAATGCAACACGGGCGCTGACAACGAAACATAATGCTCAGCTGAATACCGGTCGGGTTCAAACGCCGGTTGTGGCAATCATTGAAAAAAGAGAACAAGAAATCAAAAGTTTCCAACCCAAAACGTATTATGGAATAGAAGCTCTAACAACAGAAGGACTGAAGCTCGTTTGGCGCGACCGAAAAACAAACAACACACGTACCTTCAAGCGGGAGGAAGTTCAATCCTTGCTGAAGAAAATCGGACGTCAAGACGCAATCATCACGTCCATTAACCGCAAGCAGAAGAAAACATTTGCACCGGGATTGTATGACTTAACGGAGCTGCAACGGGATGCGAACCGTCTCTTTGGCTATTCGGCTAAAGAAACATTAAACCTCATGCAGGCACTCTATGAACGCCATAAAATACTGACCTACCCGCGGACAGATTCGCGCTACTTGTCAACAGATATCGTCGCTACGATTCCAGATCGCTTGAAAGCTATTTCGATTCCAGCTTATCGTTCTCTGGCGAATAAGGTGGCGACAAAAGCAATAAAACCGAACCAATCATTTGTAGACAATAGCAAAGTTTCCGATCACCATGCGATTATCCCAACGGAAGAAGTGGTGCAGCTGCAGAAACTTTCCGATCGGGAACGTAAAATTTATGACTTAGTTGTAAAACGTTTCTTGGCTGTTTTATTTCCAGCTGAAGTTTGGGAAGAAGTAACCTTGGAAGCAGAACTAGCTGGAGAGAACTTTGTTGCCAAAGGAAGAACGGTCCTAGATGTCGGTTGGCGCGAAGTGTATGAGAACCGGCAAGATGATGCAGAAGAAGACGAGGATGTAAAAGAACAACTTCTGCCACAATTCCAAAAAGGCGACAAGTTGCCAATGAATTATGTAACCGAAACAAGCGGCCAAACGAAACCGCCCGCACCCTTTACAGAAGCGACTCTCCTCACAGCGATGGAGAATCCAGCCAAATATTTGGCTACTAGTAATCAGCGCCTCGCCCAAACGTTAAGGGAAACAGGTGGGCTTGGAACAGTTGCGACTCGAGCAGATATTATCGACAAGCTATTCAGTTCCTTTTTGCTCGAAAAACGTGGCAACAGTATTCATACGACTGGAAAAGGCCGACAGTTATTGGAGCTTGTGCCTGCCGATTTGAAGTCTGCCGAATTGACCGGTGAGTGGGAACAAAAATTGGAACAAATTGCAAAAGGGAACTTGAAAAAAGAAACCTTCATGAAAGAAATGAAGGAGTATACCAAAGCTATCGTAAATGAAATCAAGCAAAGCGATGCTACGTTTAAGCATGATAACCTAACCGCAAAACCTTGCCCAGATTGTGGCAAGCCGATGCTGGAAGTAAACGGGAAAAAAGGGAAGATGCTGGTCTGCCAAGACCGTGAATGTGGGTATCGCAAGAATCTTTCTCGCATCACTAATGCGCGTTGTCCAGAATGCCATAAGAAATTAGAAATGGTAGGCGAAGGGGACGGCCAAATGTTTGTCTGCAAGAACTGTGCCTTCCGCGAAAAGTTGTCTACTTTCCAAGAACGTAAAAAGTCAAAGGGCAACAAAGCGGATAAACGTGATGTCCAAAAATTCCTCAAGACACAGCAAAAAGAAGAGCCTGTCAACACCGCTCTATTTGATGCGCTAAAAGGACTAAAACTAGATGATTAACGAAACGGAAAGTCCCTCCAAACAGGAGAGACTTTCCGTTTTTTATTGGACAAGGTACAATGGAATCATAAACCGGTAAGAAGGGAGAAACCTATATGGATATCCATCATGTCTTAGAATTATTTATCCCGAATTTAGCTGCCATGATTGAGTTGATTGGTATTTTAGTCATTGTTTATGGAGTCGTCCGCTCCATCATTTTGTTTGTACTCTCTGGTGGCAATTTGATGGCAAGTGATCCGAAACTTGATCTGGCGAAGGCATTAGCCTATAGTTTAGAATTCAAACTTGCGGCGGAAATTCTCAAATCGGTCATTATTCAGACGTTGGATGAATTTATTATTTTAGCTGCGATTGTAGTTTTGCGGGTGATTCTGACCTACGTTATTCACTGGGAGATTGAATCCAGCGAACAAAGCAACCAAATGTACCGCATGGACGGAGCCGATAAAAAGGATAAGAAAGGATAAAGGGATTGCGAATAGACAAAGTACTGGAAGAAAAAGGATTTGGCTCCCGTAAAACAGTAAAACGCTTGTTTCAACGGCGGCTCGTCGAGGTAGACGGCGTAACGCTTTCGGATGGCAGCTTCAATGTGGATACCCGCATTCACCAGATTACCGTTAACGGCCAACCCGTTGCCAACTACACGCATACGTATCTGGTGATGAATAAACCGAGTGGTGTGGTGACTGCTGTAACAGATGCATCGCGTCAAACCGTCCTCGACCTCCTTCATCCAGAAGACCGGGTTCCAGGGCTCTATCCAGTTGGGCGGCTCGACCGCGATACTGAAGGGCTGCTATTTTTGACGGATAATGGCCAACTGGGTTATCAATTATTATTACCCGATAAAAAGGTTACGAAAACATACGAAGCGGTTGTCAACGAAGAAGTTACGGAAGCCGACGTCGCAGCTTTTGCCAATGGAATTACGTTTATTGGCGGCGAAACGTGTCAACCTGCTATGCTGACAATCATAGAAGCCGCGCCAGGAAGAAGCCGTGTGCAACTAGAAATCCAAGAAGGAAAGTTCCATCAAGTGAAAAAAATGTTTCTAGCTCAAGGGAAAAAAGTGATGTACTTGAAGCGAATCGCCATGGGGCCACTAACATTAGACGAAATGCTGGCGCCAGGAGAGTACCGACCTTGTACAGATGCCGAGCTAATCAAATTGAAACCTTATTTTCGCTACAAAGAAAATTAAGTAAATGAAAAAAGCTGTCTCGCCGTTATGATATGCTCCCTCTATATAGGACACTGAATTAATTCAAGTCCTATATAGGGGGTTTTGTCATGCCTAAACGTCAAA
>NZ_JARBEA010000067.1 GCF_028863945.1 Jeotgalibaca caeni | reverse complement strand
AACGGAAAAATTCATTTGTCTCTTTGTGTTTTTCACAAAAGGGCCAAAGGCCCATCAACACTTAATATTCTAGAGCCATAAAACAAAAGGTTCCGGTGCCATTGCGCCGGAACCTTTTTTAATGGTCCAGCTTTTTTTGGACAAGTGAAGGTAGAAAAAGAGGGTTACTTGTCCAAAATACTCAAAAACGGACAAGTGAGCTAAAAAATCTCCCTCTACTTGTCCAAAAGCAGAATTAAATGAGATTATTTTCATTTTACTCTTGACGCTTTCTCATTTTGTTTGCTATACTGTGGACATCTTAATTGAGGGGCAGGCAAACACCATGAATATACTAAACAATTTGCATCAACCACAATTAAATAACTTTTACTTTAGCTACTACTTTAGAGAAAATCTGTAGAGTGGCTAGAGAACTTCAACATGTTCTAAAAGTTGCCTATAGATTTCACACAAGAAATCGAAGAGGCAATGTAGAGCTAGAAGTTCATAACAGGAGAGCATCCTTTCACTTTGAGCATATACAACTGCCTGATTCGGTTTCTATTAATCGAATCAGGCAGTTTTTCGTTTTGTTAGAAAAGAGATGGAGGAATAGGAAATGAAACAAATGGTTGGGATGTCAGGAAAAGAATTCATGTTAAACTTATTGAACGGGATGAGCTTAGGGATTGTATTGGTATTAATGCCGGGAGCGATTTTTGGTGAGTTGTTAAAATTAGTAGTACCAATTTTGCCGCAAGTAGGAGCTCTTATTATCATGCTGAAGTTTGTTGCTTCGTTAATGCCAGCTGCGATTGGCGTAGCTGTAGGATACCAGTTCAAACTTACTCCGATTCAGACCTTATCCGTAGCGATGACTGCCGTTATCGGCAGTGGGGTAATGACTGTAAATGAAGCTGGTGGATACTTGTTTGCCGGAACAGGGGATGTAATCAATACGGGAATCACGACTGCTCTAGCAGTGATTCTCGTAAAAGTTATCAAAGACAAATTAGGTGCGTACAATATGCTCGCACTGCCATCCTTGCTAATTGTCGTAGCTGGTGGAATTGGAATGCTGACACTCAATCCGGTTAAAAATATTTCAATGATGATTGGTCAAGGAGTTATGACCGTAACCGAACTGCAGCCGATTTTGATGGGTAGTCTCTTGGCCATGATTTTTGCTGTATTAATTGTTTCACCTATTTCTACGGTTGCGATTGCGACTGCTATCGGTTTGGCGGGAGTGGGATCAGGAACAGCTAATTTGGGGATTGTAGCAGCCGGCGTTGGGTTGGCGATTGCAGGCTGGTCTGTTAATAATACTGGAACTTCTTTGGCTCACGTAATTGGATCACCGAAAATTCAAATGGCGAACACAATGAAGAAACCTCTCACGATGGTTCCTGTCCTTTGTAATGCTGCTATTCTCGGTGCATTAGGCGGCTGGTTGAACATTCAAGGAACCCCAACCAGTGCTGGATTCGGCCTCAGCGGTTTACTTGGACCTTTGACAGCATTGAATGCAGCGGGAGGGTTTACCGTTCCAAATATGCTTGTCATCCTGCTTTTGTTCGCGGTTTTACCAGTTGTGCTCGGACTTCTTTTCCAAAAAGTGTTCACGACCTTGATTCGTATTGTTGATCCAATCGATTACAAAATTTCTTTCGAATAGAATCCAACTTGAGGCTGATTTATTTTCTGCCCATTCATTCTATAATAATCATACTGCAATGAAACTTTTTCGGTTCATTTGAGAAAGGAACGTGTATGATGAAATTAAGAAAAAAAAGTAATCTAACTTCTGTGAGCAAAGTGAAACCAATTGTTTCCTCTTTATTAGATTCTAAAATAGATAAAAGAAGAAAATTGATGGTTATAGGGATTATTCTCTATATCCTGAGTCCAATTGATATTCTGCCAGATGTCTTGCCTATGCTTGGTTATGCAGATGACATTCTATTGCCTGTCCTATTATTTGTGGCAGAGCACCTGCTTACCAATCATGATGTAGCGAAAGAAACAGAAACAAAAAACCAGCTAGGAGCATGAGCTCTAGCTGGTTTTTTATTTTATCTAAATTGCATGTAAGCATCTGGTCCTACTGGAAGTCCGGTGAAATACCAAACAACTAATAGAATAACCCACGCGATAAAGAATGCGATGGAGTATGGAAGCATGGTAGAAATCAATGTTCCTAAACCACTCTTCTTATCGTAGCGCTTCATGAAGACAAGGATCATTGCAAAGTAACTCATCAATGGTGTGATGATGTTCACCACTGAATCGGCAATCCGATAAGCAATTTGTGTCAATTCAGGAGTTAGTCCTAAGTTATACATCATTGGTACAAAGATTGGCGCCATGATCGCCCATTTCGCAGAAGCAGATCCCAAGAACAAGTCAAGGAAAGCAGCCAATACTACAAAGGAAATAACAAGCGGTAGACCTGTGAAGCCAATATTTTCTAAGAACTCAGCTCCATTTACAGAAAGGATCGTTCCTAAGTTTGTATAAGAGAAATAATTAATGAATTGAGCAGCAAAGAAGGCAAGCACGATGTATCCACCCATTGAGCGCATAGATTGAGTCATGCTTTCAACAAAGTCATTGCTGTCTTTAATTTTTCCAACGGTAATTCCGTAAGCTAATCCTGGGATAGCAAAAAGGAAGAAAATAGCAAAAATCAGACCATTACTTAAGAAGTAGTTAATACTCATTTCTCCAGTTGCTTCATCCAACACACGCAGTGCTCCATTTTCAGGAACAAGCATAACGGCCATTACAGCAATAAATAGAAGTAATGCAATTCCTGCATTTCGCAATGCTTTGTTTTGAAGAGCAGTTAGAGGCTCATCATCAGGCATATACTCGCCTTTATATTCTCCTAAACGAGGTTCAACAACTCGAGTCGTAATCATTGTACCAATAATGGTTAGGATAAACGTTGAAGCAATCATGAAATACCAGTTACCAGTTACAGACATTTGATAATTAATATTTGCACTTTCTAATGCCGCATTGGTAATCCCTGTTAACAACGCATCAGTTGGTCCAATCAGCAAGTTTGCTGAGAATCCACCAGAAACTCCGGCAAAGGCAGCAGCTAACCCGGCAATCGGGTGACGGCCTGCTCCGGCAAAAACAATTGCGCCAAGTGGAATAACAACGACATATCCAGCATCAGAAGCAATATTTGAGATAATCCCTGTGAACACAACAACGGCAGTAAGCAGAGAAGTCGGCACAGAACGAATTAATTTCTTTAGCGTATCGCCAATCAGTCCAGTCCACTCAGCTACCCCAACCCCAAGCATCGCAACAAGTACGGTACCTAAAGGAGCGAAACCAGTAAAGTTCGTTGTTGCATTGTTGAAAATATATGCCAAACCAGATTTATCCATTAAGGAAACTGCTGTAGTGGTTACTTGCTCGTTTGTACGTGGGTCGAAGTAAGTTGCAGAGACACCTGCACGAGCCGCAATTTCTGAGATAACAATGATAAGTAAAGCCAATAATACGAAAATGACAACCGGATGAGGAAGCTTGTTACCAAGGTTTTCCACTACTCCTAACCAGCCACCCCCATTGGATGAGTTGGTCTTTTTGTCCTTTCTAGCCATGAAAAAGTCCTCCGTTTCAAAAAATATTCATGCATTCGCATTTCATTATGATAGCATAAATAGATTTGAAGGAAAACAATTTTAGATAAGAAGGTTAAATTACTCAGTAAATTCTAATATCACGAGAACTGTGAGGCATATAAATTGTGATAAAATCCTCTTTTTGCTAGCAACTCTTCGTGCGTTCCTTGTTCCACGACACTTCCTTGGTCTACTACCAAAATCACATCCGCATCTTGAATCGTTGATAGGCGGTGGGCAATAACGAAGGTAGTCTTGCCGTGCATGAGTTTTTTCATTGCCAATTGAATTTTCAATTCTGTATTTGTATCCACGTTTGAAGTAGCTTCGTCTAAAATGAGCAGATTGGCATCTAGTAACATGGCACGAGCAATTGTCAGTAATTGTTTTTGTCCTTGAGAAATATTAAGTCCATCTTCGTCTATCTTCGTATCATATCCATTTGGTAAAGACATAATATAACGATGGATCATAGCTGCTTTGGCAGCAGCTTGTACTTCTTCTAAGGTGGCATCTGCCTTTCCATATGCCAGATTATCAAAAACTGTTCCAGCAAATAACCAAGTATCTTGCAGAACCATGGCAAAGGATAAACGCAAACTCTTACGAGTAGCTTTTTTTATGTCGACACCATCCAGACGAATGATCCCTTTTTGCGGATCATAGAACCGCATCAGTAAGTTGATGAAGGTTGTTTTTCCTGCGCCGGTCGGACCAACAATGGCGATGGTGCTTCCAGCATCGACTTTTACATTCAAATTCTTAATAATCGGTTGATCCGGAGAATAACCAAAAGTCACCTCTTCAAAGGAAATATCGCCAGCTACATCTTCGAAAACATGTGCCTCTGCCGGATCCGATGCTTCACCGGGTTCGTCAATCAAACGGAAAACCCGCTCTGCAGCTGCAAAGGCAGACTGAAGTTCACCAATAATATTAGAAATTTCGTTAATGGGTCCTGAGAAGCGTCGAGAATAGAGAACAAAGGAAGAAAGGTTTCCTAATGTAAGACTTCCAGCAAGGAACAAGAAGGCACCAAAGACACTGATGAGTGATAATGATAAGTTGTTAATAAAGGTTACGGCTGGACCCACCATACTTCCGTAATAATCTGCGTTATAGTAAGCATCGACGGCTTCTTTATTTTTCTCATCAAAACGGACAATCATATTTTCTTCCTGATTGTACACTTTGATCGTTTGTTGGCCGGAAATAATTTCTTCAACAAATCCATTCAACTCTCCGAGCTTTGCCGATCGTTTGCGGAAAAGGGGACGAAACTTCCCAGTCATGTATTGCGTAAGGACGATTGATAACGGAATCGTCAGCAAGAAAACAGAAAGGAGAGGTGGAGAAATCAGAATCATCATCACCAAGGAGCCCACAATCGTAACCAAGCTCGATAGAACTTGAATAAAGTCACTGGATAAAGAAGTATTGAGTGTGTCGATGTCATACGTTACGCGGCTAAGAATATCACCGACGGAATGTGTATCATAGTAACCAGCAGGCAGTTCTGTCATCTTTTCGAAAATATCTTTTCGCATGCGGCTGACAATGCGCTGTGTCAGTTTTGTCATGATGACTGACATGACGTACTGCAAGATAGAGGCAATTAAATAAAATAGGAGCATCCGCAAACAGTAATCAAACACACGCTGAAATACGACGCTTCCCACTCCAGGTTCAATTGCATCAATCGCATAACCAGATAGCAAGGGACCTAACAGCGCGAATAAGTTGCTGAGAATATTCAATGTAATGGCAGCGATGAGCATCCATTTGTAGTGATAGAGATAGATCCACAAACGTTTCATCAGTTTCAAACGACTGGATTGAACGACTTCATCATTAGGCAAATTCTGCACCTCCCATTTGAGAACGACTGATTTCACGATACGTCTCGTTTCTTTGCATTAGTTCTTCATGAGTCCCAAATCCGATTGTTTTTCCGTCTTCAATCATCAAAATATAATCAGCATGCTGGATGGAACTAATACGCTGCGCAATAATAATTTTTGTAGTCTCTGTAAAGTTTTCCACGATTGCACGACGCAGACGTGCATCGGTCTGGTAATCAAGTGCGCTGGAAGAATCATCCAGAATAAGGATAGCAGGTTCATCCGCTAGAGCGCGTGAGACAACAACCCGTTGCTTCTGTCCGCCACTCAGATTGGAACCCTTTGAATGGACAGAGTGATTGAGGCCGTCTTCTAAGGAATCAATAAACTCATCTGCTTGAGCAAAGTCAGTAGAACGGACAATCTCATCCAGTGGCAACTGCCTACCAAAGTCGATATTTTCCTTTAATGTATCCGCAAAGAGAATGTCTCGTTGAAAGGCTACACCGAAGAGAGAATGCAGCTCTTCCTGAGGGATACTATTTACATTTCTTCCATTAATACGAATCGTTCCTTCTGATGGATCGTATAACCGCATCAACAACTTAATCAAAGTAGTTTTCCCGGAACCAGTAGGACCGATAATCCCTAGCGTCTCTCCTTGTTTGAGAGAAAAGTGAATGTCACTCAGTGTTTCCTGTCCTTCTTGATAAGCAAAGGAAACATGTTGGAATTGGATGAAGGCATCTGTTTCAATCGTATCTTCTGTTTCTACCGTTAAATCGCTAGGAGTGGAGAGAATCGTACTAATACGGTCAGCTGAAGCAAGTCCCCGTGAAATAATGACAAAAATTCGTGTAATACTCAGCATCGCATTCAAAATAATGGTGAAGTAAGACATAAAGGCGACCACAACACCAGGTTGTGTGGTGCCGGCATTTACTCGAAAGGCGCTAACCAAAATAACCAAGGTCAGACCCGTGTTCAAAAATAAGTTCATTAAAGGAGAATTGACAGCCATCGTCAAATTTGCTTTTGTTTCTGCCTGGACCACAACATCATTAACAGTAGAAAAACGATTTTTCTCGTATTCTTCCTTAGAGAGAGCCTTGATAACACGCGCACCCGTAATATTTTCCCTCACTACCTGGATGAGATGATCCACTTCTTCCTGTAGTTTTGTAAATTGTGGAATCCCAATTTTCGATATAAAATAAACGGTGACAACAATAAACGGCATAGTAGCAATCAGCACAAGGGTTAAAACAGGATCAAGTGTTAACGTAACAACAATACCTCCCAGTAACAAAATGGGTCCCCGAATTCCCATCCGCTGTATGCGTCCGATGGTGTGATTCACGTTATAGGTATCAGTTGTTAAGCGCGAGACAAGAGTTGGAACCCCGTACTTATCCAATTGACTGGCAGAAAGGTACGATATTTTGGCAAATAAATCATGGCGGATGTTTTCGGTACTATCCCTAGCAATTTTCGAAGCCATACGATTGGCAATGATATTGAGGGTCAGAGCTGCAATAGACGTCAAGATCATGATTCCGCCCCAAAATAGAATTTGCCGCCTGTCTCGTAAGGGGACTACCGTATCAATGATATACGCTAAGATCCAGGGCAATAGTAAGTCCATGATTGTACCAAAGAATTTAATGAACACACCTACTGATAGCTGCCTCATGTAAGGTCGGACATAATCCATCATCAACTTCATTAAAAAACACTCCTTTCTTATTCATTAGGTAGATGATCGACAATCTCCTTCGCTCTTCCCATAATTTTCTTCATCGCTTCTATGAGTTGTTCTTTTTCTTCCTGCGTAAAATCGACCAAAATGTCTTCATTCCATTCTTTTAGGGTCTTCGAGACAATCGGTAATATTTCGAAAGCTTTTTCAGTAGGGTAAACGAGCTGTTCACGCCCATCAACTTGGCTTGGAACGCGATAAACATAGGCATTCTTTTCGAGTGTAGCAAGTTGGCGAGCAACATTACTTTTATCAACAAAAATCATTTGAGCTAATTTTCCTTGTGGAATACCAGGATTGCGGCAAATATTCAAGATATAGGAATGATGAATTCCTTTGAGGCCGTATGCTTTTAATTTTTCATTTCGATACAGGGTAGACAAACGAGCGGTTCGGTTCACATAACGCATCATTGATTCCATAGCGTTCCTCCTTAGATAGTTGCGCATGCAACTAATTTTTTATTACTGTACCATTTTTATAAAAAAGGTCAAAATAAAAGAGCATAAAAGCTCTTATTTTTCTTCATGAAGAAAAGGATGATCGATATTTTCAAGAGTACTGTTTGAAGAATCAGAACCGTTGGCGGATAGAATGGATAATTGTCCGTTTGCTTCCACAACGATTGCCAGAACTTCATTCATAGAAGCATGCTGTTGCAATCGGACTGCTTGGAGGAGGTCATCTTTCGTAATACGTTGCTTTTTGAGTTGTGTCTCATCATATTTACCTTTGTAGAATAACAGCGTTGGCTTGGCTTTAATAATTTTATTGAAAAATGGAAAATAAACAGAGGCTTTAGCAATAATAAATTGAAGAAGCAGCAACAGTGAAAAAGAAACAATCCCGCTTGCTGCGGTTAGATTGGAATTTGTTAACGTAGAAGCCAAAATAGATCCAAGAGCTACAGTAACGGAAAAGTCATAAGCATTCATCTGAGTAAGCGAACGTTTACCGAATGTACGAATGGAGATTATAAAAAACACATAAGTGACGGTGCCCACCACTAGAATTCTTTTTATTGTTTCCCAATCTGCTACTAACATATAATCCACTCCTTTTTGAAAGTTACTTGTAGTTTATCATAAAGACAACCAGAACAATTGATTTGAGCCATCTAATATGAAATACTTAGAGAAATACGACGATTGGAATCAGCCATTCAATGAAACTAAAGGAGAATCAGTATGGCAATAAAGTTAATTGCAGTAGATATGGATGGAACTTTCCTTAATAGGGAAATGACGTATAATAAAAAGAGATTTCTTCACTTATTCGAAAGAATGCAGGAAAAAGGAATCTATTTTGTAGCAGCGAGTGGTAATCCGCTACCTCAATTACAGAAACATTTTGCAGAAGTAGCTTCTCAAATGACCTTCCTCGCCGAAAATGGAGCCTATATCATTGAAAAAGGTGTAGAAGTGAGTAGCCATATTATGGAACGGAATTTAGTGGAAAAGTTAATTGCAACTTTGAAAAATTATAGTGCCATTCCTTTTGTTTTGTGTGGAAAGAAGGGAGCTTACGTTCACGACTCCATCTCAGAAGATGCTTATGCTGCCTTCCAACGATATTATCCCATTCTTACCCAAGTAAACGGTTTGGAGCAGGTGAATGATGGGATTTTTAAGGTTGCAACTGCTTTTGAAGAAGAGGAAGTTCCCTACGTATTGGAATACTTGCATGGTGAATTGGTCGGAGAAATTACGCCGGTTGCGAGTGGATATGGTTTTGTCGACCTTATTCAACCGAATATCCATAAAGGAAGAGGGATCAATCTACTTCAAGAACGATGGGGGATTTCAAAAGAAGAATCGGTTGCGTTTGGAGACAGTCCAAACGATTTAGAAATGCTTCAACAAGTGAAGTATGGTTTTGCTATGGAAAATGCGGCTCCGCAAGTAAAGGAAGTAGCGTACCAAGTGATTGGACCCAATACTTCAGAAAGTTTATTGGATACAATCGAATCACTGCTCAGACAATAAAACAATAAAAGAGGGAAAATCAATATGGATGAATTACAACATAAATTAGCAAACATTATTCCAGATGGGGAACGCTTATTAATGGGAGACCGAATAACGGATCAATATCGTTATGACGATTATGTTACCGATACAGGTGAACCGATCGCGGTAGCTTTACCGACATCAAAAGAAGAAGTGGTGGCTTTAGTAAAAGTAGCAGCAGAAGAAAATCTACCGGTTATTACCTATGGTGCCGGAACAGGACTATCAGGAGCGACCGCACCACTTGGAGGTGAACTGATTATAGATGTTCATCTAATGAACCGAATTTTGGATTTGGATGAAGAGACCTTTACGTTGACCGTTGAGCCAGGTGTACTAGTAGGAGAAATTCACGAGTATGTAGAAAAGCGAGGCTATTTCTACCCGCCAGATCCTGGTTCGAAACACTCTTCAATCGGTGGAAACGTCGCTACAAATGCAGGCGGAATGCGTGCCGTTAAATACGGTGTAACACGTGATTACGTGAGGGAACTGGATGTTGTTCTAGCGGACGGCCGTGAAATGAAAGTCGGCTCCTTAAATATTAAAAGCAGTTCAGGATATGACTTGAAAGACTTATTTATTGGATCAGAAGGAACCTTAGGAATTACGGTTCAAGTGAAACTACGTTTACTGCCGTTACCAAAAGCAAAACTATCGGTCATTGCAGCATTCCATACTTTGGAAGATGCGACGGATGCAGTTTTGACCATTTTACGAAACGGAGTAGACCCTACTGCCATGGAGTTTTTTGAAAAAGAAGCAATTGCTCTAAGTGAAAAAGACAATGATCTTCCGTTCCCTAGTCAAGAAGGCGACGCCTATCTCCTCATTACGTTGGACGGGGACAGCAGTGCTTCCCTTGAACAACGTCTCCAATTATTGGAGGATAGTGTCAAGGAACACCACGTAGTAGAATTACTTCCTTTAATGGATCCAGCAATGGAACATACGGCGTGGTTCCTTCGTGATCGGTTGTTGACTTCCGTTGTGAATTACACAGAACAAGTCACCATGGATGAAGTAGTTCCAATTAATCATATTTCTACTTTATACAAATATACAAAAGAATTAGAAAAACAAAGTGGGTTGAAGCTAATCAGCTTTGGACATGCTGGGGATGGGAATCTGCATACGTGTATCACAAGAGGAGACATCCAAGACCAAGCAGAATGGGAACAAAAACGGGATGATGTACTCGGCAAACTTTATCAAAAAATTAGTGATTTAGGCGGTTTACCGTCGGCAGAACACGGAATTGGATTAATTAAGAAACCGTATTTTGAAAAAATGACTGCTGATTTGAATATCGAAATGATGCGCAGTATAAAAGCTGTTTTTGACCCAACAGGAAGATTGAACCCACACAAGTTATTCTAATGATTGCTAGCCAAAACGAGACTGGAGGCAGGAGGCGCGATGTACTTAAATATTATTGTTAAGCTGACTCTCGGAACAGCGGGTCTATTCTTAATCATCCGTATCATTGGCAAGAAAGCTGTCTCTGAGTTGACACCTTTTGACTTGATTTACTTTTTAGTTTTGGGTGGAATGTTGGAAGGATCACTTTTCCATCCAGAAGTTTCAATCGTACATTTACTATTTGCTCTTGCGTTGTGGGGAGTAATTGTTTATGCGATTGAGCGAACGAGTAAGAAAACGATGAAAACTTCAAAAATTCTTCAAGGGGAGCCATCTGTTCTTATCTATGAAGGAAAGGCAAATTTTAAGGAACTAGAACGAAATAATATTGATTTAGAACAGCTGCGAGCGCTGCTGCGCCAGCACGGGTGCTTCACCATGCATGACGTCAATTATGCCATTCTAGAGATTGATGGAAAAGTCAGCGTCATTCGCAAGGATCAAGATGAGAAGCCGTCCATCCTATTGGTTGATGAAGGTCGAGTGGATCATGACACCTTGGAGAGCATTGAAAAAGATGAAGGTTGGTTGCGGGAGCAATTGCAGGAAAAAGGCTATGGTTCGATTGAAGATCTTTTTTATTGCGAATGGGTGCCGGGTAAAGGCATTTATGCAGCTTCTTATCAAGAAAATTTGGAAAAGGATTACCGTTTAGATGGTTGATATAGAGAACGCCAAACTTCTACCTATAAAGGGAGTTTGGTGTTTTTAATTTTCTGCTGTTATGGACAAGTGAGGGAGTATTTTTAAGTCCACTTGTCCATATTAGACAAAAGTGGACAAGTGAAAGACAAGTAGGAGTCTCACTTGTCCAAAAGTAACAAAAATGGACAAGTGAACTTCATTTTCAACACTCACTTGTCCAAAAGCACACGGTTATTTCATTTATATAGTAGAGAAGGAAGACAAGCAGTGCTTCGGCTTGAAAACAACCGGTAAAAAATGAAACGATAGTACTAGATTCAATTGTAAAGACTGGAGATGATTGATATGAAACAAGAAGTAGTTGTTGAAGGAATGAAATGTGAAGGATGCGCAGAAAATGTCAGCAAACTGTTCTTAACATTGGATGGGGTTGAACGTGTGTTGGTTGATCGCGATGCAAAAGTTGCAGCTGTTGAGGGAGCGCGAGAAATCACAGCGGATGAATACCAACAAGCACTGACAGGTACAAACTATCAAGTAGTTGAAGTAAAATAGCAGAAAGAAGAGGCCGAGATTTTCTCAGTCTCTTTTATATGAAAACACAAGCTAAAAAAAGCGCAAAAAGTCACTACCCATGGTATCATGTAGGTGTTAAAATTTTAAATTTTTAGAGGGCTCTTGTTCTGTTGCCGCAGACCGAGAGCTTTTTCCT
>NZ_JARBEA010000066.1 GCF_028863945.1 Jeotgalibaca caeni | reverse complement strand
TACTATATCCCAAAAAAAGAAAATAGCAGGCAGTAACCCCCGTCGGGGTTTCTACCTGCTAATCTTAGTATGTTTTTGTTCTCGGTATTGTCCAGGCGTAACGCCAACTTTTTTCTTGAAGAGACGATTGAAGTAACTTCCGTTATAGCCAATCTTTTCTGCAATTGTATTAATTTTTAAGTCCGTATTCATCAGTAAATGTTTGGCATGATCAATTCTTAAAGTCGTGATGTAGTCAATATAATTCATGCCGATGTATCTTTTAAATTCTTTGCTTAGTAGATAAGGGTCAATTCCCAGTTTTTCCGCCGATTGTTCCAGGGAAAGGCTGACATCTTGGAAGTGCTCGTCCAAGTAATCCCGTAACATCAAAATTTCCTTCTTTAAGCTCTCCTTTGTTTGCGTATGGTACAGCTCATAAACGGGTTCAATAAAGGATTGGTAGAGCTCATCAGCAAGGGTAGCGGTGTTAAAATGGGTTTCAATGTGCAACAATAATTTTTCCTTATCTACGTATTCATTCGAGAAAAGTCCGTTTTCTAGTAAAAGGAAAGACAGGGCATCATACAGCTGCTTGACTGCTTCCAGTACATAGATTTGAATAGGATGTTGAGACACGAGAACCTCGATAAATTGATGCGTGAGAGAATACAAATCCTCTTTTTTATGATTGCGGATCTGGTCCATCATCATTCGTTCATAATGGATGGGATAGGTTGCCCCAATTTTTATCATTCGTTTATGATGCGTAGAAAAAAGGAACTGGTTCTTATTTTCCATTTCATGGAAGAAACGGTTGTAAGATAAGTCATTGAAGACTTTAGGCAGAGCTTTTAATTCTTTGGACAGGGGGCTGGCAGTAACCGTTACATGGCGTTTCAAAATCTGATTCACATAATGGAAGACATCACTTACGAATTGACTTTCGATTTCCTCATTGTTCGAAGGAGTGGATACAAAAATGTACACACAATTCGAAACAGGGCGAAGAGACGTGAACTCTGGGAAGTGTTTTTCTGCTAGATCATCCAACAAGTTATTAAGGATAAAATCATTTAAGTCAACATGATGATTTCCATCGACTCCATTTATTAATTCAGTCAACTGGATGGCGTAAAATTGATATCCTTTTTGAATGTCTTTCCAGCCGGATTCTTCCATGTTTCTCCATAACTCTTCTTCCGAGTAGTAACTTAATTCTCCTCGTATCATTCGATTAAGAATCGCCCGTTTGACTCTCTTTTCATTTTCCTTTGACTTCGCCACTAATAACTTTTTCTCTTCCTGTAGTTCGAGCCATTGATTCTTCAGATACTCAGTAGCATTCGTGGAAGATTTTTCCCATTCATTTTCTCCATTTGCAATTTCCTTCATTAATTCATAAACCGGTTGATATTCTCTTTTTGATACATAGTAACTATAGAGAATAGTCCCGACAATCAATAAGAAGGCGCTTACTAAAAGGATGGAAGAGAGAGCTTGAATCGGTTGAGTCAAGGTACTGATGGGAACGATTGATGCGAATGTCCATTGATGGTTAATATAGTCTTTGGAGACTGTAACCACACTATAATCTTTATAAGCATAGGACTTGCTTCCAGTAGACGGTATATCTAGTGAAGAAAGGAGCTCGGTCAGTTCGGCTGATTGAGGGCCTGACTGGGTCAAGAGCTTTTCGTCAATTAAGTATGCTTGGAAGCCTTGGGAATTCTCTGTAGAAAACTGTAATAGATTAGAAATTTTATCTAAATTAATTCCGGCAAATAAAAAGATGGGCACATCGTTATCTTGCGGGCGCAAATTTTGAACGAAATAAAGGCTTCTTTTATTGCCCGTTTGATAAGGAACCCATTGGAATTCAGCCTCTAGATCAAGTGCTTCTAACGGTGGGAGTGAGGTGTTGCTTGTTTGCGGCCATGTTCCTCCCGAGTTTAAGTAGTAAGGATCCTCATGGTGAACCGCTAAGGTAGCGGATTCTATGAGAGGGGAAATGTTTTCCAGGAGGAAGATTCGTTCACTGATTTCGTTCACTTCTTGAAAGTTATCAATGGAAAGCGGGTACTCCATCAAATGATCCTCACGCAGGCCGCTTCCCCAGTTAGCAATATACATTTCTAATTGTTCCAAGGTGCTGTCGATAAAGGTAGCTTCTTGAATAAAATTTTGACTATGCTCCTTAAGAAATTCCCGCTTAATCGGTCCTTCTACTAAATAAATCATAATAGAAGAAATAAGAATGATTGGAATAGAAAAAGAAAGGGCAATGAGTATGATTTTTTTATTCATAGATGACCATCTCATCTACTACGCCAAGTGAAAAACTTCAATGAGATCGGTTGAAATAGGACTGTTATCCGGATTCGTTTCCATTAATGGTTTCATATAGACCCACCATTTCTGGCAAATTTCTGTTTCACTGATTTTTTGATACTGTTCTTTATCTGGCACTTCTAAATAGGCAAACAGTTGTCTCGTTTTTGGTTCGAGAAAAATGGAGTAGTTGGATGCGCCATGTTCTTTTAAGGCAAGTTCCATTTCTGGCCAAAGCTCATCGTGTTTTTGTTTATATTCTGCCTCTTTGTTAGGGTATAAGTACATGACTGAAGCGATTCGTTCCATTTTATTCTTCCTCTCTTAGTAAATTAGTTCGATATTTTTTTCCAAGCAAGTATCAATCCAAACTTGTGGTGGTTCTTCATCCGTAATTAAATAATCAATCTCATCTAATGAGAAGACATTGATAAAAGATTCCGTATCAAATTTAGTAGAATCGACCAGCATGATTACTTTCGAAGAGCGATTACTCATTGCTTTTTTGATTTCGGATTCGGGCTCATTGGAATCCATAATCCCACTCTGCAAGGAAAGACTGCGGCAACTGAACATACCAAAGTCAACATTATAACGGTTTAAGGTTAACTCAGCTGATACCCCTACCATGGACTGGGAAGGTTTTCTTAGTGTCCCGCCTGTCGAGATTAATTGGAGATCGCTATTCAGGAAAGAGTAGAGCACATCGATTGAATTGGTAATAACGGTCAGATTCTCTTTCACATTCTTCATGGCATCGATGGCCTCAAATACAGTGGAACTCGCATCGACCATCAAAGTAGCATGATCTGGAACAATTTCTAATACTTTTTGAGCGATGATTGCTTTTCGATCACGATTTAAGGTGTTGCGCGTGATATAAGGAATATCTTGATTCGTTTGAGAGAGCAAAGTTGCTCCGCCGTGCGTGCGCGTCAGAATGCCTTCTTTCTCCAGTTTTTCTAAATCTCTGCGAATGGTTTCTTCGGAAACCTCAAAACGAATCGAAAGGTCTGATACGAGAATTTTCTTTTCTTGCATGATTTTTTTCGTGATGGCTTCACGTCTTTCAAACGCTAACATAGGGAGACCTCCTTTGTTTTTCTTTCTTTTATCATATAAAAACACAAGGGTTTTTGCAACGTTTCTTTTGTTTGTTTGGGTTTTTAAGTTATTTTTATTTGGGAAGTTGTTGATTTGTGTCTGTAATTGTGTGATAATAAGAATAAATAAAGCAAATGGCACCTAAAAGGAGGTAAAACAGTTGAATTGTTACGCAGCTGTTGATATCGGCGCTTCAAGTGGACGAGTGTTGCTTGGAACCTATCAAGACGGAAGAATTGATCTGGCTGAAATTCATCGTTTTAAGAACGGCTTTTTTCGAAAGGGCTTTCTCGATGTGTGGGATACAGATTATTTGTTAAAAGAGATTCTGACAGGCTTAGCAAAAATAAAGCAAGCTGGTATTGATACATGTACATTAGGTATTGATACATGGGCAGTGGATTACTGCTTGCTGGATGGAGAAGGTCAGCCGATTCATGATGTGGTCAGCTACCGGGATCATCGTACAGATGGTGCAATCGATAAAGTGGCTGAGTTGATCTCGAAGGAAACCATCTACCAAAAAACAGGAATTCAGTTTCAACCATTTAACACGCTCTTTCAGCTGTTTGTAGAAAAACAAGAAGATTTAGAACGTACGGAAACCATTTTGATGGTGCCGGATTATCTGACTTACCGGTTGACTGGGGAAAAAGTATTGGAAAAAACAAATGCTTCCAGTATGCAATTGGTTAACCTAGAAACAGGGGAGTTAGATGAAGAGTTATTGGCTTTAGTAGGGCTCAACCGGAAACAATTTCCACCGCTTATTGAAGCTGGTACAGTAGTTGGTTCCTTGAAACAAGAATTTTTCCCGGAATTTGATTTACCAGAAGTAGAGGTAATCGCAGTGGGTACACATGATACTGCTTCAGCAGTTGCTGGTACGCCAGGTGAAGGGGATAACTGGGCTTACTTGAGTAGTGGAACGTGGTCGCTGCTCGGAATGGAAATGGAAGAACCGATTTCAACAACAGCTGCTTACCAAGAAAACTATACGAATGAAGGCGGCGTGTATGACACGTATCGCTTCTTGAAGAACATCATGGGAATGTGGTTGATTCAAGAAGTGTCTCGAATGCTGGATCACCGTTATACGTTTGCAGAACTTGCACAATTGGCGGCAGAAGTGGAACCTTTCCAACGAGAAATCGATGTGAATCATCCTCGCTTCCTGAATCCAGAGCACATGATTGAAGAGATTCAAGCTTATTGCCAAGAAACCGGTCAATCCATACCCGAAACACCAGGTGAAATCGTTCGCTGTGTCTATGACAGCTTGGCACTATGCTATCAGAGAGAATTGCAAAAGTTGGCTGAACTTACCGGTAAGGAAGTAGAAGAACTTATTATTGTAGGCGGGGGCGGAAATGTGGCCTTGCTGAACCAAACCGTTGCAGACTTAACCGGAATGACGGTATGGGCGGGTCCTTCTGAAGCAACTGCAGTAGGGAACATTGTCGTTCAAATGATTCAAAAAGGCGAATTCACTGATTTGGCGGAAGCACGAAAAGTAATTAAGAATACATACCCTATGAAGAAATTCGAATCAAACAACAATGAATATGGAGGAAGAAAAAATGTCTAATTTGAAACAACAATATGAATTAGCAAAAGAAAAATATGCATCCATCGGTGTAGATGTAGATGCTATTTTAGAAAAAATGAAACAAGTCAAAGTTTCCGTTCACTGCTGGCAAGGAGATGACGTAACAGGATTCTTAAGTCCAGATCAAGAATTGACTGGTGGAATTTCCGTAACCGGAGACTATCCAGGTGCCGCGCATACTCCAGAAGAGTTAAGAAGAGATATGGAGAAAGCTTTCTCTCTTATTCCAGGAAAACACAAAGTAAACCTACATGCCATGTATGTGGATACAGATGAAAAAGTAGACTTGAATGAAATTGAACCAAAACACTTTGAAAAATGGGTAGCTTGGGCAAAGGAACAAGGACTTGGCTTGGATTTCAATCCAACCTTTTTCTCTCATCCAAATTCAGCAGATGGTTTCACATTAAGCCATCCGGATACCAAAATCCGTGAATTCTGGATTGAACATGGAAAACGCGCTCGTAAAGTAGCTGCTTATTTTGGTGAAGAACTAGGCCAAACAGCTATTAACAACTTCTGGGTACCAGACGGATTCAAAGACAATCCAATCGACCGTCTTTCACCACGTCGTCGTCTGCAAGAATCACTAGATGAAATCTTCTCCGTAGAATATGCTCCAGAATTAACGAAGGATGCAGTAGAAAGTAAAGTGTTCGGAATTGGAGCGGAAGCTTACACAGTCGGATCACATGAATTTTACATGGGATACGGCATTTCAAGAAATAAATTAGTATGTTTGGATGCAGGGCACTTCCATCCAACTGAAAAAATTTCTGACAAATTATCATCACTTGCACTCTTCAGCGAAGGAATATTACTTCATGTGAGCCGTCCAATGCGTTGGGACAGCGACCACGTAGTCATTATGGACGATGAATTAATGGAAATTGGGAAAGAATTAGTGCGCAATGATTTATTAGATAAAACCTACATTGGCCTAGACTTCTTCGATGCCAGCATCAACCGGATTGCAGCTTGGACAATTGGAACTCGCAATACCCTTAAAGCAATCATGAAAGGCATGCTTGAACCAACAGATGACTTGAAAACAGCAGAGTTGGAAGGAAATTACACATACCGCCTAGCTATGACAGAAGAGTTGAAAGACTATCCGTTCGGCGCTGTGTGGGATTATTACTGTGAACAACAAGGCGTTCCAGTTGGAATGGAATGGTTTGAGCAAGTAAAAGAATATGAACAAGATGTACTCTTAAAGAGATAAGGGAAAAGGCGGGAACAAAATGGCTAACTTGAATATTTTAGAAGCTCCTTTCGTATTAGAAATGATGGAAACAACAAATAATATGTATCGTCTTGGCTGGGATGAGCGTAACGGAGGAAATATCAGCTACTTGCTTGATGAAGCATTAGTAGCAAATTATCTTGATCTATCCAATGTATTAAGAGAAATTCCAATTCCGTTTGACGGATTAGAATTAGCCGGTAAAATTTTTATTGTTACCGGTTCAGGTGAGTACTTCAAGAATGTAATCAATAATCCGGAGAGATGTTTAGGAATTATTCGAATTTCTGAAACAGGCAAGAGCGTAGAACTACTATGGGGATTCTCAACAGGCGGCGTTCCAACCAGCGAACTGCCATCTCATTTGATGAGTCATATTTCTCGCTTGAGCGTAGATCCAGAAAACCGTGTCGTGATGCACTGTCACGCTTCACACTTATTAGCAATGACATTTACCCACCCATTGGATGAGCGAGCATTCACTCGTACCATGTGGCAAATGTGTACGGAATGTTTGGTTGTATTCCCTGAAGGAGTAGGAATTATTCCATGGCTTGTGCCGGGAACGACTGAAATTGGTCAAGCGACATCAAACAAGATGAAGGAAAACCGCCTTGTTTTATGGCCACATCACGGCGTATATGGAGCCGGAAAAGACTTAGATGAAGCATTTGGTTTAATTGAAACCGCAGAAAAAGCAGCACAAATCTTTACATATGTGCGTGCACAAGGAGAAATTCTCCAAACAATTACAGATGAACAGCTTGCAGCACTAGGCGAAGCATTCAAAGTAACACCGCGTGAGGGATATTTAGAAGTATAAAAAATAAAAAAAGCTGGTATCCTGTATGCAGGACCAGCTTTTTTAGCAAAAGGAGAAAAAACAATGATGAATATAGGCGTACGTGGACATGACTTCAACCACGTTGATACACCAGAGGAACTTGGCGCAAAAATCAAAGCAACGGGAATCAAAAATATTCAATTTGCATTGCCGATTTCTTTTCCTGACGTTTTGAGTGCAGGAGAAAATATGAATCCGGGAATGGGAAGTTTCTTCAGACGTACCTTTCAAAAGGCGGATATCGAAATTGCAATTCTCAGCTGCTACATCAACATGATTCACCCTGATGAAGCGGAAAGGGAAAACGTACTGGATAAGTTCGGTCGTTATTTGCAAGTGGCGAAGTCATTTGGTGCGACGATGGTTGCGACAGAGACAGGATGTGTGGATGCGGATATCCACTATACAGAAGAAAACTTCACGGAAGAAGCATTTGAAAAAGTAGTGGCTTCTGTGAGCCGACTTGTAGAAATTGCGGAGAAGGTAGGAGTCACCGTTGCCATTGAAGGCGGAATGAATCATCCCATCTATTCGCCTCAAAAAGTACGAGAGTTACTAGACCGGATCCAGTCACCTAATCTGAAAATTATTTTAGACGTTACGAACTTTCTGCGTGCGGATACGCATCAGCTCCAAAGGGATATCATCGATGAATCGTTTGTTTTATTTGGTAGTGAGTTAGTTGCGATTCACTTAAAAGACTTTGTAGTAGAAGACGGACAAGTGAAGCCAGTGGCGATTGGGACAGGGAATATGGACTTTGCTTATTTACTTGAGAAAGTAAAACAAACGAAGCCATACTTGTACCTCATGATGGAAGAAACAAAAGAGGCGGATGTTCCAGCAGCTCTTCAATATCTAGAAAAACTTTACCAGTCACAAGAATAGAAAAAGTTCATCATTCCCCCTTCCATTTTTCTTTATAAATGATCTTGAATCAGGTACTATTGAATAATAAAGGGGGAAACGATATGGAATGGATCGAGCGAGCGCCTGCGAAAATTAATTTGACGCTGGATGTCTTATACAAGCGTGAAGATGGCTATCATGAATTAGAGATGATCATGTCTTCAATTGATCTCGCAGACCATTTAACGTTTACTCCCATAGAAGAGAATCGGATTGAAGTTTACACCAATAAAGCTTTTTTGCCAGTGGACAAACGGAATCATGTTCATCAAGCCATCCGATTGGTGAAGGAACAGTTTCAGATCGATTCTGGTATGTTGGTGGAAATCGACAAACAAATCCCTGTTGCAGCAGGGCTAGGGGGCGGAAGCACCGATGCAGCGGCCACCTTGCGTGCATTAAATGGAATCTGGGACCTTAACTTGAATAGGGAAGAATTAATTGATTTAGGCATGCAAATTGGAACAGATGTGCCTTATTCGATGGTCGGTGGAACCGCTTTTGTTTCTGGTCGAGGTGAAAATGTGCGGCCCATCAAGCCGATGCCGGCTTGCTGGGTTGTTCTGGCCAAACCGAAAATAAGTGTTTCCACAAAAACAATTTTTAAAGCTTTGGAAGTCGCTCAGTTAGAGAACTATGAACCCCAATCTCGTATCGTAGAAGCTGCGATTGAAGCAGAAGACTATGAAGAAATGGTCCGCCACTTAAGTAATGCATTAGAAGTGGTAACCTTTCAGCGTCATCCCTACTTGAAAAACATCAAAGAACGGATGATTCGTTACGGAATGGATGGCGTGACAATGAGTGGAAGTGGACCTACAATCCTTGGTTTTAGCCGCAATTACTCAAGAGCCAAGCGTGTGTATAATAGTTTGCGCGGGTTCTGTGAGGAAGTTTATATTGCCCGAACCATAAAATAGCGATACAAAAAGAAGCTGGAGTGAAATCCAGCTTCTTTTTGTATCGCGATTAAACGAGTTTCCGAACAGACTCTCTTTCAATGAGTTTTGAACTTAGAATCATCCGTTTAGCGACAATATCTTCTGATTCAATCCGTTCTTTCAAGGTATTGATTCCTACTTCGCCCATTTCTTCCGTGAAGATTTTTACGGTGGTTAATGCGGGAGTCATATACTGTGAAACAGAAAGGTCGTTAATACTAATCAGGCTGACATCTTCAGGAACAGAAAGGTTATGTTCCTTTAATGCATGCAAACACCCGATTACCATTGCATCATTTACAACAAAAAATGCAGTGGGGAAATGGTCTTTCAGTTGATTAAGAGCTTCTGTCATGAGCTCATAGCCCACTTTAATATTGGATTCGGAAGTATTCTTAAAAAAGAAAAGATCTTCATCAAATAATAAATGATGATTCATATAATCTCGATACGTATAGATGGCAGGAGACTTATAGGTTCTGAATCCGTGCAAATTCTCTTTATTCTCGGCCCCAATGAAACCAATTCGTTGATGACCTTGCTCGATTAAATAAGAGAGGGCGATTTCAGCTGCTTGGGCAAAATCACCGTTAATGGTATCGAAGTTTTGCAATGGGTAGTTCGTCCCAATGAAGACAACGTTCTTATGTAGACCAGCAATCAAGTTTACTTCTTCTTTGCTAAATTTCCCAATCGCTAAAATACCATCCGTGTTATCTGGTATCCCGTTCTCACGAGTCGTAGTTTTGATCAGGTTATAGCCTAACTCATTGGCGCGTTTCTCGGCTCCGATGCGAATAGACATGTAGTAAATGTCCTCGATTTCTTCTTGAATATCTAGCCATTGAATAATCGCAATGTTAATTTGCGTTTCTTCTTTCTTTTGCTTCTTCATAATATGTTTTGTGTAGTTTAATTTTTCAGCTGTTTCAAAAATCTTCTGCTTGGTCTCGTAAGTAACCGATAAAGTAGGATCATAATTCAAAACACGTGAAACAGTTGAAATCGAAAAATCTGTAGCTTGGGCAATGTCTTTAATCGTTGCCATTGCGTTCCCTCTCTCCTAGATGATAATTTCTCTTTATTTTAGTAAAAAAAATAAAAAATATCTATTTTTTTAGTAAAATATATTGATTAATTCCTATAATAATGTAAAATATAAGAAAATGAAAGCGTATTACCACCGGATTTGAAGATTGATGCATTTTTTTATGAGTAAAAAAATAAAATTTTTACTAATTAAGGATGATGTCATGCTGATGAATAATTTATTAAAAGAGAATGACTTTGAATCAAAAAAAGATTTCCAGGGAGCGTTTGAAGCATTGATGACTCCTTTGCTCCCTTATTATACAGACGGCAGAAAAGGCCGGCTAAAACTGGGAACAGGGGGAGCCGTTTATACCGAAGATGTAAGGCAAATAGAAGCTTTCCTTCGGCCTCTGTGGGGGCTGGGGCCGTACCTCGTTGATCATCACCATCCAGAATTAGAATCTGATTATCTGGAAGGAATAAGAGCAGGAACTGATCCTCAATCGGAAGATTACTGGGGTAAAACAAATGATTATGATCAGCGCCTGGTGGAGATGGCCTCTCTAGCGAACCTGTTTTTATTAACGAAAGAAAAGACCTGGGACTTATTCAGTGCAGAAGAACAAGAAAATATATATCGATGGTTGATGCAAATAAACCAGCATACGATTCCTTTAAGTAATTGGTTGTTTTTTAGAATATTAGTAAACCTTGCTATGAAGAATTGTGGGAAAGACTGGGACGAAGATCGCGTTCGCTTGGATTTAGAAATCATTGACTCTTGTTATATAGGAAACGGATGGTACTACGATGAGAATCCGACCCAGATGGACTACTATATCTCGTTTGCTATTCATTATTATAGCCTAATCTATTATAAATTCATGAAAAAAGAAGACCCGGTTCGAACGACTCTTATAAAGGAACGTGCGATACAGTTTGCGCAAACGTTTAAGTATTGGTTTGATGAAAAAGGGGAAGCCTTACCTTTTGGGAGAAGTCTATCTTATCGATTCTCACAATGTGCGTTCTGGACTGCTTTGGTTTATGCCGATATTCAAGCGCTACCATGGGGAGAAATAAAAGGGATCATCAGCCGGCACATGAAAAGCTGGATGGCCAAAGACATTTTTAATAAGGAAGGACTTCTTACAATCGGCTATCACTATCCAAACTTAATCATGGCAGAAGGGTACAATGCTCCCGGTTCACCTTATTGGTCTTTGAAGTCGTTTCTCTTACTTGCAGTAGCGGATGCCCATCCATACTGGCAGGCGGAGACAACTCCTATCCAGTACCCGCTCAAACAAATTGCGATTCCTGAAGCAAGAATGCTGATTACAACAAGCAAAAACCAAAACCAAGCATACGTAGCGGGACAATTAGAACAAAAGCAAGCACATGTTGATGCGAAATACAGCAAGTTGGTCTATTCAACAACCTTTGGGATCAGTGTGTCGAAAGGTTCCGTTTATTATAAGCAAGGCGGATTTGACAGCTGCTTAGCACTGTCTGAAGAAGACACTTATTATAGAAGTAAGTTGGGTACAGACCGTTATCACATTCATCGTGACTATGTCGTCCACGAATGGAGACCATGGAAGGATGTATCGATTCAAACCGTTGTCATTCCGATTGATACCTGGCATGTCCGGATCCACAAAATTAAGAATCAACGATATGTACATGCGGTAGAAGGCGGCTTTTCTGTGCCTGTTGAAGAGAACGATCGAGTCATTCTGCACGATGAAGGAATTGAATATGAAAGTAGAGTAGGCACTTCAAGTCTTTATAACATTTCTGGTTATATGAATCCAATCATGCAAGTCCCTGAACCAAACACGAACCTTTACTTTGATCGCAGTGTCTATCCCATTATGGAAGCAAAATTAGAAGTTGGTGAACATTGTTTGATTAGTTTAGTGGGCGGCAGCGTAGAAAAAAATGAAACGATCCCAACTGTAAAGTATGAAAATAATACGATTGAGATTACTTATGGAGAAACGAAGAAAATAATTAACTTGACCGACGAGGTGTGAACGTGAATAAAATCGATACACGCACATTTATTCGAGAGATAAGAACAGAAAGGGATCGTATTTTAGAGTCTTGCTGTGTGGCTCCAATTTCTCCCAGAGGTTATATTGCCTATTTGGAAACAGGAAATCGACTTACTTTTGAAAAAGAATACTTCGATAGAAGAAGGCAGCTTAGTACGCTGGGACTTGCCTTATGTATCGACCAGAATCATATCCCTACTGTTCACATGCTCGAGATGGTAATTTGGGAAATTTGTAATGAATATTCATGGGCTCTTCCCGCTCACTTAGAGATAGAAGACTCCACCGGGTACAAGGAAAATAGCCCGCAGTTTATTGATTTGTTTGCTGCTGAAACAGCTCAGTCTTTAGCCGAAATACTAGAAATTCACCAAAAAAAGCTATCTCCCTTCATTCAAAACCGGATACGGGAAGAAGTTGAACGGCGTATTTTCCAGCCGTTTGAATCCAAAAAACATACTAAGATTAGCAGGTAGAAACCCCGACGGGGGTTACTGCCTGCTATTTTCTTTTTTTGGGATATAGTA
>NZ_JARBEA010000065.1 GCF_028863945.1 Jeotgalibaca caeni | reverse complement strand
ATTGCGCCATGATCCATTTCACTGTGATCCATCTTGCTGTGATCCATCTGACTATGATCCATCTTGCTGTGATCCATCTGACTATGATCCATCTTGCTGTGATCCATCTTGCTGTGATCCATCTGACTATGGTCCATCGCACTATGGTCAATCTTGCTGTGATCCATCTTGCTATGGTTCATTTTATTGTCCGCGGTATGTTTATGCGACGAATGATTGCTGTGTTTATTTCCCATATACGCTCCTCCTAAATCTCTAAAAAAAACCTCACTTTTTCTTCTTGATATAAAAATGTGAGGTCCGTCTTATGAATATACGTGTGACATTCGCACTAATTATAGTTTGTTTCTATTTCACTAACGAATATTTCGTATCGGCTAGCGCAGCGACAAATCTATTTTCTAAGATTTCGGATTGGCTTTCGATCGTGACTTTTTTATTAGCCAAATCGATTTTTACAGATTCTACTCCCTCAATTTCCGCAAATCTTTCTTGCACCGTGTTCGCACAACCTTCACATTTCATACCTTCAATCAATACTTCTTTTTTCATCATTCATTCTCCTTTTTCTTTTAATTTTTTTATCTTCTTCAAATCGAAGAAGATAAAAAAAATCCAATAAACAATTAATCGGCCGGAAAGTCAAAGTGGATTTCTCTACAACAGTGACAGTGAGCCGCTTCAATGATTCCCTTTAACAACAGAGGCACGTCCATCAGCGAAGAAAGGAAACTTTTTCGCGTGACATTCTTACTTATATGGACGAAAATCATTTTTTTTGTGTATTCCGCTAAATATTTTTTCAACGGTCGATTTGGCCATAAACTCCTCTTCTATTGCTTCGGCGCACTTAACACAACCAATCCCTTCAATAATCAACCCTGGTCTCATCTTTGTCATCCTTTAACATTTGTTTCACTTAACAGCCGAAGGTTTAAATCGTTTCAAGCGTAAGGCGTTTAGTAACACAGAAACCGAACTGAAACTCATTGCGACTGCCGCAAACATCGGGCTCATCAGCGGGCCGTCGAAAATATACAAGAGACCCATTGCAACTGGAATACCTACAAGGTTGTAAGCAAAAGCCCAGAACAAGTTTTGTTTAATGTTTCGTAGCGTTGTATGACTTAAATCAATCGCAGTCAATACAGCCGTTAAATCGTTACGCATTAGGACAATATCAGCTGATTCTATCGCCACGTCCGTACCTGACCCAACTGCAATTCCGATATCTGCTTGAGCTAATGCGGGTGCATCGTTAATGCCGTCTCCAACCATCGCTACCTTCTTGCCTGCCTCTTGTAGTTTTTTGACTTCCTCTGCTTTATCTTCAGGTAATACTTCACTTAATACACTGTCTATACCCACTTGCTTAGCAATCGCTTTGGCTGTACGTTTGTTATCTCCAGTAATCATGATTACTTCAACACCGCGTCTTCTAAGTTCTTTAACAGCCTTCATACTATTTTCCTTGAGTGTGTCAGCTACTGCGATAATTCCAGCTAGTTCTCCATCAACAGAGAGATACATCGGTGTTTTTCCTTCGTCTGCTAAACGATCGGATTCTTTTTCCATGCTTGATAAATCAATCTTTTGCTCTATCATCAGTTTACGGTTTCCAATGTACATATCTTTGCCCTCAATTTCAACTCGAATCCCGTGTCCAGGAATCGCTTCAAAATGATCTGGTTTAGCTAATGTCATGTTCTCTTCTTTTGATTTCTGTACGATGGCTTCGCCTAATGGGTGTTCAGAACCTGTTTCACCGGAAGCTGCATAATATAAAAGATTTTCTTTAGTAATAAGAGGAGTTACCAAAATATCCGTCACGATAGGTTTACCTTCTGTCAGTGTCCCTGTTTTATCAAATACAATCGTGTCTAAATTATGAGTGGTTTCTAACGCCTCACCACTTTTTATCAAGACACCATGTTCTGCCCCTTTTCCGGTTCCAACCATAATACTTGTTGGAGTCGCCAAACCTAAGGCACATGGACAAGCAATGACAAGGGTTGTTATGATAACGGATAAAGCAAATATACCAGATTGACCTGCAATTAACCAAGCAATCCCTGCTAAAACGGCTAATGCTATAACAATCGGTACGAAATATCCGGTAATGATATCGGCCATTCGAGCAATGGGTGCTTTAGACCCTTGAGCATCTTCTACTAATTTTATGATTTGAGATAGAGTTGTATCACTTCCCACTCGAGTCGCGCGGTAATCAATGGAACCATTTTTATTGATACTAGCCCCAATAACCTCGTCTCCACTTTTCTTTTCCACGGGGATACTTTCTCCTGTCATCATTGATTCATCGACTGAAGTGCGTCCCTCAACAACAACACCATCTACAGGCATACTTTCTCCCGGACGAACTCGAATAACATCTCCTAAAGCGACTTCGTCCACAGTAATCTCTTGTTCCACACCATTACGTATTACTCGAGCTGTTTTAGGAGCCAAGTTAACTAATTTTTCAATAGCTGAGGACATTTGCCCCTTTGAGCGTTCTTCTAAAAATAGCCCTAATGTATGGAGCGTCAAGATAACTCCAGTTACTTCATAATAAAGTAAATCGGAAAAGTTGCCGTAACCCAGGCCTGTCCCGATTGTCGCAGCAAGGCTGTAAACAAATGCAGACGCCGTACCAAGCGCAATCAGGGAATCCATATTTGGGTGACCTTTAAATAAAGTTTTAAATCCCTTCTGGAAATATTCCCAGCTTACTACCATTATCGGCAAAGTCAGAATAAGTTGTAAAAGAGAAAAATTAAATGCATTTATCATTGGGTCAACGATATTTGGTAGAGGCATACCTACCATTGGACCCATGGATATAATTAATACAGGGATTGTAAATATAATGGATATCCCAAAACGATTTAAAAGTTGCTTCATTCTTTTTTCTTTTTTCTCACGCTTCTCTGCTCGTGAATTATCTTGAGTATCCGTAGTCTCTAATACGGCTGCATAACCACTATTGGATACAGCACCTGTCACATCAGATACTGAAATTGCTGCCGGGTTATAGGAAACTTGCATTTTTTCTGTCGCTAAATTGACGGAAGCTTTATCTACGCCCGACAACTTTCCGACGGCTTTTTCAATTGTCTGTGCACAGGATGCGCAGGTCATACCTTCAATTGCAAAGGTTTGCGTCTTTCCCTCTTGGACAATCAGTTCATACCCTGAATTATCCACCGCTTTTTGTAGATTTTCTACCGAAAAAGTTGGTTCATTGTATTCTATACTCAACTTTTCTGTTGCTAGGTTCACAGAAGCCTTTGTGACCCCATGCACCTTTTTTGCCGCTTTTTCTACTGTCTGTGCACAAGACGCACAGGTCATACCTTCTATGGCAAATGATTTATTCTCCAATTTTTTCGCTCCTTATTCTCCATGATGATGTAAATGGCAATCGCATTGCCCTTCTGCACACTGACAATCAACTTCTTCTACTGCGAAAGCTTTTTTCATCTCTAATATTTCTTCTAGCCGTTGGATATCATCGAAACTTAAAGTATGATCCTTAATGATACTCTCTATTACATTCCCGACATTCTTCCGACAAATACGATCGAAAATATCGTTTGTAAAACTTCTTACCGCTTCTTTCTCTTCGATATTTGCCGAATAAATATATTTTCTACCTTCTTGCTCTGTATTCAGTGCGCCTTTTTCCATGAGTCGACCTAAGAGCGTTTTGGTTGTCGCTTGTTTCCAGTCCATTTTTTCTTTCAATATGGAGATGACTTCTTTACTAGTCACTCGACCATTCGCCCAGACTACACGCATGACTTCCCATTCAGCATCTGTGATATGAGGGTTAACTACTATTGTACTCATTCTCTTTCCCTCCTTATTGTTTACATGAGTAAACGTAAATGTTTGAGATAAGTTTACTATTGTAAACCATTCTTGTCAAGTCTTTTTTAAATAAATGTAACCAGCTTGTGATTAATAAATGTAACCAGCTATTATTGCCTTTGTTTTCCTATCTTTACCCAATACTAATTATAAGGTTACCATTGATTTACTTTTATTGATTTTAGAATTCCTTATTTTTAAAATTATATTTTCTAAATATGATGAACACTATTGAGCAATTTAATTGTTTATCGTATTTAGGAAATCAAGAATTGAGAAAAAGCGGAAAAATAGAAAAAAACCTATACACACGGAAGTTATCATAGACTTCTTGTGTATAGGGATCTTTTTACTTCTTAAATTGATTGAATGTTTATTCTTCTCCGTTTTCTTCTATATCTTCAATTAATTGTTCCATCTCAGCAATTTCTTCTTCTTGGGCTTGGATAATTTCTTCGCTTAATTTCTGCACCCGTGAATCTGTGAGATTGGCATTTTCACTCGTCATAATAGCGGTAGAATGGTGTGGAATCATAGCTCTCATCCAAGCAGTATCATCTACGCCAACTTGGTTTTGAATAAGCCCAAACGATCCCACCACGAGTAAAACCGAAAGTCCCATTATGACGGTATTTAATTTTTTGTTGTCGTACATTTTCCACATAAAACCCATCATAATTATTGCCATGATAGCCCCCATTAGAATAGCCATATAAACACGGGTTTGACTCAAGTAAATATGTGCAAATTCATTAACATTCACAAACATTAGAAAGTACATCACAACAGTAGAAGTTAAAATCATTAATCCGAAACGTATATATTTATTCACAGTTAAACTTCCTTTCTTAGTAATTTTTTATTATTAAAAAATTTTAAAATCGACAAGTATTTTAATGTACCAATCGTGATTATTGAACTAATTCCTCTTCAACAAACCATTTATGATAAAGAGCGACCCCCTCCCATCTGTTGGCTGATAATCCACCATATAAATATTCGTTGTTACAGTTTAACTTCAATTGACTCAGCAATTTATCTCCTCCAATAATAAGTTTCATCTACAGATGTAGATATAGACTATGTTCTTAGTTTATGGTTGTCTATCTACATTGTCAAACATTTCGATTTTTTATTAATTACAAGTAAAGACTTATGTCTGTTTACCATTTTTTCAATAGTTGAGAAGCGGTTCTACAATAAAGAAGTAGACCGTCCTAGAAATTAAAAACAGAGTAACTATTCGTTAGATCGTCTTTAAATCGTTTATTAATCTCACTAAGTTTTATTTTAATTGTTTTAGAGGGCTTCTTTTACAAGTTCAGTCAAGCCCATAATCTTGTGTAAAATACTATGGATTTATTCCTCTGGAAACAATGGTGGACTGGTCTAAGAAAGAAGTGAAACTGCATGGAATTGCGCTCAAAAAAATGTGGCACACTTACGGAGAAGGAACCATTAAAAGATAAAAACGTGACATGGAGAGCCTGAATGAGACGGACAATGCCAATCCATCATTCATCAGCTCGACGATGTACTGCCCGAATTATGGGAATCTTTAAGAGAGACGGATAAAGAACAGTTCTTGACCAAGTATGGACGGAAATGGGAAAAATTCAGGAGTCCGGTACCAAAGCAGACCGGACTTCAAAAAGTTCCAGATAATTCTTAATATCACTTTGTCATGAATATAGTATTCGAGATTATTTCTTAAAATCTGATGATTGATAGTGTCGAAATAATTCTTCAAATCACAATCTACCACCACTCGATAGCCTTCTTCATAGTAGCCAATCACGTGCTCGATTGCTTGATGCGCGTTCCGGCCTTTACGGAAGCCATAACTGTATTCCGAGAAATGTGGGTCAATAATCGGGTCAATGACCTGTAAAATCGCTTGTTGGACAACACGATCCCTGACAGTCGGTATTCCTAAACGACGGACACCGCCGTTTGCTTTGGGTATTTCTACCCGTTTAACCGGCTGCGGTTGATAGGTACTGTCCTTCAATTTCCGGACAATCGCTGACCCGTAGGTCTGCATGTGTTCTTCCAATTCATCGACGGTCATACCATCGACACCGGGAACCCCTTTGTTCTTTCGAACCTTTTCAATGGCTCTTTCCATGTTGTATTTATCGACTACTCGGTCGATAAGTGAGATATCATTTTGTCTGTTCATATCTGTGTTACGCCCCTACGCACTCCTACATATGTTTTGCTTCCAAGGTAACTTCTGATCCGATTTCCAACGGTTCTACCTGATCTTTAGCTTCGGTAATTTCTTCTTGAATGACCCATCTATGATTATCTACAACTTCTCCTCCATTAGTAGGTTGATAAGTGACCTCATAGGCTACAGTGTCAAAAGCGCCCACAATCGTGGCTTCTGCCCCCTCCATGCCTTCCATGTGCCCGTCTGTGATTGTTGCCGTCTCCCCCACGTTGTAGGTAGGATTTTCAGCTTCCTTCAGGCCCTCAGGGATTTCACCGGAGTCATCATGGACCATGCCTTCCATATCGTTTCCCTCTATTTCATCCATGCCACTCATGGAAGATTCCTCTGCCATACTTTCAATAGAACTAGCTTCTGATTCGGCAGCCGATTCCTGGCTTCCGGTATCTGTCGAACACGCTGCCAAGAGAGTTGCTGCGGAAATACTTAAGATACCTGTTAAAATTCTGTTTTTCTTCATCTGCTGTCTAATCCTTTCCCATATATACTGTCTACAAATGTAAATCGATATGAGACTATTCTAAAGCCTTTAAATAAAAAAATCAAAAGATATCCCTTTTACGAAGAATATCCAGCAATATTTGGGTCTATTCCAATGAAAACTAATGAAAAAAGAGCTGTGCAATCCAAGTCCATTTGTCCTATTTTATAGCGTCCAACATAGCTACGTAACTCTGGTAGTTCTTGTTTCCGCCAGATAGGTTGTAGACTTCCTTGAAGCCATGATTAATCAAAACGTTTTGGGCCGCATTCCCGGTCACGCCTTTATTACAGTAAGTGACGGTCGGTACTTCCTTGTCTAATTCTTCCGCACGGATTCTTAGTTCCCCTAGCGGGATATGGACGGCACCCTTCACATGGGATTTTTCATAATCCTTTTTCGAACGGGTGTCGATGATTTGGATTGCCTCGCCTTTTTCTTGAGCGGCTAATATCTTAGTCGGCGTCATCAACGGGTTACGTTTGATGGCATTATCCAATGCCATACCGGTATAAAGAACGGGATCTTTTGTCGTTGCAAACGGCGGTGCGTAAGCCAAATCTAAGTGGAAAAGGTCTTCCGCTTTGGCGCCGAACGTAATGGCGGTGGCAATCACGTCAACCCGCTTATCGACACCAGCCTTGCCGATGACTTGTGCGCCTAGGACGCGGCCCGTCTTGCGGTCTGCCAAAGCTTTGATGGTCAATTCCTGTCCGCCCAAATATTCAGCGTGATCGGGTTTCAAGTTATAAAGCGTTTCGTATTCATAGCCTTCCTGAATCGCTTCTTTTTCGGTTAAACCGGTTTGGCCGACGTGCAGGTCAAAGATTCGGAAGATCCCGGTTCCCAGTACTCCTCGGTGTTCCAGGTTTCCGCCCGTAATAACGTCTCCAGCAATGCGTCCCATTTTATTGGCCGTCGAGCCCAATGGACGGTAAATCGGTTTGCCGGTAATGACGCTGAAGCTTTCCGCCACATCGCCGACCGCATACACGTCCGGCACATTGGTCTGCATCTTTTTGTTTACGGCAATAGCTCCCGTAGTGCCAATCTCCACGCCAATTTGTTTAGCCAACTCAGTATTGGGACGAACTCCAACCGAGAGGAAGACGACATCAGCTTCAAGGGTTTCGCCCTTGGTGGTGGTCACACTCTTAACTGAATTTTTACCGTCAATGGTCTTCACGGTATCACTCAAAAGGAGACGAACGCCATGAGCACGCAAGTGTTCCTCGACGCGGAATGCCATATCGGCATCCATTGGCGGCATCACTTGATTCTGCATTTCCACCAAGGTTACTTCCATCCCTTTATGTACCAATTGCTCGGTCATTTCCAAGCCGATAAAACCAGAACCAACCACGACGGCTTTCTTCGGTTGCTTCAGGGAAAGGTAAGCAGTTATGTCGCGGTTATCCTGAATGTTCCGCACCTGGAAGACATTATCGTATTCATTTTGGTTGAAGGGCGGTGGTGTGAATGGGGACGCACCAGTGGCAAGCACCAATACATCATAGTGGTCCTCTTTCGTTTCCCCTGTTACGACATTCAACACTTCCAACGTTTTCGTTTCATGATTGGCTTTGGTTACTTTGTGTTCAGTAAAAATATCAACATTATAACGCTTTTTGAACCAAGCAGCATTCCGGGGAGTCAGTTGGTCAATGCTTTCGACTTCTCCACCGATTTGATAAGGAATCCCGCAAACAGAATAAGAAATATCTTTCCCTTGGTCATACACAACAATTTCAGCTTCCTCGGTATTTCTTCTAGCTTTTGCCGCTACGGACGTGCCGGCTGCAACGGAACCAATAATGACTATTTTCATGTTGTCTGCCTCTTTTCCGTCGTTTTATTCTTTATTTAGTATTCATACCCGTCAAACCAATGTTTTGTTTTATTTGAAAATTTGACTAACAACAACATCATTGGCACTTCAATTAGAACACCAACAACGGTCACAAGGGTTGCGCCTGAATCTAGTCCGAACATTGAAATCGATACCGCTACCGCTAGTTCAAAGAAATTACTAGTGCCCACCATAGCTGCTGGGGCTGCAATATTGTATGGCAAGCGACAGGCTTTGGATCCCCCGTACCCTATAACATAAATCAAAATATTTTGAATAATTAAAGGAACTGCAATAAGTAAAATGTGGAGAGGATTCTCAATAATGGGTTGTCCTTGAGTTGTAAAAATAATAATTAATGTTAAAATCAAGCCCAAATTTGTATAACCATCAAATTTTCCAATAAAAGTATTTTCGAAATACTCTTTTCCTTTTTTATTTACTACTACGTTACGTGTAAAAATAGCCGCTACTAATGGCGCAACGATGAATAATACCAATGATAAAACTAACGTTTCCATTGGAACATCAATGTCTGTGACACCTAGTAACAACGAAACGATTGGAACATATAGTAATAGGATTAAAATATCATTTACCGAAACCTGGACCAGGGTATAGGCTGGATCACCATTTGTAAGTTTACTCCAAACAAATACCATTGCTGTACAGGGCGCTGCTCCTAGTAAAACAGCACCAGCTATATATTCTCCAGCTAACTCTGAACTAACCCACTGATTAAATACAACATAGAAGAAAAATGCGGCAATAGCGAACATCGTAAAAGGCTTAATTGCATAATTAATGAAGCTAGTCAACGCAATACCTTTAGGTTTCTTTAAAGCTCCTACTACACTAAAAAAATCTATTTTTAAAAACATTGGAAATATCATAATCCAAAGTAAAATGGAAGTTGGTATGGAGACGTTATAAAATGTCATTCCCTCTAAAGCTATTGGAACACCGGGTAAAAAATAGCCAATCAATATCCCGGCAATCATACTTAATCCTACCCACAACGATAAATATTTCTCCCAAATACCTATAGCTAGTTTATTATGTTTCTTTTCTGAATTCGTCGTCATAATTATCTCCTTTTAAATGAGGTTAGACCGATACTATTGTAGAACGCCAAGGTTTGTCTTATCGGTCTTATTTCCTTCTTTGATACAAATACAATCCGCGGCATGTGTTAGCAAGTGAACCGTTTCCTGAATGTACTGCTTTGCTGTTTCTTCGTTAAGGGAATAATGATGCCAGGTCCCCTTTTTTTCTGAAGTCACCATTCCTGCTTCAGTCAGTACCTTGATATGGTGGGATAGGGTTGGCTGCGTAAAATCAAAGTGTTCTAAAATATCACAGGCACACATTTCCCCACATGAGAGCATGTCTAATATTTTGACACGTTTTGGTTCAGATAGGGCTTTGGCTATCTTTGCATACGATTCGTATGTCATTTTCAGTCTCCTTTCTACTTTACGGTAGAGGCCGTTGTTTTTTCTAAGGATACACCTAACCAATCAGCAATCTCCTGGTTAGTTGGATAATCGCCGACTTTCACTATGGTATCGTTATTCAAAACAGTCACTGGCAAACCGTCTATTCCTTTTTCCTGAAGCACTTGCTGAACGGCTTCATTGCGAATAAAAGAATTTGGATTCGCACTTAGATTGTAACGGACCATTTGCTTTCCTTCTACTTTCCGAACGTGTTGCATGACAGCAGTGATGCGGATCAAGTTTTCATCTACAGAAGGACCGCATACTCCGGTGCTGCAACACAATGCTGGTTCATAAATTGCTAATTTCTCCATTTTTTCGTTTCCTTTCATAAAAACTATAGTATGGTCGCCAAAGCTTCCCCTTTGAGTTCTACCGAACTCCACTCCACAACCGCAAAGTGGTTGTTTGATACTTTAGCTACTTTTTGGATCCATTTTTGTTCATTTTGTGCCCGAGATAGCAGCAATTCATTGGTGGTTCCGGTTGATAACATGCTATTATTTACCACCCACCATGTATGCGCAATGTTTGCCCGGTCTAAGTCTTCCTTTAATCGAAGCGATTCGTATACTGGCGTATTTTCAGGCAGTGTGACCATCACCACTTCCGTTTGCTGTGGGTCTTGCAACACTGGCAACAACTGGCGTACCGATTCCGGCACCTCCCCTGAAGTTCGCTCCACTTCTTTGGCGTAACTTTGGGAAGAGTCCAACAGCAATAAGGTGTGTCCCGTAGGTGCGGTATCAATGACGACCACATCGGCATCGACAGTCGCTACAATGTCCGCGAAACGCCTGAAAACCGCTATTTCCTGAGTACATGGGGAGCGTAAATCTTCTTCCACGTAGGCCAAGTCTTCTGGTGACATCGTTTGGCGTGCCTTCGTCAGCACTTCTTCTTGATAATCGGCTAGTTCTTTCTTTTCGTCAATGCGACTCATTTTGATTGCGTCCGATTCTTGAATGATATATCCCAAGTGGGCAGCAGGATCAGTTGTGGCCAAGTGGACTTTCTTGCCTCTTTCCGCTAGGTCAAGAGCGATGGTAGCGGCAATCGTTGTTTTTCCGACTCCACCTTTACCCATCGTGAAGACCACACGCTTATTAGTAGCCACCAAATCAGCCACGACTGCTCTTAGGTCCGGATAAGATTCGGTTTGCAAACTTGTAGGAACGCTAATGACTTGTTCCTCTTTTAAGAGGGATCGTAGGTTTTCAAGGCCAGTGACATTAAAGGAACGCAAAGGGATTTGTGTCGCTGGAAGCTGCTTCAAGCTCGCGGGCATATTCATTAACGCTTCTTGCTGCTCGTCTGCGAACCTTTGCGAAACAGCATCGGTTGGCTTTTCCAATACGCCATTAACGATTAGTTGTTGGTTCAAGGCACCCAATTCTTTTAGTTCATTAGAAGCGCGTTCTGCTTCCAAGATGGGTCCTTCTTGTGGTCGGGTGACCAAGAGCAATGTTGTTTTTGTTTTATCGCCTAGCGTTTTGACCGCCCGTTCGTAGCTCTCCTTCTGATCACCTAAACCAGAAAGCTGCCCCATGCAAGAGACTCCAGTGGTGTTCTCATCTAGAAACTTATTCCATGCAGACGGTAACTGCAGCATCCGCAACGTATGGCCTGTTGGTGCGGTATCAAAGAGAATGAAATCAAATTTCTGTTCGGACTTCAGGGTTGGTCAAAAAGCCAGCAAACTCGTTAAAGGAGGCAATTTCCACGGTACAAGAGCCCATGAGTTGCTCCTCCATATTGGCAATGGCAGATTCCGGCAACAGTCCCCGATAAGGGCCAACGACGGACTCCATGTATTCCTGAGCTGCTGTAATGGGATCAAAATTGGCCACATGCAACCCTGGTACTTCTTCGATTACCGTTCCTTTATTGGTCAGTTCCCGGCCAAACACATCTTGTAAGTTACTGGCAGGGTCTGTACTGACTAGCATCACGCGCTTGCCACTGTCAGCCAGTGCGACCGCTGTCGCGCAGGCGGTTAAAGTCTTTCCAACCCCGCCCTTCCCCGTAAAGAATAGGTATTTTGTTAAGTCACTTGCTATTGGTGAATAATGTTCCATCTATCATCGTTCCTTCCTTTTAACAGCAGTCGGAGTCAGCTCCGCCGCAACAGCTACCGTCAGCTGATCCTGCCATGACGAATTGAATTCCCATGAATGTCGAAATCTCATCTAAAGTAGGATAAGCGCCTTTTTTCTTTACTTCCCCATTCACCAATGTGATCGGCAACGCATCGGCCAATTCTTCTTGCAAAATAGTTGTCACAGTTGCATTGTTAACAAATTCTTGCGGGCTGCTCGACAGGTTGTACCGAATTGCCTCATAGCCTTTAACCGTGTTCAGTGCTTGAATAGCGGACGTAATCATCAATAAGTCTTCATTCACGGAAGGACCGCACACCCCAGTGCTACAACACATGGCTGGTTCAAATAATTCCAGTTTATTCATCAAATTATCTCTTTTTTATTATCTACTTCTATATATAGAAAGTCATCTATGTATAATATAGAAGTTTATCTATCTTGTGTCAATACATTGAATAGTAAAGCCATATGAAATATTGAAGGAATCTTTTTAAGTACACTTAACCTGGATCCCTGCCTAAAAAAGGCTGGAGATAATGAAAAGAGTCTGGGACAAAACCAGAAAAATGAATAAAGAAATAGCTCTCGCAGATCCCTTTTGGGGTGGCGAGAGCCATTTTTTTG
>NZ_JARBEA010000064.1 GCF_028863945.1 Jeotgalibaca caeni | reverse complement strand
TGCTGAAAAAATACGGAATTGAACCACTCATGGCTACTGGTGATAACGAGGAAGCTGCACAAGGAGTTGCAGAAATTCTAGGGATTCAATATAGAGCCAATCAATCTCCAGAAGATAAATATGATTTAGTAGAATCAATGAAAAATCAAGGTAAAACAGTCATCATGGTGGGAGACGGCGTTAATGACGCTCCGTCTCTAGCGATGGCAGATGTGGGTATAGCAATTGGTGCCGGCACACAAGTAGCTTTGGATTCTGCGGATGTTATCCTTACTCAGTCTGATCCAGGGGATATTGAATCCTTTATCGAGTTAGCAAACAAGACAACAAGTAAAATGAAACAAAATTTGGTATGGGGAGCAGGCTACAATTTTATCGCGATTCCAATCGCTGCTGGTCTCCTCGCTCCTATCGGCATTACCTTGGGGCCTGCATTTGGAGCCGTCCTGATGTCCCTCTCCACGGTTATCGTTGCCATCAATGCCATGCTTCTGAAATTAGAGCCAAAATAAACAGTTATTTGGCACATGAAATAATTGAATGACCTTATCGTGTAAAAATACAATAGTTTCACAGGAAAGGAAGAGATGAAATGATTTAAAAAATCATCTCTTCCTTTTTTAGTTTATAAGGAGGAAAAATTATGAGGCTGGTCCTTTTAGGGTTACCCGGTGCTGGGAAAGGCACTCAAGCTAAAAGAATCGCAGAGGAGTACCACCTGACGGCTATTTCAACTGGTGAAATGTTACGAGAAGCAACCAAGGAGAAAGATACATTCGGACTCAGAGTGCAAGAATATATGAATAAAGGAGAGCTAGTTCCAGATGAGTGGATAAACTCATTGGTTAAGAGTCGCTTACAAGCAAAAGATGTTGAAAATGGCTTTGTTCTGGATGGTTACCCACGTACCCTACAGCAAGCAAAAATGCTCGAAGCTTACCTACAAAGTCAGAATCAGAATTTAGACGCTGTTTTCTTTTTAGATGTAAGTCAGGATACGTTAAGACATCGGTTAGCGCAACGAGGGAATCTTCGTTCAAAAGAAAAACAAGGAAATTCCCAAATCGAATCAAAAAGGGAAAAAATTCGACTGGATGACAAACCAGAAGTGATTGAAAATAGGCTACACATTAATAAGGAATTAATGGAATCACTTATTCACTTCTACAAGGAGCAAAATCTGCTTTACGTTATCAATGGTGAAGGGGATTTTGACAATGTGTTTGACAATATAAATGAGGGTTTATTGTCTGTAAACAAATAACTACACAAATTGAACTTAAATTATGTGATTTAAAACAATTAACTAATGTAAGCTATGAAGGGGATTGAAGAATGAATGTTTTACTTAGTGTAATCGATCCAGTTGCTATTTCAATTGGCCCGATAAAGATTTATTGGTACGGAATTATTATTGCTCTAGCGATGCTGATCGGCATTTCATTAGCTACAAAGGAAGCTCAAAAACTGGGACTTGAAGAAGATACCATGGTAGATATGGCATTATGGGCCATACCAATTGGCTTTATCGGTGCCCGACTTTATTACGTTTTATTCAAATGGGACTACTATATACAGAATCCGAGTGAAATCATCGCAATCTGGAATGGTGGAATTGCCATTTATGGGGGGCTAATTGCGGGTGGTATCGCAGTATACTGGTTTGCAAGAAGAAAGAAAATGACGCTAACTCTTTTACTAGACATACTGGCACCTAGTGTCCTCCTAGCTCAATCGATTGGTCGCTGGGGAAATTTCATCAATCAAGAGGCACATGGCGGTCCAGTCACCCGACAATTTTTAGAAAACTTGTACTTACCGGAATTCATCATTAACCAAATGAATATCAACGGAACCTATTACCATCCCACTTTTCTTTATGAGTCTTTATGGAGTTTAGTTGGTTTCGCCTTGTTGCTCCTTTTGCGGAACAAGAATCAATTCCTTCGCCAAGGAGAAGTGGCGCTCAGCTATGTCATTTGGTATTCAGCAGGAAGGTTTTTTATTGAAGGCATGCGGACAGACAGCTTATGGATAGGCGATTTCTTACGAGTTTCACAAGGCTTGTCCCTCGTTTTGTTCGTAGCAGCACTGGGTGTTTTGATGTATCGCAGGTACTATACCTATCCGCCAGTACCCTATTATAAGGATGATGAGTACGGCGACTAGTTTCGTCCAGTGATGCGGAATAGTCGTCCACTGAATGCGAAAGTTGTCGTCCATTCCGCTAATTGATTGAAGAGAATAAGAAATTAATCAAAACAGAGCCCAATATGAGCTCTGTTTTTCATCTTAAAATAAATTAATAGATTATTCGTATTCCTTCATAGCTTGTTCAAGGAACTTAGTGGCTAAATTAACCATTTCATCAGCCGAAGGCTGCTTTTCGTCCTCTAAGTAATAAGGTAGGAGTAACGAGGATAGATTTAAATCGATATCTTCTGGAAGGTATCGTCGAAAATAAAAAAAGAGCGATACGAGTTTCAACTTCAATCGGAATCATTTCATGCCCTCCAAACCGTGACGCTCTCGCATGGATACTTCACCATCAACTATGATTTGGTGAGAATTGTGCTTGATTCGATCCAGAATCGCATCGGCTAGTTGAGTGTGTTTGATTTTTTCATGCCAACCTTCAGGTGAAAATTGAGAACAAAATATGGTAGAAGTTTGTTTTAATCGTGCTTCAATGATCTCAAATACATGAACACTATCTTCTAAAGACAAATCCATTAACAGCCATTCATCAATGATAAGTAGTTCAATTTTCGTGTACTTCTTAATCAGTTTACGATAAGAACCATCAGCCTCATATTTCGCTAAAGCCAGCTCGTCAATTAATTCTGGAAGACGAATATACTTCACTTTTCTGAATTGACGACAAGCTTGAATACCGAAGGCATTGGCTATCCAGGTTTTCCCGTTTCCAGAAGCACCCATCAAGATAATATTCTGGTGGTTATCAATGTATCCTCCTTGTGCGAGTTTAGAAATAAGGTTTTTATCCAGATGTCGATCGGGATAGTATTCAATTCCTTCGATAGACGCATTTGGATCACTAAATGTTGCCTGATGAATTAAACGTTCTAATTTATTTGATTTACGGCGGGCAGATTCAGCGTCTATTAACAGCTCAAATCGTTCCTCAAATCCTAAGGATTGGGTGGTTTCGTCCATTGTTTGTTGCTCATATAGGTCAGCCATTCCGCTCAAACGCATAGCCTTTAATTTTTCAAGTGTTTGTTCATTTCTCATTATTTTTTACCTCCGAAGTAGGCTGCACCACGGACAAAACCATACTTGTTGTCCGTTTGCTCCTCTATAATTGATTTTTTTGAATGATTATCCAAAGTTTTCTTTCGTTTCTTTGCACGACTGAGAATGGATTTGAGTAATGAGTTGCTGGGTTCCTTTGCGACAGACATCAATGTATGACAGCCAGCTTCTAATTCTTCGGACGTGTATTTAGAGGCTGTATTTCTCAATGTAGCGAGTAATTTCAGGGCTTTTTTCTCGACATTATTGGAAAGAATATAGTCGACATACGCATAAGTATTTGGCCCAATATCTTCTGACCATAGTAAATTTTCTTTAGGGGTATGTGTTAAATAACGGCGGTGATTGTCCGGCATATGATCGATATTTGAAGAGTATTGCCCAATGTCGCCCCGAAGTCGTTTATGAGATGCAATTAGGAATTTATATCGTTTAGCGGAAGAGTTTGTGTTCTATGATAACCATCATCCTTGGGATGAAAAAGAAGTCTATTATAATTCGGTTTCCTACCAAGCAGCTTCATGGTCCAAACCACGTTGGGTGTGTATTCGTTCAACTCGAGAAGTAGGCGAACTACTTTTCAACCATTCTTTTATTGTCACGAATTTCTCAGAAAACATCTCGGTGAAAAGAGTGTTTGAAACCTATAATAAACGAGGTACCATGGAAAATTTTATTAAAGAAGCCAAAAACAGCTTCTTCTTTGATAAAACAGATAGTCCCAGATTCATTGAAAACGAGGCCCACATGATGATTAGCCTGTTGGCGTACAATCTGGTTAACTTCTTACGCACCTTGTGTTTTGATCCAAAATCGAAAGGACTTCAAGTGGACACAATACGTTTACGTCTATTCAAGGTGGCTGGAAAACTAGTCAGCACTGCAAGACAAATGTATTTAAAGTTATCGAGTTCTCATGTTTATCAGCGAGAGTTTTATGCCGTATTTAGACAAATCCAAAGGATTCGGCAGTACATTTAAATAACCAGATTTTAAAAAATGTTTAAATGGCCCAGGGAGCAGTGTGGCCAAAATTCGAGTTCGAAAAGTGAAAAATCTCAAAAAATTTAAATGGGTCGAAAAAATTAAATAATTTAGACAGAAAACGAAAAACGATAAAGGAAATATAAGATTATTGATAAAACAGCCTCTGAAATTAGAGGTATGAATTATTCAGGACAAGTGTATATTAAATGCAATTTATCTAAGGAGAGTGACGAATTTTATGACCATAGATCGTCGTATATTAAAAACAAAGGAAGCAATAAGAAAAGCTTTAATAAATTTTCTAGACAACAATGAGATAGAAAATATTTCTGTTACTGAGATTGCACGAGAGGCAGATATTACACGAAAAACTTTTTACACCTACTATGATAGTTATGAAAAATTAATTGATGAATTGGAGAATGATCTAATTGAAATGTTCGAAAAACCAATTAATAAAATGGAATTTAGTGAAAGTGCATTTAACCCGCAATTGATTTTTGAAACTTTAACGGATTTAGTGAGAGAAAATCTAGAATTTTATCAACATTTTATGTTATGGTAGGTAATAATCATAATTTTCTTGCGAAAATAGCAAAAAAACTTAAGGAAATAATCAAGAGGAATAAAACCATGTTTGCTGATTTGGACGAGATTGATAAAGATATGATCATTGACTATACAATAGCTGGGATTATAGCTGTATATCAAACTTGGTTTAGAAACAATCAGAACGTGTCTATTGATGAGATTTCAGTTAAGCTTTCTGAACTTTCTGCAAATGGATTCAATTATTTCATTAAAGGCTAATGTGAGAAGAGAAAAGAGGTAAGATGATGTCAGAATTTATTTTAAGTTGTTGTTCGACTGCAGACTTAACAGAAAAGCACTTCAACAGTCGTGGTATAAATTATGTTTGTTTTCATTTTATGGTAGATGGAAAAGAATATAAAGATGATCTTGGTAAGTCGATTTCATATGACGATTTTTATAAAGCAATGAGTAATGGGGCTGAGACGAAAACATCACAAGTAAATGTAGGAGAGTTTGTAGATTACTTTTCTTCGTTTCTGAAAGAAGGGAAGGATATTTTACACGTATCACTGTCTTCAGGATTATCTGGAGTATATAATTCAGCGTGTGCAGCAAAGCAACTATTGGAAGCGGAATATCCGGATCGAAAAATATACATCGTTGACTCTCTTGCGGCATCGTCTGGTTATGGTTTATTGATGGATAAACTGGCAGATCTAAGGGACGACGGATACACACTTGAACAGTTGTATGACTGGGTAGAAAATAACAAACTGAATCTACATCATTGGTTTTTTTCGACTGATTTATCTTTTTATGTTAAAGGAGGAAGAATCTCAAAGACATCTGGATTTATTGGAACAACATTTAAAATCTGTCCATTGTTAAATATGGATGAAAATGGAAAATTAACTCCTCAACAAAAAGTAAGAGGTAAGAGACGTGTAATTAGTTTAATTGTAGATAAAATGAAAAATCATGCTATTAAAGATCTTGAATATTCTGATAAATGTTATATATCTCATTCTGCTTTTAATACTGAAGCTCAAGAAGTCGCGAGATTAATCGAGGAATCATTTCCCAACTTGAAGAACAAGGTTGAAATAAATAATGTTGGAACTACAATAGGTTCACATACCGGTCCAGGAACTGTGGCACTCTTCTTCTGGGGAGACTCAAGAAAAAATAGATGAAACCTTTAAACTTCCCACTTCACATATTATTTTGCATCGATAGCTAAGTTACAACACACATAGAGTGCGTGGTTTCGATACGTCGGGACGATACCTAGAAATCCTTAGATTCCAGCACTTTGAGCAATTTATCACGTTCATTGATACTAAGGACAAAAGTCTTTATAAAGAGATCAAAAACCGGGTGCTGGTGTCAGTAGTGATCGAGGTCGTATAAGGGGACACGTTATTACATGCTGGCAAACAAAATTAACCGTTCACCGAAGTAAAAAGAAACTAGATCCACAGCACATACTATTTTGAGTTGCAAAAAGGAAAATATCATGGACACACTGGCTTGATGACGCATGATACCGCTCCAACTCAACGGAATTATTATGTCCTAGGGAACTATGAATACGACACCGATTATTATCGAGCTCAATGAATCTGAAGATATTCTGACGAATAGTATCGGTGGTATAATAAAAAATAAGTGAGTACGACGACTAGTTTCGTCCAGTAAATGCGGAATAGTCGTCCACTGAATGCGAAAGTTGTCGTCCATTCCGCTAATTGATTGAAGAGAATAAGAAATTAATCAAAACAGAGCCCAATATGAGCTCTGTTTTTCATCTTAAAATAAATTAATAGATTATTCGTATTCCTTCATAGCTTGTTCAAGGAACTTAGTGGCTAAATTAACCATTTCATCAGCCGAAGGCTGCTTTTCGTCCTCTAAGTAATAAGGTAGGAGTAACGAGGATAGATTTAAATCGATATCTTCTGGAAGGTATCGTCGAAAATAAAAAAAGAGCGATACGAGTTTCAACTTCAATCGGAATCATTTCATGCCCTCCAAACCGTGACGCTCTCGCATGGATACTTCACCATCAACTATGATTTGGTGAGAATTGTGCTTGATTCGATCCAGAATCGCATCGGCTAGTTGAGTGTGTTTGATTTTTTCATGCCAACCTTCAGGTGAAAATTGAGAACAAAATATGGTAGAAGTTTGTTTTAATCGTGCTTCAATGATCTCAAATACATGAACACTATCTTCTAAAGACAAATCCATTAACAGCCATTCATCAATGATAAGTAGTTCAATTTTCGTGTACTTCTTAATCAGTTTACGATAAGAACCATCAGCCTCATATTTCGCTAAAGCCAGCTCGTCAATTAATTCTGGAAGACGAATATACTTCACTTTTCTGAATTGACGACAAGCTTGAATACCGAAGGCATTGGCTATCCAGGTTTTCCCGTTTCCAGAAGCACCCATCAAGATAATATTCTGGTGGTTATCAATGTATCCTCCTTGTGCGAGTTTAGAAATAAGGTTTTTATCCAGATGTCGATCGGGATAGTATTCAATTCCTTCGATAGACGCATTTGGATCACTAAATGTTGCCTGATGAATTAAACGTTCTAATTTATTTGATTTACGGCGGGCAGATTCAGCGTCTATTAACAGCTCAAATCGTTCCTCAAATCCTAAGGATTGGGTGGTTTCGTCCATTGTTTGTTGCTCATATAGGTCAGCCATTCCGCTCAAACGCATAGCCTTTAATTTTTCAAGTGTTTGTTCATTTCTCATTATTTTTTACCTCCGAAGTAGGCTGCACCACGGACAAAACCATACTTGTTGTCCGTTTGCTCCTCTATAATTGATTTTTTTGAATGATTATCCAAAGTTTTCTTTCGTTTCTTTGCACGACTGAGAATGGATTTGAGTAATGAGTTGCTGGGTTCCTTTGCGACAGACATCAATGTATGACAGCCAGCTTCTAATTCTTCGGACGTGTATTTAGAGGCTGTATTTCTCAATGTAGCGAGTAATTTCAGGGCTTTTTTCTCGACATTATTGGAAAGAATATAGTCGACATACGCATAAGTATTTGGCCCAATATCTTCTGACCATAGTAAATTTTCTTTAGGGGTATGTGTTAAATAACGGCGGTGATTGTCCGGCATATGATCGATATTTGAAGAGTATTGCCCAATGTCGCCCCGAAGTCGTTTATGAGATGCAATTCGGTGCTCGTTGAAGTACACTTCTATTAGGTGGTCAGTTATTCTTACTTCTACTTCGTCATGGACATATTCATAGGGAACGGAATAAAACATACGCTCCACTTGAATATGATAATCTAATTGGACTTTAGATATCCGCCATTGAGACTGTGTAAAGCGCGGGTGACGAAGGGAGCCTAAGAACGGAAGTTCTTCTTCCTGAAAGACTATATATCTGGAACCAGGTCTTTTTTGGAAAGAGTCTTGATTCAATTCTTGCGTCTTCTCAGAAATGGCTTGGTTCAATTCTTTTAAACTAAAGAAGGTTTCATTACGCAAGGCGGCGCTGACTTGGCGGCTAATAAAACCGACGTTTCCTTCAACCGAGGATTTGTCTTTTGGAGCTCTCACACGCGCAGGAACGATGGTAAAACGGTAATAGTCGCTTAATTGGCGGTACCCTTCATTCAAAAGTGGTTCTGAGTAATCCGTTTTTGTTACCCCTGTTCTCAAGTTATCCGAAACGACCGTTTCAGGTATTCCTTGAAAAAATTCTAAGGCATGAATATGAGCCGTCAACCAGTTATCGGTTTTCATATCGTAAAACCCTTCGACATAGCTGTATTGACTGAATGGCCAAGTGGCTACGAAAATGTAGACTTTGATGTCTTCACCATTTTCACTGTTTTTAACGGATAACGTACTGCCTGCCCAATCCACTTCTAAGATTTCACCGGGTTTGCGATGAATAGCATGGTTAATTTGTACTTCTTGCCGTAGTGCCCATATTTTTCACAAAACGTCCGATAAGCGTAAGGCATCTTGTTTTGAATCTTTGCCTCTTGTTCGTACTCTTTATGTAAGAGTTTGAGCGTGACATTCTTTTTGAGCAGTTCTTTATGGATATAATCCCAGTCGGGGTCGTAATACCCACGTTGATTAGCACTTTTCTCAGGGAATAGATAATCTTCCAACCGAGAATTGGTCATTTTTTCAGTAAGTTCTTCTAAGCCTTTGGCTTTTGCTTGATTCACCACCTCTCTAATTTTGTCTCTTGAATGTCCCGTACTGGAAGAGATTGTCCGTTGAGAAATCCCTTGTAGATGCATTTCAAGAATTTTATGATAATTGATCATAAAAATAACCTCCTGTAACTTATTTGTATGAAAACTCATACATAAATTAAGTATACAGACGGTTATCAATTTGGACGATTATTTTCGCACTTGATGGACTTTTTGCCCGCATTCAGTGGACGAAAGTTCCGCACTGTTGGACGATTCCTAATGCCGTATTCAGATGAGTCCAAACTGTCCAAAGCAGCAAATTAAGAAGGTGAAGATATGCTAGACAGATGGCAGTTAATTAACAGAGAGACCGACAAAGTGGAAATGGAAGGAGCATTGCAAGAGATTCTGGAAGAATTGGATGTGCCCTCTCCTGAAGAGATTTCAGATCAATACACACTAACGAAACCTCAAAATCACTCCACAGGAGATCATGAAAAAAGAAGAGTCAATAAATAAAGCTCTTTTTAGGTTAAATGCAAAAGCTGAATCAGAAAAAGTTTATGACTTTTTGATTCAGCTTTTTTGTCGATTATGAGTGTACTCAAAATAGACACATGTAAGATGTTGTATTTTCCCCTTTTGTAATGTAGTCTATAAGTGTCGACTAAATGTATTGAAAAAAGGAGTAAAAAAATGAAAGTAGGGTATGCACGTGTATCTAGCACAGATCAAAATTTAGACCGACAAATGGAAGCCTTAGAAAGAGCAGGAGCAGAGAAAATTTTCCAAGAAAAAATGTCTGGAAAAAGTATGACTGAGCGTTTGGAGTTAAAAAAGGCTCTTCAATTTCTTAGGGAGAAAGACATTCTAATTGTCGAGTCACTGGATCGTTTGGGACGAAACTATGATGATATCGTTCAGATGGTTCAGCAGCTAGATCAAAAGGAAATCGGACTAATTATTTTAAACCTACCTATTCTGAACCAAGAGATGGGAGATCCGAACCTCCAAAAGTTAATTCGCAACATGATTGTGCAACTTCTGTCTTGGACAGCTCAGAATGAACGTGAAGAAATCAAGCGGAAGCAGCGACAAGGAATCGAAATAGCTAAACGGAAAGGCCATTATAAAGGCCGTCCGGTAAAATATTCGGCGGAGGCTAAGGATCCAAGGGACAGAATGACTTACCATGTAATCGTAAATAAGTTGAAGCAAGAGGAGCCAATTAAAAAAATTGCAGAGAACACAGGCGTTACGAGGGATACCGTATATAGAATTAAGAAAGAACTCTTGCTCAAGAAATAATACATTTAAAGATGTAATACAACACATAAGGAGACAATTTCTATGGATGATTTAAATTTTTCTGAGCATGATCTTAAAATTCTACAAGATTTACTAGTGAGTAAGAATGTAAACTTTTTATTAGGTGCAGGAGCTTCTGCGCCATACTTTTCCGCTCTTAATAATATGGAAAATTTGATTACCGATATTGGAAGTTCTAATTTGAGCAACTCTGAAAAGAACCAGCTAAAAGATTTACTAATCCTATTCTTTTTAATATTATCTGTCTGTGATAACTATTCTTTAATCTCTCAAAAAGAAGATAAAGTTAATCCACCCTTAATGAGTTCTATATTAAAACAATATACGTCGTTAATAAATATTGTTTCTAATTATATGTTTTTAAGAAACAGTAAAATAAACCCTATACGAGTAAACGTATTTACTACAAATTATGACTTATTTTTAGAAAAAGCCTTTGATTTGTATCTTGAGAAGAATAATAGAATTTCATTGAATGATGGGGCCGAAGGATACTTTAGGAGATATATTGACTCCGATAACTACAACAAAACTACTGCTCATTCCGGTCTGTATGATAACTACTATATGGAAACACCGACTTTTAATCTCATTAAACTACATGGATCAGCAAACTGGTCATTGGATAGCAGTAATAAGATACTGATAGATAACGATCTGGACTATTTTGAAGAGTATAAAAAATTGGCTCATGATATTTTGAATGAGAACTATGATGACTATAGCGAGGAAAAGCAAAGGGATTATATAAAGAAATCTATAACGGAAATAGAACAGCGTTTAGATGGTGATACGTTAAGGGATGATAAGTCGTTATTTGAATCTATAAAAATAGATGAAAAACACATCGAAAAGATGAATAAAATTCAAATCGTTATGCCTACTAAAGACAAGTTTAAAAATACAGTATTTAGTAACCATTACTATAGTATGATTCGTTATATGAAAGAAACTTTAGAAAAAAAAGATTCTGTTTTAGTTGTTTTTGGATTTTCTTTTTATGATGAACACTTACGTACAGAGTTAAAACGTGCTTTTACTAATCCTGGGTTATTGATATACATAGTCTGTTACAAAGACACTGTTAAAGAGAACATCTTAAGTCTTTTAGATTATACGGATAGTACTTTACCCATAAATATATCTTTTATTACCCCTTCATCTGTAAGATTATTTTCAAATCATAATGGAATATTGGAATATGAGGCTTTGTATGGAGAAGAAATTAAGAGAAACTGTTCCGATATTATAGAACTTTTATCTCAAAAAGAATTAAACAAAGAATATTCGGAAGAGAATATAAAATCGCTACGAGGTATTGTAGAAGAGTTGGCTTATCTAGAAGATACTACGATTGAAGATTCAGGAATTGCAAAAACTATTTTAGAGAATCCGATAGTACAGCACTTATATTCAACTGAACAAGAAGGCATAGAGTTATTTTATAGTCCGGTAATAAGCTTTAAGTCGTTCAATAACATACTAAAGTATAGGAGATACTAATGAAAAAGTTTGATAGTTTAGCTTCCCAGATTGGGTTTATAACTAAAGTTGATGGATTAACATGTACAATTGCTGCTTTTGATTATATGAATGACCCTACTATTATTCATAATGGTAAAGTTATTAAGAATATCACAGTTAATTCATTTATAGTCATAAATCAGGGGTTTACTAAAATAATTGGAAAAGTAATTTCTGAATCTATTATCGACCAGCAGTTAAGTACAGATACCGCAGGAAAATTATTTCATGATTCTCGCTATCAAAAAAACTCTATTGTAAGGAATATTTACACTCAAATAGTTGGTTATATAGAAAACGAAATGTTTGTATCAGGAAGTAAATACATCCCTATGATTGGAAATTTAGCAACAATTCCGGATCCAAATATAATAAATCAAATATACATTAATAATTATTCTTCTCTATTTGACGAAAAAATAGAAAGCATTTCAATAGGGAATACAGTAAATGAGAACATTGGTATTAATTTACCAATCAATGACTTTTTTGCCTCTCACATTGGTATATTCGGGAATACTGGGAGCGGTAAATCTAATACACTACATCAACTATATACTAGTCTTTTTTCAAAAGTTAACTTCGGTAATATTGTAAATAAAAGTACTTTTTTAGTAATTGATTTTAATGGAGAATACACTGGTGATGCAAGTTTCGGGTTATTACTAGAGCAAAAGCACATTTATAAATTATCAACTCGAGAAAATACACAAAGTCGTCTTCCTATAAAAAAGGGTTTCTTGATGGATCCGGATATTTTATCGATGCTTTTTAGAGCCACAGAACAAACTCAAAAACCTTTTATAAAACGAGTCATAAGCGGCTGGAAAAAGTATGAAGATACCTCAGATTCTTTAGCGAGATGGATTAAAAGTATCATTCTAAATGTACTTCAAAGTGAACCTAGCAATGTTTTGCTAGATTTTTTGAGAAGGACTCTATCTACATTAATCCCGCTATCCTCCGGGGAATCTGCTCTTTTAGATAAAATTAATTCAGTATATATTTTTGATAGAAATTTGATTTGTCAATTTAAGCTAGACAAAGTAGATTCGTCTAGGTAACTCAAAAACACTTCTAGTGGCGTCTGGTAAT
>NZ_JARBEA010000063.1 GCF_028863945.1 Jeotgalibaca caeni | reverse complement strand
TGTATTGCCATCCCTATTATACTCCTGCACGTGATTTTCCGTCATGGCATAGAACGCGGAGCGTTCATAAAGTTTTTTGTGTTTTCCATCAATTATTTGACAAATCCTACTAAATTGAGGCATAGTGAAATCATGAATGGAAGTACGGAGAAAAAGGTGATGGCATGAAAGGTGCATTGAATTTTCAGGGTAATTTGAAGAAGCGGCGTTACTTTGAAGGCTGGTATTATAAGCAAGTTAGCTTTGACGAAAAACGTGCCATTAGTTTCATCCCCGGCATGACGTTGAATGAGAAGGACTCGCACAGCTTCGTCCAGTATATTTATGTAGAGCAAAATGAAAACGGTAAACCTATTACCAAGACAGGCTATATTCGCTACCCTCTAGAATCATTTATCTGGAATGATGATCCATTTACGGTAAAGATTGGAGAAAATTTATTTAGTGAAAGTTTAATTTCAATTCACTTAGAAGATGAGAATTTGAAAATTGATGGGAATTTACAACTAGGTACGTTCACTTCGATTAAACGGACACCATACATGCCTACGATTATGGGACCGTTTGGCTATGTGCCCAAAATGGAATGTTACCATGAAGTAATTAGTATGAGTCATCTGCTAAAAGGTGAATTACAAATCGGTGATCATCAAGTCGATTTTACGGGTGGAAAGGGCTACATTGAAAAAGACTGGGGTTCGAATTTTCCGAAGCAGTATGTCTGGCTTCAAAGCAATCATTTTGAGAATCCTCATACGAGTCTCTTCTTTTCCGATGCTCATATCCCATTTTATGGTAGAGAATTCCAAGGTCACATTTGTACCTTTTCTTATGGTGGTAAAGAGTATCGTTTTGCAACTTATTTAAATAGTACATTGGAAGTCACATTCCCAAGAGAACACGAAGTACAAGCTACCTTGGAAAATGACAAAGTCAAATTGGAATTGCATGCCAGTTTTTCAGATCAAGGAAATCTCATTGCTCCCGTTCCGAGCGGAATGGAAAAGGCGATCAAGGAGGGAATTGCGGGCGAGATAGCCGTCACTTTTTATAATAAAAAAACCAAAGAAACCTATTCAGACGTTGGGAAAATGGCCGGAATTGAAATTGTAGACTAAAGAGGTAGGGGGATTACAATGACTCGTCAAAAGAATAAATCTTTTTGGAGTGATACTGCCACACGAGCACCTTTTGATTCATTAACGGAAGACGCAACTTGCGAAGTGGCTGTTTTAGGGGCTGGGATAGTGGGGATCCTAACAGCGTGGCTATTAGTAAAAGAGGGCAAGCAGGTAACCTTGATTGAAGCACACCGAGTAGCGGACGGAGTAAGTGCGTATACTACCGCAAAAGTTACTTCCCAACATTCTTATCTCTATCAGACTTTGCTGCAGTATTTAGGGAAGGAAAAGGCGTCAACTTACTATGAAGCGAATGAAGTGGGCTTATCCTTGATTCGTCAGACGATTGAGGAACTAGCAATCGATTGTGATTTTGAAGAAAAAGATGCGGTCATTTATGCCACTACCGATATGGGCAAGAAAAAAGTCATGGATGAAATGAAGGCATATCAGAAAATTGGAATCAATGGCTATCTTTCTTACGATATTCCCGATTTCCCGTTTCCGATAAAGGTTGCTCTCGGTATTCCTGGTCAAGCGCAGTTCCATCCAGTGAAATTTATGCTAGGGGTATTGGATGAATTTATTCGTCTCGGTGGGAACGTGTACGAACACACGAGAGCATTAGAAGTGAAAAATAAAGAGAAGCAGGAAGTTCTCTTAGAACATGGAAATACCTTGACTGCCGATCAAGTGGTAATCGCGACCCATTATCCAATCAACGATGAACAAGGTCTGTTCTTCGCTCGACTAGAAGTGAACCGTTCTTACGGCGTGCTTGGTGTTCCAACGAAGAAAATTCCGATGGGGATGTATATTAATGCGGAGTCTCCTTCTCGTTCGTTCCGTTCAGTCATCGGTGAAAATGGCGAAGAATTATTGCTGGTGGTTGGCGATGATCATTTCACGGGGCGCGGAGACAACATGCCGGAACACTACGAAAACCTAAAAACTTATGCAGAGGACTCGTTTGGCGTTACTGAATTTACCTATCAATGGTCTACACAAGACCCAACTACGCCAGACAAAGTACCGTACATTGGCCAAATGCACCAGCTTAACAAAAATATATTTATTGCGACCGGCTTTAACAAATGGGGAATGTCTCAAGGAGCGACTGCTGCCCAGTTGTTGACGGATTTAATTGTCAAACGCGGCAACCCTTATGAGAAACTCTATGCACCAACCAGATCTCACCTTAATCCATTAGCGGTTGGAAGACTAGCAAAAGATAATACGCTGATAGGAAAAGAATTGATTGGAGGGAAAATAGCTCCTTCGATGGAAGAATTAGAAGAGGTTGGATTAGGTGAAGGCGCCCTCGTTAAAATAAATGGGGAACGGGTAGGGGTTTACCGCGACGAAACAGGAATTTTGCATAAAGTATCTCCTGTCTGTACACATATGGGTTGTACGGTTAACTGGAATCAAGCCGAACGGAGTTGGGATTGCCCGTGTCATGGTTCACGCTTTGACTATGAAGGGGAGGTTCTGGAAGGACCTGCTGTTAAACCTTTACCAAAAAAATAAAGTGAAAAAAGAAGATATCTCGAATTTGAGGTATCTTCTTTTCATTGGTATACTAGGAGGGAAGGAGGTGGTTAGATGTTAGACAACATTGAAGAAGTTCTGCGCCAACATGAAGTAAAGCCTCTAGGAAAACAACGGAAATACGCAGTGCTGCTGCCTTTGATCGAGCGTGAAGGTGAATGGCACATTCTCTATGAAGTTCGCAGCAAGAACATTTCCCAGCCAGGCGAAACATCCTTTCCAGGTGGTGCAGTTGAAAAGGGAGAAACTTATGAAGCAGCAGCGATCCGTGAAACGATGGAGGAATTAAATATCGCACGTGAGCGTATAAAAGTGCTGGGTGAAATTGACTATGTAGCCAGCGAGTATATTCTGATTCATTGTTTTGTTGGTGTTTTGAATCTCTCATTTGAAGACATCCGCTACAATGAAGAGGTGGCTGAATTGTTTACTGTCCCGCTGCATTATTTTATGAACCATCAGCCTACTTATTATGTATCGGAATATATGCTGAAACATCCTGAAGATTTCCCTTATGAAATGATTCCGAATGGTAGAAAATACAAGTTCCGTCCAGGTCAGCGCCGGATTCCTTTTTATCAACTTCGAGGACATTCCTTATGGGGCGTCACTGCCAGTCTAACCGACCATTTCATTGACCTCATTACTCCAAAAAATAAAGAAACGTCATCTTAAGCCCAACAAAAGGCGCAGATGACGTTTCTTCTTTTATTAAACAAATGCAGCGAACATCTCGTGCAATTCTGGAGCAGAGCGCTTTAGTGAAATAGGTCGCCCAGCTTCATTTAGGAAACAGTGTCGGCTTGTGCCGGTTGTATGCAACTCTTTCGTTTCTGCATGATAAACTTCATACGCAAGATCCAGTTTAACGCCATTATAAGCTTGCACCTGGATAGAAATTAAAACGGAATCACCATAGCGAACCATGGATTTGTACTCGGCAGAGACAGATAGAACGGGAACAATAATTCCCATTCGTTCCATTTCTGCGTAACTTAAACCGATTTGTTCCATGAAATCGGTACGAGCTTCTTCAAACCAGCGGATGTAGTTGGAATGATGGATAATCTTCATTTGGTCTGTCTCGTAATATTGTGTTTTATGTAAGTAAGGCTGTATTTCCATTCAGGCAAACTCCTCGTGATTGTAATACTCCTATCTTAACGCATTCTAGCTCTTTTGAAAACTTGCAGGTTTTCAAAAAGAGGTTCTTCTTGTTACAATAAGAGGAAAAAGAATTGTGTGGAGGCTAAAAAATGGATAGTAAGTTAAGCCGGACTTGTAACGAAACACGAGTGGTTCGTTCAGAAATTCTAGTGCCGCGCCATATGAACGATAAAGATACATATTATGGTGGAGATATGATGGCACATTTTGATAGCGCAGGAGGTGGCGCTGTCTATAAGTTTGTCCGGAAACCGAGTTTCACTGCCAGCGTTGATTCATTTGCCTTCCTAAAACCGGCAAAAAGAGGCGAGTCGGTATATATTGAATCTTTTGTGACAGGAGCCGGAAAAACATCAGTAGAAGTTTTTGTAAAGTTAATTTCTACTGATTTGAAAACATGGGAGAATAAACTTTGCGCCTATGCATTTCTAACGTATGTTTTAGAAGACCGCGAAGATTCCTCCTTTCAGATGCCAACTTTAATAGCGGAATCGGAGGAAGAAAAGGCGATTGTAGCTGGTTATCAAGAACGAAGGAAGCAAAATCTTGAAAAAAGAGAAGCGAGCAAACAGTTTATGAATCATATTTCCTTATTACCAGCGTGGGAGCAATAGGAAATGAAATGCATGTTGAAGGCATAAAGAAAACGAGGTGGGAAAATTCCCAACCTCGTTTTTTGGTACAAGACGATATAAATGTAGTGAACCTCATTTACCTCGCTACAATTTCCAACAACAAATCATCCTTATCAATGCGATCATTCGCTACCACATAAATCTGATCAACGACACCGTTCGTGGTAGAGCGGATGGTCGTTTCCATTTTCATCGCTTCTGTAATCATGACTGGATCTCCTTGTTGGACACGATCTCCTTTTGAGACGAGGACTTCTAAGACAGAACCAGGCATGGTTGCTCCAACGTGCTGTTTGTTGGTAGGTTCTGCTTTTTTACGAATCGCTTTCGTACTGGTGATGCTGGCATCTTTGATTTCAATTTCACGTCCTTGGCCATTCAACTCAAAGTAGAGTACGCGGTTCCCCTCTGAATTGGGTTCACCGATTTGATTAAGCTTAATCATTAAGGTTTTCCCTTTTTCAATGGTCATTTCAATTTGCTCGCCTGTCCGCATTCCATGGAAGAAGGTAGGGGTATCAAGCTTCGTTACGTCGCCGAATCGGTCAAACATTTGCGCGTAACCTAAGAAAACTTCTGGATACATTAAGTAACTCAAAACTTCTTCTTCAGTAGGTGTACGTTTTATTTTGCTCGCTACTTCTTCTTCGATAGCCTGAAAATCAACAGGCTCACGCAAGCTGCCGGGCCGTTCTGTTGAAGCAGGGATGTCTTTCAAAACAATCCGTTGCAACCTCTCTGGGAAACCACCCACCGGCTGACCCAAATCTCCTTTAAATAAACCAATGACAGATTCAGGGAAATCCAAATCCATTCCCCGCTCATAAATGTCTGCTTCAGTCAGTTTGTTTTGTACCATAAAGAGAGCCATGTCACCGACTACTTTCGAAGAAGGGGTCACCTTGACAATATCACCAAACATCCCGTTTACCACGGCATACATATCTTTCACTGCATCCCATTGATCCGCTAGACCGACTGCCTTTGCTTGTTGCTGCAAGTTGGTGTACTGACCACCCGGCATTTGGTGGTGATAGACTTCGGTAGAGGTAGTGTGGATTCCGGTTTCGAAATCTTCATAATAGTCACGCACATCTTCCCAATAACGATTCACTTGGTGCACATTGTTCATTATTAATTCAGGTGCACGTTTTGTTCCTTCAAGAGCATAATACAAACTGCTCATCGAAGGCTGACTCGTTGTTCCACTCATAGCACTTTGCGCCACATCTACAATGTCTACTCCAGCTCGAATCGCTTCTGTCAAAGTTAGAATCCCATTCCCGCTTGTATCGTGAGTATGTAGATGAATAGGCAAGGAAACCGTTTCTTTTAATTCACTAACGAGACGGTAGGCTGCTTGGGGCTTCAGTAAACCGGCCATGTCTTTAATGGCAATGATATGGGCACCAAGCTGCTCGAGTTCCTTCGCCATCTCTTTGTAGTACTGTACGGTATATTTGGTTTGATTCGGATCATTTATATCTCCTGTGTAACAAATGGCAGCCTCGGCAATTTTGCCACTTTCTCGTACATATTGAATACTCTTTTCCATTTGTTTGGTCCAGTTCAAACTATCGAAAATCCGGAACACATCAATTCCATTTTTTGCAGCATTCTGAATAAAGGCTTCTAGAACATTATCTGGATAATTCTGATAGCCGACCGCATTGGAACCGCGAAACAGCATTTGGAATAAGGTGTCGGGCATTTTTTTGCGCAGTTTTTTCAAACGGTCCCAAGGGTCTTCGCTTAAGAACCGATAGGCTACATCAAAGGTAGCTCCACCCCATAGTTCGTTAGAGAACAGTTGGGGAATTCCTGTTTGGGTTGCTTCTGCAATATGCAGAAGGTCGTTGGTACGGACACGTGTTGCCAGCAAACTCTGATGAGCATCCCGGAAAGTAGTATCGGTTAGAAGGACTTGTGGCTGTTGGAGGACCACGTCCGTGACTGCTTCTGCTCCTTGTTCATCCAGGATATGTTTAAGAGAAAGTCCTGTTGCTGGAACCAAATCTTTTGGCAAACGCGGTTCATCATAGAATTTTTTCTTGTTCCGTTCAATTCCCGGGAAGCCATTAACGGTGATATTTCCAATATACGAAAGAGCCTTGTTTCCACGGTTTAATGTTTTCGAGAATTCGAATAAACTTGGTGTAGAATCGATGAAGGTTGTTTTCGCTTCACCAGACTTAAAAGTTGGGTGTTGGATTACATTTTGTAAAAAAGGAATATTTGTTTTAACGCCACGAATCCGGAATTCCTGCAAGGCGCGGCTCATCTTATTCGTTGCTTGTTCAAATGTCAGCGCATGAACACAAGCTTTTACTAACAAGGAATCGAAGAAGGGGGTAACCACTGTTCCTTGGAACCCGTTTCCTGCGTCTAGTCTGATCCCGAATCCACCTGGAGAACGATAGGTATTGATTTTCCCAGTATCAGGGAAAAATTGGTTCAATGGGTCCTCTGTTGTAATCCGGCACTGAATCGCAGTTCCAATTAAAGGGATTTTTGCTTGATGTGGAATTCCAATTTCCTTGTGTAAATCAAGTCCTTGGGCAATTTGGATCTGCGCTTGAACAATATCTATTCCGGTAACCAGCTCCGTAATTGTATGTTCAACTTGGACGCGCGGGTTCACCTCAATAAAGTAAAAGCGATCATTCTCCACGAGAAATTCTACTGTTCCTGCATTCAAATAACCGACATGCTTCGCTAATTGCAGGGCAGCATCACAAATCTTCTGACGCAAATCTTCTGCCATATGGATGCAAGGCGCAACTTCAACGACTTTTTGATGGCGTCGCTGGACGGAGCAGTCCCTTTCATAGAGGTGGACAATGTTGCCAAACTGATCACCCAATATTTGTACTTCAATATGTTTCGGGTCTTGAATATATTTTTCTACATAAATTTCATCGTTACCAAAGGCAGAGAGAGCTTCACTTCGAGCACGTTGGAAGCCTTCCTTTGCTTCTTCCATCGAATGGGCGACGCGCATTCCTCGACCACCTCCGCCTAGAGCGGCTTTAATAATAATCGGGTACCCATGTGTTTCGCCAAAGCGAAGAACTTCTTCAACCGATGCTACAGGGCCATCTGAACCAGGAATCGTTTGGATACCTGCAGCTAAGGCTGCTTCTTTTGCCTTGATTTTGTCGCCGAAAATGTCTAAGTGCTTCAAGGTTGGTCCAATAAATGTGATTCCCTCTTCTTGGCACCTTGCAGCAAACTGGATGTTCTCCGAAAGAAAACCATAACCAGGGTGGATCGCATCAGCTCCGGTGTCCTTGGCTAAGGCAATTAAACCTTCAATATCTAAATACGCTTCAATTGGTTTTTTACCTTTTCCTACTAGGTATGCCTCATCAGCCTTAAAGCGATGTACAGAGCCGGAATCTTCTTGGGCATATACACCAACTGTTGCAATATTTAGTTCTGCAAGCGCTCGGAAAATACGAATGGCGATTTCTCCGCGGTTTGCAACTAATACTTTTTTCATAATTCCACCTCCGTTTGTTGAATGAATGCTGTAATTTCTTCTGCTACTTGTCCTGCTGTTCGATTTGAATTGTCAATCCGCAGGTAATGAGCCTCTGGAATGAATTCATTTACCTCTCCAGGGGAAGAGTTGAGACGATGCTTTTCGGAACTTGTAAGGAGTTCTTGTTTGGAAAATGCAAGATTTCGCTTAGAAGGTTTTGCTTCCAATCGACTTTCACTTCCATTTCGTTCTAAACGAATCTCAAGAGAAGTTTCCAATTCCACTAAGAATACACGACCGCCTTTTTCCGTGAAGATGGTACAGATTTTTTTCAGATATTCTTTATCGCTCAAGAGATCAAAGGCAACGACAAGGGTGAATATGATGCCATTTGCCGTATTTTCTTCGCCGTTAACAAACGCACGAAAAAGTTCTTTTCGAGTTTGATCGGAAAGACGAAAGGTTTCCTTTGTATAGCCGAGGAAATGGGCGAACAGATCAATCGTTTGATGATTGAACAAGAGCTTTGCATCTAACCGTTTTTCTACTTCACGACCAACTGTCATTTTTCCGACAGCTTGAGGGCCCATAATCACAATAAAATCCATCTGCAATTGCACCTGCTTTAATATTTTTCTCATTATTCTTTCATTAATTACTTATTTTCCTATTCTACAATGAATCAAAATGTTCTACAATAGATTATTGTCAGAAGGTAATAGTGTTTCCGAAACGAACTATGCTAAAATGATATTAACAGAATGAACGGGAAGGGTGAGAAGATGACGGAATTAAGACGAACACCACTTTATGAGTACTACGATTCTCATAACGTGAAGGTAGTAGATTTTGGCGGTTGGGCAATGCCGATGCAGTTCTCTAGTATCATCAAAGAGCATGAAGCCGTGCGTGAACGGGTGGGCTTCTTCGATTGTTCCCACATGGGAGAAATCGCCGTAACGGGTCCAGATGCTGAAGGCTACTTAAATAAAATTGTGACCAACAACGTGACGCGGATTACGGATGGCGGTGTGCAGTATAATGTCATGTGCCAAGCGGACGGCGGAACCATTGACGATGTGATGGTATACCGGATGAATCGGGAGCAGTATTTAGTTGTGTGCAATGCTTCCAACACAGACAAAGTGTGGGAATGGATGAATGAACACTTAGAAGGGGCCGTTAATCTGGAGAATCAGAGTGATCAATGGGGCTTGATTGCCGTTCAAGGGCCACTTGCAGAAGCAGTGGTAGCTGCCATCACTACAGAAGATGTAGCCAGTATCGAGCGTCACCGTTTTCTGGAAAACGCTACGGTGGCTGCTGTTTCAGGGGTCATTATTTCCCGTACCGGCTATACCGGTGAGGATGGATTTGAACTGTATATCCCAGCAATTGATACACAAATTGTTTGGGAAGCATTACTGATTGCTGGAGAAGAGAAAGGTGCCTTGCCATGTGGATTAGGGGCACGTGATACGTTGCGTTTAGAAGCTGGACTACCTCTGTATGGCCAAGAACTTTCCGCAACCATTTCACCACTCATGGCAGGTGTCGGCTTTGCAGTCAAGACAAAAAAAGCTGCATCCTTTATCGGTCAAGAAGCGCTACGGACTCAACGTGAAGAAGACTTATCAAAGAAAGTAGTTGGCTTTAAGCTTTTAGAACGTGGAATCCCACGTCATGGGTACACTGTTTTTTCTACAGAGGGGGAAGAAATTGGAGAAGTCACTTCCGGAACCCAATCGCCTACCTTGAAGCAAGGAATTGGAATGGCTTTAATCGACTCTGCTCACTCAGAGATAGGGAACACGATTATGATTGAAGTACGCAACAAGCAAATACCAGCAGAAATTATCAAAAAACCGTTTATCTAACTAGGAGGAATAAAAGATGATGTATTATACAAGTGAACACGAATGGCTAAAAATGATGGATGAAACAACAGCACGTGTCGGAATCACCGATCATGCGCAAGCACAGTTAGGAGATATTGTCTTTGTCGATTACACCGCAAGCATTGGAGAAATTGCAAAAGGTGAAGAAGTTGTAACCGTTGAATCCGTAAAATCTGTTTCTGATGTGTATGCACCGGTTTCTGGAACCATTACGGCATTCAATGATACATTAGCGGATCGTCCTGAAACGGTAAACGAATCAGCAATTACAGAAGGTTGGATGTTTGAGATGGAATTGTCCGATTTAAGTGAACTAAAGAGCTTACTGAGTTTAGAACAGTATGAAGCACTTCTCGAAGAGGAGGAGTAACATGACGGAAGAACACTATCGCTACTTACCTGATACACCAGAAGATATCCAAGAGATGTTAGAAGTAATTGGGGCAGAATCAATCGAGGAACTATTTGCTGACATTCCTTCCGCTATTCGAATGGAAGGGGAGTTAGCAATTCCTGCTGCAATGGCAGAAGAAACGCTTCTGCGCCACATGCAGCACCTCGCCGAACAGAATACGAGCAGCAATGAGCTGCCGATTTTTCTGGGAGCTGGAACGTATGACCATTCGATTCCGAGCGTAGTGGATGCGGTCATCTCTCGTTCTGAATTTTACACAGCCTATACCCCTTACCAGGCAGAGGCAAGTCAGGGAGAATTACAGGCTATCTTTGAATTCCAAACCATGATCAGCGAATTAACCGGGATGGAAGTCAGTAATTCTTCCTTATACGATGGATTTGCATCGTTAGGGGAAGCAGTAGGGCTTGCTCAAGCGGCGACTCGAAAAAATAAAATTGTTCTTTCTCAAGGCGTCCATCCACAAGGGCGGGAAGTAATCTGGACTGCTGCTCCAGGAAGAGGAACGGAAGTCGTTGAGATTCCCTTAAAGGATGATCAAACCGATCTTCATCTGCTGGCAGATGCATTAACGGATGATACAGCAGCGGTTGTCATTCAGTATCCAAACTTCTTTGGCACGGTTGAAGACCTTGCTGCAGTAAAGGCATTGATTGGAGACCGAAAAATTCGTTTTATCGTCATGGCGAACCCATTGGCGCTGGCAGTATTAGAATCACCAGGAAGATTGGGTGCAGACATTGTAGTAGGTGATACCCAACCATTCGGAATTCCAATGGCATACGGTGGACCTCATTGCGGCTACTTTGCCGTCAATCAAGCCGATATCCGCAAAGTTCCAGGCCGAATGGTAGGAGAGACGGTTGACGCCGAAGGGAAACGTGGGTACGTTTTAACCTTACAGAGTAGAGAACAACATATCCGTCGCGAAAAAGCAACTTCCTACATGAGTTCCAACCAAGCATTGAACGCTCTGGCTTCCGCTGTCTGTATGACGGCTTTGGGGAAAACGGGTGTCCAAGAAATGGCTCAGCTCAATTTGAACAAAGCTGGATACCTAGCTGATCAATTAGCAGAAAAGGGATTCCCAATTTTCAACCAAGGAGTATTTTTCAATGAGTTTGTAGTGGAATTGCCGATTTCGGCGGATGAAGCAAATCGTCAGTTATTGGAAGCCGGATTTATTGGTGGGTATTCCTTAGCAAAAGACTATCACATGCCGAATCATCTGCTCCTTTGTGCAACAGAAAAACGCACGAAAGCACAGCTTGATCAATTCGTCGAAGTGTTGGGAGGTTTGAAAGCATGAAAAAAGTGAATCAAACAGTATTTGAACAAAGCAGACCGGGACGTGTTGGCTATTCATTACCAGAATCGGATGTACCGGTTAAAACGTTGCCTTCCCAACTAGCTCGAAAGGAACCTGCTCGCTTACCAGAAATAAGCGAACTGCAATTAATGCGCCATTATACACGTCTATCTCATGATAACTTTGGAGTAGAAAATGGATTCTACCCACTTGGATCCTGCACCATGAAGTATAATCCAAAAATTAATGAAGTGACTGCTCGCTTGGAAGGTTTTGCTCATATTCATCCCCTCCAACCAGCGCAAACAACGCAGGGTGCCTTGCAACTTATGTATGAATTACAAGAAGACTTGAAAGTTATTACTGGAATGGATGGTGTGTCTCTTCAACCCGCAGCAGGTGCTCACGGTGAATGGACCGGGTTAATGATGGTTCGCGCTTATCATAAACAAAATGGAGAAACAAACCGTACAAAGGTACTTGTTCCAGATAGTGCTCATGGTACGAATCCATCCAGCGCCAACATCGCTGGTTATGACGTAGTAAGCATTCCTACGACTGAAGCTGGACTCGTAGACCTGGATGCGCTTCGAGCAAAAGTGGGCGAGGATACGGCAGCCTTAATGCTAACGAATCCCAATACACTCGGACTTTTTGAAAAAGATATTGTTGAAATTGCGGATATTGTTCATGAAGCAGGCGGTTTATTGTACTATGACGGAGCAAACTTAAATGCAATCATGGCAAAAACATCCCCTGGTTTGATGGGCTTCGATATTGTGCATCTGAACTTGCATAAAACATTCAGCACACCCCATGGCGGAGGAGGACCTGGTGCTGGTCCGGTAGGTGTAAAAGCACACATTATTCCTTTCTTACCCGTTCCGCGCATTGTAAAAGAAGACAATGGATTTGTCTTAAAAGAGGACGAACCCTTGTCGATTGGCCGAGTAAAAGGGTACTATGGTAACTTTGGCGTTTTAGTTCGGGCTTATACCTATATTCGTACGATGGGGCCAATTGGATTGCGCAAAGTATCAGAAGGTGCCGTTTTACATGCAAACTATTTAGCCAAACGGTTACAAGCTGCCTATGATTTACCATACGATGAAGTGTGCAAGCACGAGTTCGTTCTTTCTGGCAAAAACCAGAAAAAATTAGGTGTGCGTACTCTTGATATTGCCAAACGACTATTGGATTACGGTTTCTATGCACCAACAGTCTACTTCCCATTAATTGTGGAAGAAGCAATTATGATTGAGCCAACTGAAACGGAATCGAAAGAAACCTTGGATGAGTTTGTAGAAGTGATGCTGCAAATTGCAACAGAAGCAAAAGAACATCCAGAACTCGTTCAACAAGCTCCCCATCATAAATCTGTACGTCGTTTAGACGAAACACGCGCAGCACGTCAAATTAAAGTAAACGATTATCCCTGAATAATTCATAGTTTTTCTAATATGCTCTCTAAACCTTGTCCCGTCCTTGTTTTTCATATTGTTATCCGACAC
>NZ_JARBEA010000062.1 GCF_028863945.1 Jeotgalibaca caeni | reverse complement strand
CAAAAAAATGGCTCTCGCCACCCCAAAAGGGATCTGCGAGAGCTATTTCTTTATTCATTTTTCTGGTTTTGTCCCAGACTCTTTTTTAATGTTTCCGAGTACGTGGTTTATATTTGATGCTAAGAAGAACGATGACCAGTGATCCAAGTGATAATAAAATCCCTTCTTTTAAGTAAGGCGGGCGGTACGTAAGCTCTACTTGATGCGTTCCTGGTTCAATGTCAGCTGCAAGAAAGGCATCTAAAATAGAGTAGGTCTCTGCTCGTACTCCATCTATTTCCAAGCTCCACCCCTCGGAGTAGGGGATTGTCGTCATCAAAACAGGCGCATCTTCTGCAACCGTAATGTCACCAATCAAGTTGGTTTGACTGAAAGAGGTCAAGTCCAGCATCCCCCCAGCTTTTCGTTCAGCTACTACTTCTTCAAATTGTTCTGTATTGAAGCGGTACAACTCTAAATCACGAACCGTCAAGGAATCTTCCAGGAAGTGAAAACCAAATCGAACGATTTCGTTCGCTTCTCCGCTGGCAATATTGATAATCTGATCGTTGCGGTAGGTCTTGTAGTAGTGAAGCAGTTCACCGTTTCGCTTCAGTTCAGCCACATCGTCGTCGATGCGAGAATCAAGAACCAAGTAGTATGGGTCTGTCGTCTCAGTAGTAAACTGAACCTCTACGGAAGCATCCTCTTCGTTATCTTCTTTCAAGTAGGTGCGATTTACCGACCCTTTCAAGGAAGACGCGATATTATTCATGACCGTTGAGTGGAAGCGGTCCTCTTGATAAAACGGTTCAGCAAAGTTCTGATTCGTTAAAGCTTGCAACAATGATTCTTGATTCTCAATTGGATGATTATCGCGCATTTGCAAGGTGGCCACTTCTGTTGGTACCGCAAAAGCAATAGAAAAAGCATGAGGGTTCAGGTAGGTCTTAGTTCGATACGCCTCTACAAAAGGTTCATAATAACGTAAATCAGGACGAGTAGAATTTGCTCGAGTTTGATAAAAGTTGTCTTTTTGAGTTAAGTTCTCGGACAAGGGTTTATTTTCTCCCATATACCGTATTCCAAAGAGTGCATCCGTTAATAGCGTACCTGAGGAGTAGGAAACAAATCCATTTCCGTCTGGAAAACCTAACTTGCCATATAATTCTGGAATTTCCTTTTCGAAGGTAGAACTAAAATGAGAGGCACTCGGATAATTTGATTGAAAGCTGTCATTTTTTGAGCGTTGGAACACTTTTTCGATCCGGTAAAACTCATCATCTGATGGACGAATCGGCTCAATAAAATCATCCAGCACTAATTGGTAATCATTAAAAGGGCGCATCTTCACATAACTCAACCGAGTTAAGTCAATCGCAGCATTGGTACTCATTTCAATAATTGTAATAACCAAGAGAAGGGCCGGCATCCATTCATAGTCTTTTTCTCTTAAGAGGAATAAGACGAGGACAACAATCAAAAAGACGGCTGTAACCAGGACTTGCAAAGGAATGACAAAAGAAAATTCTTCTTGTAAAACATACAAGGCACTAATGGTTTGAAGAATCAGCAGGGTACAAGCAAACCATAAAGGAATGGTTTTTATTTTCTGTAAAGAGCGAAAACCGTTCAAGATAAAGAAAAACGACACAACAAAAGAGAAGCGGTACGGATACCAAATGGGATACTGCATACCGTGCCAAGCTTTATTCAGGATGTTTACGTTCATTGAGAAGAAGAAGAAAATAGTCAGCAATAGAGCCACAACTCGTTCTTTCAATGGGATCGCACGGTTGAAGAAATAAAAGAGAAAGCCGACCAGAGCGATCGTCCCAACAAACAGATTAGGATGTCCAGTAGGCATTTGATCGAAATCAAAGGCACCAATATAAAACTTGGAGAGAATTTCTTGGAAAGGATACTTCAACGTCCAGTCGATGGTATCGCTCATGTAGCTTACCTTTCCGCCTAGAAGTGAGTAGAAATTCGGCACCAAGGAGAATGCTGCCAAACCTCCTCCTAGCAGCGAAAAAAGGACAAAGCGAAGAATACGAGAAGCAAAAAACTTCAGCTTCTTCGTCCACTGCATCATCACGGTATCCTGTTGCTTTGCAAGCGCAAATAGAAAGTAACAAACGACAAAAAGACAAATCATATAGCCGATATAATAATTTGAAAACAGCATCAGAGCGAGCATGAAACTATAGAAGAAGCCCTTTTCGCCGTCTACAATTTTTTCTACCCCTAAAATGATAAGAGGCAAAAAGACAAGACCATCGAGCCACATCACGTTTAATTGGTTCACAATTGTATAAGCCATTAAGGCATACGCAACAGCAAAGGTTGGGACGAGCCAGTTGTTTCCCGAGAATTTTTTAATCAGTAAGTATGCAAACGATAAACCGCTGGATGCAATTTTCAAAAGCATTAATAAAGTGACCCCAACCGGTAGATAACGATCCGGTAAGAGCAGCAAGAGTAAGTTGAACGGACTGTTTAGATAATAAGACCATAGTCCAATCATCTCTCCCCCGATTCCTTTCGCAAAAGAGTAAAATAACGCTTCTGGTTCATTTAATAAGGTATGGCGATAATAACGATAGAAGTCTACGTATTGCTGACCTAGATCGATGGTTAAGAGGGTTTGATTGCCAAAAGGATAAACGCCCATTAACGCATAAATGATAGCCATAATTGTAAAAGGTATAAAAAAAGACAAGAGCAGAAGATGTTTATTTGTTTTGGTAGTGTCTGTCTCAAAGGTCATAGATGAAATCCTCCTACTAAGCGGTACAGGTCAATATATATTAAAATAACATAGCAGGCAAAGATTTGCATTGTTTTCTCCGTTGTAATACGAGCCTTTTTTGTTATAATGAATTATTGAAAAAAATAAACAGGAGTGTAGACGTTGGCAAAAAACAAAGAAAAAAGTCGGAAGAAAAAGTCACACATCCCATTTCGCTTGAATTTACTCTTTTTCATTGTATTTCTACTCTTTTCAGCAATTATCGTACGGTTAGGGTTTCTACAAATTGTTCGAGGAGAAGAGTTCGAGGCCATTGTCAGGAGAACCGAGACAACAACGATTACACAATCAGTTCCCCGTGGATTAATTTATGATCGTAATGGAGAAGTACTCGTTGGAAATCAGGCACAACACTCGATTACTTATACACGTGGAACGAATGATACAGCAGATAAAATGGCAGAAACAGCGACGAAATTAGCAAGCATGATTGAGGTCGATGCAGAATCCTTAACCGAGCGCGATTTGAAGGATTTCTGGGCAGCAACAAACCGCGAAGAATTATTAGAACGGTTGTCTGAAAAAGAAAAGCTCCTATCTGGTTCTGAAGTTTATGAAGCAGAATTAGCAAAGATTACCGAAGCGGATATCCAGTTCGATGAAAAGGAAAAGCAAGCCGCTGCAATCTTCAAGCAAATGAATGGTGCAACGGCTCTAACAACCGTGAACATTAAAAACGTAGATGTTACTCAAGAAGAACTAGCTACTGTAAGTGAACACCTAGAAATGTTATCGGGTGTGGATGTAGCGAAAGACTGGACCCGAATTTATCCTCATGGTGAATTGTTGAGGACGATTATGGGAGAAGTTACTTCCGAAAAAACAGGAATACCAAGCACAATGATTAATGCCTACTTAGCAAAAGGGTATTCTCGTAATGACCGAGTAGGAAATGCTTATCTGGAAGAACAATACGAAACTGTATTGCGCGGCTCCAAGGCACAACGAGAAATCATTACCAACCAAGAAGGGGAAACCCTGAACTCCCTTGTGACCTATAACGGAAAACAAGGGGACCACCTGATTCTTAGCGTGGACATTCAGTTCCAACAAAAACTGGAAGAAATCGCGACTAATTTCCTCAATAGCCGTGTCGATTCTTGGAACGACCGCGTTTATATAGTGGCATTGAACCCTAAAAATGGTGAAGTGCTAGGAATGACCGGTAAGAAATGGAACCCGTCAACAGGCGAGGTTACCGATAATGTTCATGGCATCATGAACGAGAACTATATTATGGGGTCTAGTGTAAAAGGTGCGACCGTATTAGCCGGATACATGGACGGTGTGTTGACTCTTGATGATAATGTCATGATTGATGAACCAATGAAATTTGCTCAAAGAAAGACGATTTCTTCGGTATTTAACCGATACGGCCAAGTGCCAGTAAGTGACATCACCGCTCTAGAAAAGTCCTCTAATACTTATATGGTTAAGATTGCGTTGCGCATGGCGGGAATTAACACTTATGAGCCGGATTCTGAACTGGATTTGAATACAGAAGCAACCTTAGGAAAAATGCGTTCCTATTTCGCTCAATTTGGATTGGGAGTACGAACAGGAATTGATTTGCCTTTTGAATCAAGCGGATACCTCGGAAGTCCTAATAATCCGGGGCTCGTGCTAGATGAATCGTTTGGCCAGTTTGATAACTATACAGCCATGCAATTAGCGCAATACATTGCGACAATCGCAAACGGCGGCACACGCTACGCACCGCGTCTCGTAAAAGAAATTCGTGGAACAGATGCAACAGGAAATCTGGGTGCGGTTGAAACGGTTATGGAACCAATCGTTATGAATCAAGTAAACGTAAGTCCTGCCGCAATGGACCGTGTGCATCAAGGAATGTGGCAAGTAACCCATAGTCCAACGGCTTACTCTACAAGGTTCTTTGGCGACTATCCAATCGGCATTGCAGGGAAAACAGGAACCGGGGAAGCACAATACCAAGGTGCGATTGATTCGTTAAAGTATGAAGATGGATACAACACTACTTTTGTTGCATTTGGGCCTTATGAAGATCCAGAAATCGCAGTCGCAGTAGTAGTGCCGTACACAAGTACAGATACGAACCACGCCATTCCACTTGCGAAGGAAGTATTTGATGCATACTTTGGCATCAAGGATTAAATAAAACAGCTATCGCCACCCTCATCCGGGGTGGCGATAGCTGTTTTTGTATTTTTTTGGTTTCTTTTCGTTATAGAGGAGCTTTCAGGATATTGAATGTTAGTCCTATCTCAATCTTTCGTTGCGATAGGATAAAAAGTGGGGAAGCTATCGCAACGCAAGCAATAAAAAATAAGGCAGTTGGGAGAAAAGTCCCAGCTGCCTTATTTGAAATACGTTATTGAATGGTAATTTCAGTTAATACTTCTTCATCCGACATCTCAGGAGACAGTTCGTATGAACCCACTTGAATTCTTGTCATCAAGTCTTGGTCGGTTAGGTACTGTTCGGCAGCTTCCAGACTACTGATTAATCCAGCTTCTAATAAATTTTGTAAAACGACAGAAGAAGGCTGTCCATCATGGACGAGGAAGACGATAGAAGTTGGTGAAGCGGAAGAGGGTTCCTCATCCGGTACTTCTGTTTCCTCTGATTCCGGTTTCTCTTCGCTCTCCACTTCTGACTCTGTCTCTCCTTCAGTAGAGGTGGATTCTTCTTGGCTTTCTAAGCTTTTTTCTAATTGTTGATGCTCTACTAACAAACTTTCGTACTTTTCCTGGAAATCGTCCTTCTTTTCTGTAACTTCTTCCTTGGCAGTAGAAGCAGAAGGGGAAGGGGAAATCAGTTGGAAAGCTGCTAACAAAAGGGCGGAAATGAAAAAGCCCAGTGCCAAAAAACGCAATTCTTCTTTCTTCATTACTGCTCCTTCCTTTACTCCTCGGTAGACAAAGTGTCCTGATAATTATCAATGATTAATTGAACGGTTGTCTCTGGTAACTCCAGTTGTTCACCAATTTCATCATAAGTTTTCCCTTGTTGGAATAATTTAACAATGTGTTGTTTTGTGATTGCATTTAATTTCTTTATTGGTATCTCTTTCTCATCTGCCTCTTCAGTCTCTACTTCTTGTTCAAGTTTTGTAACTCTCGTTTTCAGCTCGTGCATTTCTTCCGTCATTTGAAGCGTAAAATCGCCAATCTGGGATAGCAGAGGAGATTCCTCTTCTTTTACAAAAAACGATACAATTAATAAAATAATTGCGATTGCAAGAAGGATGATTACAATCAGCCATAAATCCATATTTTCACCTCAATCCATTCAAAACAGTGCTCTTTCATATTTTAATCAAACAGGAAAGTTTCTGCAACTGCAAGTTTTCTCTTTTTTTTCATGCGAAAAGTGTGTATAATAGATTTTGTTGCCATCCAATACTAGCTATTCTGGTTGGGTTTTGGTACAATGCATCTTGCAAGAAGATCCAAAAGTCTTCAATTTCTTATGTTTGGAGGTATGAATGATGAGATTGAACATTACATTAGAATGTACAGAATGTAAAGAGCGTAACTATCTTTCCAAGAAAAACAAACGTAACAACCCAGATCGTTTGGAATTGAAAAAATACTGCCCACGTGAGAGAAAAATTACTCTTCACCGTGAAGTAAAATAACAACAGGTTTCCTGTTGTTTTTTATCGATTAGGGGATTTATTCTATCTCTGAATAGATGTTTATCGTGCAAGTCCCGAACTCCCGTCAAAGAGAGTGGGATATGCACGTTTTTTTATTTCAAGAAAGGGGTTTCCCGATGGATAAAGAATCGATTCGTAAACAAATAAAAGAAAAGTTAGGCCAATTGTCTCCTGAATTACGTGAGGCTTACAATGAGGAGCTGCTTCATTCGTTAAAAAACAGCGCAGAATGGCATTCTGCCCATTCGATTGCCATCACCCTATCGAGCGCTTCAGAAGTCAATACAGAGGCAGTCATCCAGGCTGCATGGTCAGAAGGGAAAGACGTTGTGATTCCCTATAGCGGGAAAAAACGCACCTTGTCTTTTTATTCTTATACAAAAGAAACCGAACTTGAAAGAAGTGCCTTCGGAATTTTGGAACCAAAGAATCGCTGCCAAGAAGTGCCAAAAGAGCATATTGATCTGGTGGTTGTTCCCGGTTTAGCTTATTCAGAGGATGGATACCGAGTTGGCTTTGGCGGAGGATACTACGATCGGTACTTAGCCGATTATCCAGGAAAAACTATCTCCCTTTTATATCCGTTTCAACTGCAACCGAGTGTGGCACAAATCAAAGAAAGCTTTGATATTCCCATACAAAAATTGTTCATTGCTACGAAATAACATATAATGAGAAAAAGATAACTGGAGGTAGCGAGATGACAAATTTCACTTTACGGCGTATGTTTGGGAATCGTCGTACCATCGTAACATATACGTTTTTAGCCATTCAAATAATTGCTTTTTTACTCATGACCATTAATGGGGGAAGTACCAATATTTACACTTTGATTAATTTTGGGGCGAAGTTTAACCCAGCAATCTTAGCGGGAGAGCTGTGGCGTCTAGTGACTCCTATTTTCCTCCACATTGGATTTATGCATATTTTATTAAACAGCATCACCCTTTATTTTTTGGGGACGCAATTAGAACTCATTTATGGAAATTTCCGTTTTGCGCTCATTTATTTACTGGGTGGACTAATGGGGAATGTCGTTAGTTTTGCTTTTTCAGAGGCAGTCTCTGCAGGTGCCAGTACGTCTTTGTTTGGCCTGTTCGCAACTGCGGTGGTTCTGGGACGTCTTTATCCGAATAATTATGCGATTCGTAATATGGCGCAAGGGTTCATGTTGCTTATTATTTTGAACTTTGTCAACGGACTGGCCTCGCCATCGATTGATAACTGGGGACACCTAGGAGGCGCCATTGGTGGTGGATTGGCGACCATGTTTATCTCCGTGCCTGGTATGGTGGCAGTTGATCGAGGAACGCGAATCAAAACGTTTTTATCATATGTTATTTTAGCCGTATCCCTCATTCTGTTCGGATTTATTCGTAACGGAATGATATACTAATATCAAAAAGTAGAATTGATGCAGGAGGCGTTTAGTTTGTCAAAAAAGATTTTAGGAATTGACTTAGGTGGAACTTCGGTAAAGTTAGCTATTCTAACTGAAGAAGGCGAAATTCAACAAAAATGGAGCATCCAAACTAACATTTTGAATGAAGGAAGCGAGATTGTTCCGGACATTATTGATTCAATTCGTCATCATTTAAAGTTATATCAAATGACGACAGATGAGTTTATCGGAATCGGGATGGGTTCGCCTGGTGCCATCAACTTGGCGGATGGTAGTGTTACCGGTGCCTTCAATTTGAATTGGAAAGAAACCGTAGAAGTTAAAAAACAAATCGTTGACGCAATCGGATTGCCATTTTTTATTGACAATGATGCAAACGTTGCAGCGCTAGGTGAGAAGTGGCGTGGAGCTGGAAATGATGATGACCACGTTGTTTTCTTGACACTAGGAACAGGAGTCGGCGGCGGAATTATTGCGAACGGCCAATTGGTACGCGGAACAGCCGGTTCTGGTGGAGAAGTAGGGCACATTACGGTTGATCCTGAAGGAATTGATTGTACATGTGGGAAAAAAGGGTGTTTAGAAACCGTTGCGAGTGCATCTGGAGTCTTAAATCTGACTCGCAGATATGCGGAGTTATATGCCGGGGATTCAGAATTGAAAAGACTTATTGATGATGGCAGCGAAGTAACTTCTAAAGTTGTTTTTGACTTAGCAAAAGAAGGCGACGATTTAGCAAATATTGTAGTCGATCGTTTTGCTTTCTATCTAGGTCTTGCCTGCAGTCATTTGGGTAATATTTTGAATCCAAAACACATCGTCATCGGTGGCGGCGTATCGAATGCAGGGGAATTCTTGATGAAGAAAGTGGAGGCATATTTCCTCCAATTCACATTCCCGAATGTGCAACAAACAACTTCCATTAAGATTGCAGAACTTGGGAACGATGCTGGAGTCATCGGTGCAGGGTACTTGGCAAAAGTTCAAAGTTAACGCAAAGGAGACGCAACTCTAGAAAAGGAGGTTGCGTCTTTTTAATCGGGTGAGCCTAGATTCCTAAAAACTTATGGCTTTCAAGCCGCTTCTCTTGTAAAATAGAATAGAATCGATTAGAAAGGATGGAAGAATACACATATGACAGGTTTTGATATTTTTCGCATTATTTTATGGGGAGGCCTGCTAATTTACGGCCTTTACTTACTTTACCGCTTTATCATGGGGAAACGTGCAGCAAAAACACTTACTTCTGACGAGTTTCGTCAAAACATGAGAAAAGTGCAAATCATTGATGTACGAGAACGTCCAGAATTTGAAGCTGGACATATTCTAGGAGCACGAAACATTCCGTTTACACAATTCAAAGAACGGTATGTGGAGATCCGTAGAGACCAACCCGTTTATCTTTATGATCAACGGACAACGTTTAGCAGTCGTGCTGCCGCACAGTTGAAAAAGAATGGCTTTGAGCAGATTTACGTGCTTAAAGGCGGTTATGATAACTGGGATGGTAAAATCAAAAAAGGGATGTAATCATTCGTCCAAAGCCTATTAAAAAAGAGGCAGGAGTTATCTCCAACCTCTTTTTGCTTTTTTCTATAGGTTTACAAATAAGGAATAGATTACAGAAATGAGCGCACTACCGACCATTGCTAGTAACATGATCCAAATAACAATCTTTGACCATTTCTGGAATTTAGATGTCATGGATTTTGATTTTTTGGCCACGTTTCTCCCACCTTTACTAGATTTCCTTGTTAAGTTTACAATAAATAGATAAAAATGTAAATGCTTCAAGAAATAGGTGCGGGTCAAGAAGGGTGTGCTTTCCATTTCAGACCTTTTTTGTTAGGATTAACCTTATAAAAGAATGTGTATATCATGAAAGGAGCGTTACAAATGTCTAAACAACAAATTGGTGTAGTCGGAATGGCCGTAATGGGTAAAAACTTAGCCCTGAATATTGAAAGCAGAGGATATTCCGTTTCCATCTTTAACCGTACAGGATCAAAAACAGAAGCAGTAATTGCTGAAAACCCTGATAAAAAATTAGTGCCTACTTATACAATCGAGGAGTTTGTAGACTCACTTGAAAAACCGCGACGTATTCTATTAATGGTTCAAGCTGGTGCTGCAACTGACATAACGATTCAATCGTTACTGCCTCACTTGGATCAAGGAGATATCTTGATTGATGGCGGGAATACGTTCTTCAAAGAGACGATCCGCCGTAACAAAGAGTTGGAAAATTCAGGTATTAACTTCATCGGTACCGGTGTTTCTGGCGGGGAAGAAGGAGCATTGAAGGGTCCTTCTATTATGCCGGGCGGTCAAAAAGAAGCGTATGAATTAGTCGCTCCTATTTTAGAAGAAATTTCTGCGAAAGCAGAAGATGGCACACCGTGTGTGGCTTATATTGGTCCAGATGGTGCCGGTCATTACGTGAAGATGGTACATAATGGGATTGAGTACGGCGACATGCAATTAATTGCAGAGTCCTACGATATGATGCGCAAGTACTTGAAGATGAGCGTAGAAGAAATAGCTGCCGTTTTCCAAGAGTGGAGCGAAGGCGAATTAGATAGTTACCTGATTGATATTACTGCAGAAATCTTAACGAAATACGATCCTGCAACAGGCAAGCCAATGGTTGATGTGATTTTAGACCGAGCAGGAAATAAAGGAACCGGTAAATGGACTTCTCAAAGTGCATTAGATTTAGGAGTTCCGCTTCCATTGATTACGGAATCCGTATTTGCTCGCTTCATTTCTGCGTTAAAAACAGAACGTGTAGAAGCTAGTAAAGTGTTGCCAACTGTTGAAGGAACTGTTTCAGAGGCAGACAAAGCAGCCTTCCTAGAAAGCATCCGCCAAGCTCTATACTTCAGTAAAATCATGAGCTATGCGCAAGGATTCTCCCAATTACGTTTTGCTAGTTTAGAACACGAATGGGACCTTCAGTACGGAGAAATTGCTAAAATCTGGCGTGCTGGATGTATCATTCGAGCTCGTTTCTTACAAAACATCACGGATGCATACGACAAGAATCCTGAGCTCAACAACTTATTATTAGACGATTACTTCAAGGAAGTAACCGAAAAGTATCACCAATCCGTACGAAAAGTGGTTTCTACAGCAGTCCTTGCTGGTGTGCCAGTACCAACTCTTTCTTCCGCGATTGCTTACTTTGATTCTTATCGCGCAGAAACATTACCAGCAAACTTGATTCAAGCACAAAGAGACTTCTTCGGAGCTCACACGTATGAGCGTACAGACCGTGAAGGAAGCTACCACTTTGAGTGGGATCAAGAAGTAGAAGTTCCTCAAGACTAGTGTTTTTTGAATAACAGCAGGCGAAAATGCTTCGCCTGCTGTTTATTTGAATGTCCTCTGATAATTCTAGATTCGTTTTTCGTGGGAGATATGTTAGAATGAAAATAGAATTGAATGATAGATTGTTAAATAAAATGAAGAAGTATAAGGGAGAACGCTATGGATAAAAAGGAGAAGCAACGTATTCTGATTATTGAAGATGAGAAGAACTTGGCACGCTTCATCGAACTCGAATTGAAGCATGAAGGGTATGAGACCGAAATTTGCTATAACGGCCGTACTGGTTTGGATGCCGCTTTGAATTCTGAATGGGACTTAATTCTTTTAGATTTAATGTTGCCTGAATTAAACGGAATTGAAGTATGCCGTCGTTTGCGTCCAAGCAAAAATACACCAATTATTATTATGACTGCACGCGATTCCGTTATTGATCGGGTATCTGGATTAGATCACGGAGCAGATGACTACATTGTAAAACCTTTTGCAATTGAAGAACTATTGGCTCGTATTCGGGCATTACTGCGTCGTGTTGAAATTGAAGAAGAACAACGCAAAGTAAAACAAACAACGGTTACTTACCGTGATCTAGTGATTGAGAAAGAAAATCGCATCGTCAGACGCGGCGATGAACAAATTGAATTAACTAAGCGCGAGTACGAGCTTCTCTTAATCTTGATGGAGAACATTAATGTCGTATTATCACGTGATGTTTTGTTGAATAAAGTATGGGGATATAAATCAGAAGTCGAAACCAATGTGGTAGACGTTTATATTCGCTATTTACGCAACAAAATCGATGTACCTGGAAAGGAAAGCTACATCCAAACAGTCCGCGGAACAGGATATGTGATGCGCTCATCAAACACTTGATAGGATGAATGACATGCCAAATAGAAAAAAAGGAAATTCTGCTTCCATCCGTTGGAAGTGGGGTTTTCGCTTGATGCTTGCGTTTTTACTTTTTTTCAGTGTATTCACCACCATCATGTTAGCGACGTTTCAAAACCGACTTCATGATAAAGAAAGAGTAGAAGCGGAGAGCCTTGTTCATTCGATTTCAGACACACTAAGCCAAATCGATACACGCCTGACTGATAAGAATGTTGAGAGCTTAATGGAGAAAATCTCTGTTTCGACAACCAGTCGAGGGGTTCTGAAAGTTGAAAATATACCTCTTTTAGATCAATGGTCACAAGAGGGAACGATTATTCAGGTATTTGATTCAGATGCACAGTTAATTTATGAATCCAAGCCTACCAATACAACTTTTGAACGTATTTCCGGCTATACTTTTGAAGAGGTAACTATTAACAATCGAGAAGCCTTTATTGGGAAGGACACCATTGTAGGGGAAAGTAAAGCAGTCTTACTTGGATATGTTCAAGTTGTTTTTCGCCTGACTGATTACCACAAATTTATGGCAGATATTAATCAGACCGTCTTTTTGATGATTATTGCCGGGGTTGTGGTTTCAATTTTGCTGGGGTATGGCCTTTCGCTAACCTTCTTCCGTCCGATTAAACAGATGACGGATACGATGAATGAGATTAATGAGGATACCTTATCAAAGAGCCGTATAAAAATTAAAAGCACGAACAGTCCAGATGAATTGACGGACCTTTCGAACCAGATTAACGACTTGTTGGACAAAATGGGACGTTATGTAACGCAACAAAAGCAGTTCGTTGAAGATGTTTCTCATGAATTGCGAACCCCAACTGCAATCGTTGAAGGTCATTTGAAATTGTTAAACCGTTGGGGGAAAGATGATCCTCAAGTGTTGGATGAATCGCTGCAAGCTTCTCTAAATGAGATAACCCGTATGAAGACACTCGTTCAAGAAATGCTAGACCTTTCTCGCGCCGAGCAGGTACAAATGCATTATCCAAACGAGATGACCCCAGCAGTTGAAGTGGTTACGCAAGTTTTCCATAATTTTAAGATGCTGTATACAGGGTTCGTATTCCACTTTGATAATGACATGAGTCAAGAACGCTACATACAAATTCATCGCAATCACTTAGAACAGATTTTAGTCATTCTCTTGGATAATGCAGTGAAGTACTCTACTGATCGTAAGGAAATCCACATTTCTATTTCAGAAACCTTGTCGCAAGTACAAATTGCGATTCAAGACTTTGGTGAAGGAATGTCCCAAGAAGACCAGCAAAAGATTTTCAATCGCTTTTACCGAGTCGATAAGGCACGGTCGAGAGAAAAGGGCGGCCACGGTCTCGGGCTTTCCATTGCGAAGGAACTATTAGAGAATTATCACGGAGATATTTCGGTAGAAAGTGTCTTGGGGCATGGAACGATCTTCCGGATTCAATTACCCTTCCAAGAAGACTACTTACCAGAACAAGAAATTAGCGCAGAAGAATAAGTTGAAGCGAAAAACGTGCAAGTGAGCCTTAAAAAAAGCTTCACTTATACCAAAAAGCCCGAAAGCGTGCAAGTGAGTGCTAAAATGACCCGACCCCCAAAAGTTAGACCTAAAAAATCTAATTTTTGGGGGTATTTTTATGGTCAAATATAGTTTTG
>NZ_JARBEA010000061.1 GCF_028863945.1 Jeotgalibaca caeni | reverse complement strand
TGTATTGCCATCCCTATTATACTCCTGCACGTGATTTTCCGTCATGGCATAGAACGCGGAGCGTTCATAAAGTTTTTTGTTGAACCGTTTCAACAATATCTTTTGAGGCGCGATTTTGTTCGGTGGATAACGTTCCATTCCATTGAAGCGGAGAACCGATTGGACAATCAAATGTATTCTGTTCCGGAAGCGAATAGAGAACGCTGCACGTTTTTATTTTGCCCATATTTAGACAAACCGAGCAGTAAACACAGTCTTTCCCACAAGCACAAGGTGCCGGAACAAAACGATCTGCTTCATCCGTACCGCAACGTTGGCACTGCCACTTCCCAGAAACTTTTAGCAGCCCAGCCCGTTGATCTGCCTTTTCAAGAATCGCTCCGTCTTCCTTCCATTCTTTTCGTGTAATTTCTCTCCCATATAACCCTTGCTCCACCTCACCACTCCTCTTTTTAGCTACTATAGATAAGTATGCAAAAAAGAGGAGATTCCGTTTTTATCCTCAAACCTTTTTTTGGACAAGTAAGCTTTGTTTTTGAACCTCACTTGTCCGTTTTCAATAAATATGGACAAGTGAACGAAAATGAAAGAGCTCACTTGTCCAAAAATCCAATTATCGGACAAGTAGCCCACTTTTTCTGCACCCACTTGTCCATCTGCTCCTTTAAAAGTAAAAAAGAAGCTGGAATTTGTCTCCAGCTTCTTCCTATCGTATTCTTTCTTAACCTAGACTTGGTTGGTTCCGTTCGACATCTTCTGTCCAGGTGAGTCCGAGTGCTCCCTCGCCTAGATGCGTTCCAATAACGGGACCGAAATAGCTGAGCTCGAAACGAACGTTGGAGTATTTGGACTTCAACTCTTCCATCCACTCTTGGCCTTCTTCTTCCGCATTCGCATGAATAACGGTAGCAATCAGCGGATAGTCTGCTTCTTCCAAATCTTTCTCCAGCAAAGAGGCGATACGTGCCATCGCTTTTTTCTGTGTGCGGATTTTTTCAAATACCGTAATTTTCTTATCTTCAAAATGTAAAATAGGTTTAATCTTCAGTAGAGACCCAACCAAAGCCGCTCCTCCAGAGAGGCGCCCGCCTTTTTGCAAATTCATCAGATCATTTACTAAAAAGTACGCATGCGTACGCTCTTTCAATTGATCCAAACGTTCAATGATTTGTTCAGCGTCGATTTTCTTTCGAGCAAGGCGCGCTGCCTCTAGAACCAACCGCGCTTGAGGGTAGCAACTGATTTCCGAATCATACGCATAAACGGGACAGGTTGGAAACTCATCTCTTAAGGAATGAACACTCGAGTAGGTGCCACTGATTCCAGAAGAAAGATGAATGGAAATAATGGCATCATATGTTTCAGCTAATTTTTCAAAAACCTCATACGTTTCTCCGATAACCGGTTGTGAGCTAGTTGGAAACTCAGCTGAATTTTTTATCTTTTTGTAAAAATCTGCGGCAGATAAATCTACTTCTTCACGATACGATTCGCCATCCAACTGCACCAATAAAGGCAGCATGTAAATATTTTGTTCTTGACGAATTTTCTCCGTAATATAGGCGGTACTGTCTGTCACAATTGCTATTTCCATTATAGTAATCCCTTCATGTATCTTATATCGTATCCTGTTGCAATCTCTTTCGTTCCTCGATTGCCTCTCTGGCTACTTCTTCATCGACCAAATGGTAAATGGTGGTTCCTACGCGGTAAGTCGTTTCATGTCCTCTACCGGTAATGGCAACGGTATCGCCTGGTTGGGCGTGAACAATCGCATGGAAAATCGCTTCACTGCGATCTTCAATAACGGTGTAGTTCTCCGTTTCCACACCTTTTAACAGCATATCCGTAATTTCTGATTGCGGTTCTGTCTCTGGATTTTCCATTGTAAAAATAACGTGATCCGCATTTTCAGCTGCAATCCGTCCCATTTTTGGTCGTTTTTGTTGGTCACGGTTCCCCATGACTCCCATTACGTTAACCAAGCGGCCGTTCGTGATCGGCTTCAATGCCTGCAAGGCTTTTTCCAAACCGTCTGGTGTATGGGCGAAATCCACATAGACTTGTATATCTCCCGTATCCGTCAGTGCTTGTAAACGGCCTCTTGCCCCTTGCGCTTCACTCAATAATTCAACTGCTTCTTCCAGCGGGAATCCGATTGAGAAAACTGCAGCTAAAGCAGCCAAGGCGTTTGATACATTGAACGCGCCCATTAGTTTTGTTTGAACTGGATACGAACTCCCCATGACCACTAAGGTAAAGGTAGTGCCGTCTTTTTCAAAATGAATATCTTTGGCGAAAAAGTCCGCTGTTTCATCTTCAATACTATACGAAATGACTTCCGCAGCCGTTGCTTGGCTATACGGTTGATAGGTTGCATCATCTTTGTTTAAGATGGCAATTTTTCCTTTGCCATTCTTCCAACTGTTGCCCAATTGAGAGAAAAGCAATTCTTTAGCGTGTTGATAATCTTCCATTGTTTTGTGGAAATCAAGATGTTCATGCGTCAAGTTCGTTAGAACCGCTACATCGACATCAATTCCCCATGTACGTCCTTGTACCAAAGCATGCGAAGAAAATTCCATAGAGCAGATTTCTACATCCCGGTCGACCATCATGCGTAAGCTCCGTTGCAAGGTAATATTGTCAGGCGTCGTATTCAAAACGGGAATCTGTTCTCCATCAATATCCATTCCGATTGTGCCAATCATCCCGGTCTTCTTGCCAGCTTTTTTCAAGATGTGATCGATCAAATGAGTAACGGTTGTTTTCCCGTTGGTTCCTGTTACTCCAATCATGGACAATTCTTCACTTGGATGTTGGTAGAAGGCACTTGCCAAAATGGTAATGGCTTTGCGGCTTTCTTTTACATATATAATCGGCACATTGCCTGTAGACGTTTCGATTTTTCTTTCCGCTACAATGGCGATTGCACCTTTTTCAATTGCTGTTTCTACATACTCATGGCCGTCAAAGATGACGCCGCTAATGCAAACGAATACGTCCCCTGATTCCACTTCACGAGTATCTTGCGTAATTTTATTAATTTCAGTAGAAGGTAGAGTTCCTTCGATTTTTTTTACAAGTAAATGATTAAATAAATTTTCTAGTTTCATTATGACACCCCATTAGTTAGAAGGACCGTTATGCTAAGTTACCTTCCCCATTATACAATAATCCTTTGAAGAAAGGGACACAAGTTCATATTTTTGCATCGGCTTCTGTATTGTTGACGTTCTTCTTTCGTGTTATCCTCCATATACAACCATCACCTGGTCGAAGGAGGTAAAATCATGCTTGAATCGTACCATACGATCGCCCAAAATGGGCAACATGAAATTGTCATTCGCGGCTCTCGTTTCCTATGCACATTAGAACGTGTAGAGACCGAAGAAGAAGCCAAAGAGTTTATTAATCGAATCAAAAAAGAACATTGGAAAGCGACGCATAATTGCTCTGCTTATTTGATTGGAGATCATTACGAAATCCAGCGTGCACATGATGACGGCGAGCCATCCGGTACAGCCGGCGTACCCATGCTTGAAGTGTTGAAGAAGAACGAACTGCATGATGTTGCTGCCGTTGTGACGCGCTATTTTGGTGGAACGAAGTTAGGCGCAGGCGGCTTAATCCGTGCTTATAGCAAATCGGTGTCCTCCGCCTTACGGGAAATCGGTCTCGTCGAACGCTCGATGCAAGTACCAATTGCCTGCACCGTTTCTTATCCCGCTTCCGGGAAAGTAGAAAACCAACTTCTCCAATCCACATTTGCCTTACTGGATACTGCCTATACCGATCAAGTAACCTTTACCGTAGGCGTTCGCGCTGCCGCGGTAGAATCATTTCAAGCTAGTATGGTCGACTGGACCAGTGGGAATGTAACCTTCGAAGTTCAAGAAGCACAATACGTGGAACGCCGCTTGGATGAAATAGAAGAGGATGAATGGGAAGAAGAATAAAACGGACGAAGAAAACAAATTTACTTGTTTTCTTCGTCCGTTTCGTTGTTTGATAGCTTACGAAAAATGGTGCGCAGTGGCGTTTCCTCTCGGTCCAATAAATTAAAGGACAGAATAAACAAGATGACCCCAAACAGCAACCCCATTGTTAAGATAACGACTCCCAAAACGCTCGACAGCGGATAGAGCAATGCAGTCAGAGAAAAGATGATTCCCAAAGCATAGATGACAAGAACAGTCTGTCTGTGACTGAACCCTAAATGGAGGAAGCGGTGATGGAGATGTCCCCAATCTTTTTTACTGATGGCTTTCTTATGGAGCTTTCTCCTTATGATAGCGGCGATGGTGTCCGTTAACGGCACACCCAAAATCGCAACGGGTACCAGTAAGGAAATAAAGGTGGCATGTTTCAATCCATTTAATGATAACGTTGCAATCATAAAACCGATAAACAAAGCACCCGTATCACCAAGAAAGACTTTTGCTGGATGAAAGTTGTGAGGCAAGAACCCAAGCAGAACGCCAACGAGGAGAAAAATCATCACCACTACTGCTACATTGGTCGTATCCATAAAGAAATAACTGACCAGTCCCATAGTAACTAACGAAATAATGGACGTACCGGCCGCTAACCCGTCTAACCCATCCGTTAGATTAACCGCATTGGTAATCGCTGCAATCCACAGCATCATTACTACGTATCCAAACTGATTGAATTCAACCCGTCCGAGGATCGATACCGTGAAGTGATCAAGCCGAATATCCGTGAAGAAGTAAAAGAGATTAGCAGCCAGTAAAATTCCAATCATTTTTTGCCAAGGTTTCAATTCCACAAGGTCATCTACAATGCCTGTCAGCAGAATGACCGCTGAACTGGCAAAGATAGCGCCAATATCCACCATCTGGTTCTGGACCGGAATCCCAGTGAAGTAAAGAATCCAATATACGAGGAACAGACAGATGCCACCCATCGTTGGAATAGGTTCTTTATGGATTTTTTTTCGACTCGGCCGGTCTACCCAGCCCCAGGTTCGAGCAACCTTTCGGTATAGAAATGTAGCAATAAAACTAATGAGGATCGATAGAGCAAACAAAATAGTAAACCGCATCAAGAAATTCATCTGCTGTCCTCCTTTCGTAAACATGTGCTGTCAGACCCGTTTTGATTTCCCTAAAAATCTGCTCCAAAAAGTAGACCCGATCGGCACTTCGTTCACTCATGCATCGGGTCTAATGGTTATTACGCTTCGTTTTCGCTTAGCTTAGAAGCTGCAGCTTCATCAACAATCAGAATGGTATCTGGATGATTTTGCAAGATACTTGCAGGAATATCTTCCGTGATTGGACCTTCTACTGTTTTTTGAATCGCATCTGCTTTCGATTCACCGTATGCAAGCAAGATGATTTTTTTGGCAGCCATGATTGATTTTGGTCCCATTGTATATGCATAACGCGGTACTTCTTCTACAGAGTCAAAGAAACGCGTATTCGCATCGATTGTCGATTGTGCCAAGGAAACTTTGTGAGTTTCTTCTTCAAAAGAAGTACCCGGTTCGTTGAAGCCGATATGGCCATTTACGCCGATTCCAAGAATTTGCACATCAATTGGATTTTCTTTTAGAACTTGGTTGTACTGCGCAATCACTTCTTCTGCATTCGGATTGGCGCCATCGGGCACGTAACTATTCTTGAATGGCTTCTCGTTGAATAATTGTTCCTTCATGAAGTGACGATAGCTGTTTGGATTTTCTCCTTCGAGTCCTACGTATTCGTCTAAGTTGACCGAACTTAGCTCACTGAAATCCAGTTCACTTTTCTTTATTTCATCATATAAGCTGAGCGGTGTGCTTCCTGTAGCAAGACCTAAAACGGATGCACCATTTTCCACTGCTTCCTTAATGATTTCGAACGCTTTTTTTCCACCTTCAACTTGATCTTTTACTGTTATAATTTGCACTTCTTGTTCACTCTCCTCAAAATTTATTCATATACGGAAAAAAACTTATTTTCTAAAGTTATTTTGTCGCCTGTGGTGGTATCATACATAATCCAATCATATTCTTCCAGCAATTTTTGAGCTTCTGTTGAAAGTTCTGAACGTCTATTCACAAATTGTTCTTCTTTCGTGGAATAATACATGCCTTTCTCAAAGGCGGGTACAGCTTCTTGCAGCTCCAATAAAAACGCCTCAAAGGGAGAAACTTTACTATCCATCATCTGCAATACTTCATTGAAGAAGTAAATCGGACTTGTAACCGCCATCTCCTTGCTTGCCGCTGCTTGATTACTAAAAATCAAGGTGGGCGTTAGATGAAGTGTTTCTTCCCCGTTATTTTCCAATACCTTTTCCCCAAAAACACTAGGCCAATGGTCTCCCCAGAAAACAACAACAGTCGGCTCCTCCAGCGTCTCCAGATCTTCATAAAGAGTGCGTAAGGCATCGTCACTGTGCGCCAAGTCTTGAAGATACTGATTAACCTTCTCATCCAAAAAACCAGTTTCGGAATAGGTCGGTGGTGCATCGTACTTCCCAGAATAAGGGGTGTGATTCTGCATCGTAACCAGGTGGATGAAATCAAACGCATCGGTTTCTTCCAAACGGCTGATTACTTCCTGATAGGCGGCGTGGTCAGAGATATACGGATTATTTTCAATCCGGTCCGTGTTGCTCATCGTTTCATCATAGTAAAAGGCATCAAAGCCCAAGTTTGCATAGTTATCCCGGCGCTTATACATCGATGTATCATAGGGGTGAATCGCTGCCGCATCATGCCCCTCTTCCTTCAAACGAGAAACGACAGAAGGAATATGTTCGGCCTTGGGCAAGAACTGGGTAAAGGGCGTAGAAATAGTAGGCGCAAAAGGCTCCATTGAAAAACCGGTTAACGCCTCAAATTCAATATTCGCTGTTCCTCCGCCGTACCCTTGCGAAAGCATTTTCCCGCTCCATTGCTGTTCTCCAAGCGAATGAGTAAAAGGAATTGGATTCCATTCACCCGTATATTCTTTTAGCACCAAAGGATCGGCAAAACTTTCATTCATGATGTAAATCACGTTGGCCTCAATCTTCTCACGGGCGCGTGTTTCATTCATCGCATCTGCTTTTTCTTGGTACTTTTCAATAAGCTGGACCATTCCTTCTTCACGAAACGCATTCGGTTCTTCCATAGGAGAAGAAGGAACATTGTAAAGAAATCCAGCTACGAAGCCATTGTTGTAGTAATTCATCTGTTGACTGTACGGAATCCAGTAAGCCGTCCGGTCGTATGCCTTCTTCAGCATATTCCCTTCTTCTTGAAAGGTGCTCAAATAAACCATCGCTCCACTCGTTAAAACAAGCAGTACCAAACGTACCCGTGTATCCAGTTTAACGGACTCCATCTTCCGTTCTCGCCTAAAAAGCCAAACGAGAAAAATAATGGCGCCAGCTGCTAAAATCACAAATCCAAACAGTGTACGCGGGGAGAGCATTTCTAATAGAAAATCAATTTCCCCAATCATGGTCAAGTCAGCAGGATAGAGTGGTTCCCCTCGTTGCTTCATCTTCTCATATGTACTGAATCCGACTAGAAAAATTCCCAGCAGAAACAACACATTCGTAATCTTAACGTTGCCCGTTAGTCCCCACAAAAACAAAGCCGGCACCAAGAGGACCAACATACTGAGAAGAAACTTCTCAGTATGCCAGATAAAGGTGAAGTTAAAAACGAGTGTACCATCTAACCCATTCTGAAACCACTGCAACACAAGCTGAGAGAGGAAAACGACAATCAATAAAGAAAGAACCTGACGGATGAGTGCTGCTCGGCGATGGGAACCAAGCAAGAAATCCAATTGTTTCCTCATTAGTTCATTCCCTCTCTACTCCAACGTTTTACTTTTTCCAGAAGTCATCATACACCGTAATTGGTAAATGACGTTTGTGTTGTGTCCGCAAGTACCATCCCTCAATGGTCTCTGCTTCCTGTTGTGCTACTTCTTTTCCTTCTAGGTATGCATCAATTGCCTCATAAGAAACACCTAGCGCCGCTTCATCCGGCAAGGAAGGACGATCTTCTTCCAGGTCAGCTGTCGGCACTTTTTTGTACAGATGCTCTGGACAACCTAACTCCTGTAACAACAAACGACCTTGACGCTTGTTCAAACGCCACAAGGGCAGTAAGTCTGCTGCCCCATCGCCAAACTTCGTGAAGAAGCCGGTTACGGATTCCGCACCATGATCCGTTCCAAGAACGGCTCCGTTCGTTTCACCAGCGATGGCATATTGAATAATCATACGCTGACGGGCTTTGATGTTTCCTTTGTTAAAGTCGGAGATGGAGAACCCATCTGCCTCGAGTGAAGCGACTATTGCATCGGTTGCGCCTTTAATATTGGCGGTTACCGTTTGATCTGGTTGGATGAAGGCCAACGCATCTTCCACATCCGGCGCATCCGCTTGGTTTCCATATGGAAGTTTCACTGCGATGAAACGGTAGTCTGTCCGACCCGTCTCCTCGCTCAACTCTGTCATCGCCATTTGTGCCAGTTTCCCTGCTAAAGTAGAATCCTGACCGCCGCTAATCCCTAGCACAAAAGACTTCAAGAAAGGATGAGCCTGCATATACTCCTTCAAAAAATCGATACTCTTTCTAATTTCAACCTTCGGATCAACTTGTGATTGTACTTTCAGTTCATCAATAATTTGTTGTTGTAATGGACGCATCGGTTCGTTCTCCTTTCAGATTCCTGCTTATGGTAATGGATTTTCAGTCGTTTGTTTCTTCAATCGTTTAATCGTGTTCATCTTGTGATCCCATGCCCATTGTGAAAGATCGACAGGATATTCTTCTGGATTCAAAATCCGTTTGTACTCATCCCACAAGGCAGCTTTCCGCTCTTGTGCATATTGTTTCACTTCATGGATGTTCGGCAATTCGTACACCTTTTCGCCATCCACAAATATTTCTTGCAAAATGGGACGAGCGATGAAATCTGTAACCGTCTTATTAATGTACGTATAGGTTGGATGGAACATGAAGAGGGATTCCGCTTGATCGGGCCTCTCATCATAGAGCGCTACATAATCGCCTTCTGACTTCCCATCCTCACGGCGGGTAATCCGCCATACTTGCTTCCGGCCAGGGGTAGAAACTTTTTCGGCATTACTCGAAATTTTGAGTGTATCAACCATTTCTCCACTCTCATCTTCAATACTTACCAGTTTATAAACCGCTCCAAGGGCAGGTTGGTCATAGGCTGTAATCAGTTTCGTACCAACACCCCATACGTTTACTTTCGCTCCTTGCATCTTCAAGTTGAGAATCGTCATCTCATCCAAGTCATTCGAAGCAAATATTTTCGCATTTGGGTATCCTGCTTCATCCAGCTGTTGTCTGATTCTACGAGACTGATACGCAATATCCCCACTGTCAATCCGAACCCCTAAGAAGTTGATCTTGTCTCCCATTTCATTCGCTACTCGAATCGCATTCGGCACACCAGAGCGAAGCGTATCGTAAGTATCTACCAAAAACACACAATTTTTGTGTGAGCAAGCATAGGCCTTAAAGGCATCATAATCATTCCGGTACACCTGAACCAAAGAATGGGCGTGGGTTCCAACCGTTGGGATGTCAAACAACTTCCCGGTGCGCACGTTCGATGTCGAATCGAATCCACCGACATAGGCAGCACGTGCTCCCCAAATAGACGCATCCATCTCTTGTGCTCGTCGTGAACCAAATTCCATCAACGTATCTTCTCCGGCAACCGTACGTAAACGCGCGGCCTTCGTTGCAATTAATGTCTGGAAATTCACGATATTCAAAAGAGCCGTTTCAATTAATTGGCACTCTGCCAAGCTGCCTTCAACTTGCACAATCGGCTCGTTGGCGAAAACCAGCTCCCCTTCTACTGCTGAACGAAGGGTTGCAGAAAATTTGAAATTTGCTAAGTACTGCAGGAATTCTTCTGGATAATCTTGCGTGTTGCGCAGATACTCGATATCACTTTCACTAAACTTCAACGTTTCAATATATTGAACCAAGCGTTCTAATCCGGCAAAAATAGCGTAACCGTTTTGAAATGGATTCTTGCGGAAGTATAATTCAAATACCGCTCTACGATCGACAATTCCTTCCTGCCAATACGTTTTCATCATGTTAATTTGATAAAGATCGGTATGTAAGGCTAAACTATCGTCTTGATATTTCTCTTTCACCCTAAGCACTCCTCACGTTTCAATTGCATAAACATTTTATTACCTTCCATTATAACGCACTCCAACACGATTTGTTATAAAAAAGTAGTCGCCGCATCAGTCGACAAAAAAGAAGAGTGAGAAAAGGAAAATCCTCTTCTCACTCTTTTAGTTTACTATTGAATTACTTTAATCCCTCTTGCGATAATTTCAGCCTCTGAATGGGTCGTATGTTCTGTTTCGTCCAACCCACGCGAACTTACTTTATCGAAAAGAATCTTGACGGTTTGAAGCATAATTTTCAAATCCAGAATCAAGGAATACTTCTTGATGTAGATTAAGTCAAAGTTTAACTTGCTGTTAAAGTCTGACGCATACTTCCCATATACTTGCGCATATCCGGTAATTCCGGCACGTACATTGTGACGCAAGTAATAGTGTGGATTCATTTTTTCAAATTGTTCCACAAAGAATGGGCGCTCCGGACGAGGTCCAACAATGGACATGTCGCCTTTTAATACATTAAAGAATTGCGGTAATTCATCAATCCGCAAGGCACGCAAGTATTTCCCAACCGGTGTTACACGCATGTCATTGCTGGTAGCGAGTACCGGTCCAGACTCTTGCTCGGCTGTCACACCCATACTGCGGAACTTCAGAATTTCAAACTCTTTGCCCTCTTTGGTAATCCGTGTTTGTCGGTAAAAAACCGGTCCTTCTGAGCTTCGCTTCACTAGAATCGCTGCGATGAGCATGATTGGTGACGTAACGACAATTAATAAAACGGCAAAGACGATATCAATCAACCGTTTAATAATGGCATCCTCGGTTGGAATCCGGAATGGGGCTACTTCGATGATACTCTCATCTTCAATATTCATCATGTTCGGATTTACCATCACCAGGTTCTCGAAGCTTGTGTTCAAGAAAAACTTCTTATCACGTTGCATCAATAAGTCATAGATGCGCAGCTTCTCTGCTTCTTCAATCTGACTGGCCAAGTAGACGATGTCAATCTCATCCAGATTGTCTTTCACATTTTCGTAGTAATCGGAAAGGACGACATGGGTAACTACGTGTCGAATACTCTTGGTATTCGTAAAGTTATCTACCGCTGCAAATACTTCCTTTTCCATCCCCACAATAAGGACCCGTTTACTGCCGCTTAGTCGTTGGTACGTCTTAAACACAAGAACGCGCCACAGAAAGAGAATTACACAGCCCACGAAAAAGTTAATTAAAATAACCGATCGTGGAAAAGCCAACCATCTTCCAGCAAACGTCAGAGCCATGATGTATAAAGAAACCACGACTTGACCAATAATGGTAATGAACAAGAAGTCACTGATGGATTTGTTGTATAAAATGTAGGTCCCAAATAAAATACTTACGATGATGAATCCAATGGATACATATAAGATGCTGCCTTGAAATGCTTCTAGGTTGCGGTACGGGATATCCGTTCCGTAGCGCAAGCGAAAGGACAGCAGTAATGAACCGATGAACAAGAGCAAGTCGATAATCATGATGAAAATCTTGGGCGCTTTTGTCCATTCTTCCTGTTGATTCACATTTTTCCCTCCTCTGAATCATGCTGAACTTTCTCTATTTTAGCATGAAATCATTCGAAGGAACAGATGCAGGATTATTCTTGAACGACAAGGATACTCGTACCGCCTAAACTTTTCTTCGGCAATGTCACGTCGATGAGCCCTGTCTCTGAAACGGTATAGGTTGTTCCATTATACAAGTCACGGACGGTAGCCCCTTTTGGGAATGGCACTTCTAGAGAAACCTGCGCTTCCTCATCGAGAATAGTTAAGCCAACGATAATGGTTTGGCCTTCATGATTTCGGCTGAAGAATAGATAGCCATCTTGATTGGATCCGGTTAGGGTTTCCCGGTCTCCTTTAGCAAACAGCGCTGCATAGGTTTTACGAATATTCAGGAGCTTTTGATAATGTTCATGCATTGCTTTCCCAGAAGTATGGATTGCTTCCCAATCAAAATCATACCGGTTCTCATTATATTCGCCTTGATCCATATTTTTCGCAGCCGGACCGCTTAAGCCAATCTCCTCTCCGTAATAAACAACCGGGATTCCTTTTGCTGTTATTTGCAAAGCCGCCGCCACCATCTGCTTACCTTGGTCTCCTCCCGCTTGCCGATATAGGAAGCCGTCCTCGTCATGGCTGGAGAGAAATTGAGCCATGGTTGCATCGCTGCTCAGTTGTTCGTTCCGTTCGATCAGCGCTTCTTGAACTCCCATCACATCCCAATTCACAAATTGTCCGGCCAAATTCTTGAAATCAAAATCTAAGACAGCGTCCATTTCGCCGTCATAGAGATAACCGCCCGGATTATCGATGGACGCACCATAATTTTCGCCCAATAGTTTGAAGTCGGGCTGAATTTCTACCAATTTATTCTTGAAAGCTTTCCAAGTCGTATCTTCCACATGCTTAATCGTATCAACGCGGAAAAAGTCGATGGTATCCCCACGAGGTGTCCGCGTCTTTTCGATCCAGTCGGTCTGCCACGCAATCAGTTGATTCCGAACAGCCTCGTCTTCCGTGATAAAGTCCGGCAACCCAGCCAACTCCCCCATCACTTGGTGGTTCGGAACTGGGTCAGTCCGCAGCATCGCTTCAAATGGTTGCTGCTCTTCTGGTGTAGGGAAATGTTCGACCCCTGGATTTGTCTCTCCAGGTTTCATTCCATAGCCGCTATGATTCAAAACCACATCGACCATAATTTTCATTCCATAATCATGTGCCCTTTCCAATAAGGCTTGGAATGTTTCGATGTCGCCCAAATGCTCATCAATTTTGGTGAAATCTTTGGCCCAGTAACCATGGTAGCCAAACTGCGAATCTCCCTGCTGTTCTCGCAGATTCCATTCAATATTATCCACAATAGGGGTAATCCATAGCGTGTTAACCCCCAATTCGGTTAAGTAAGGAATTTTTTTAATTAGCCCTTCAAAATCTCCACCATGATACGTTTCAAGATGATCGGTATTTTCTACTAAATAATCATTGGTTTGATCCCCATTGTAAAAGCGATCAGTCAGGGCAAAATAAATAATTGCTTCATCCCAGTCGAACGTCACTTCATCGTCTTCTGTGATTTCAATGTTTTTAGTAATTTCCGTAACTTCCCCATCCTTGTAGGTCACTTCTATCTGGACCGATTGTTCACCAATTGGCACATCATCTTCCACAGCTAAGGTAATCTGATTCAAATTCGGATCCATTACGAGCGGTTCACTTGTTGAAAGAGCATCTGCTCTAATTTGAACCGATTCAATTTGTTCGTCAAAGTAAAGTGATTCATCAATCGTCAGCAGAATATTCTCTTGGTGTGTTGGATTTTCAGGTTGAAGGGTAACGAGCGCTAGATCCCATTCCTCTTGCATCACACTTTCTTCTTGTAGCGGTTCATTGTCTTTACTGCACGCCATCAAGCTTACACCGACAAGCAAACTAGCTACTATTTTTGTAATTTTCTCCACAACAATCCTCCTTTTTGAAAACGATACCATTATGATAAACAGTAACATGTCGGTCCAATGATTTCAATCGATTCGGAATTGTTAACGTTAACATTTTTTTGGACAAGTCGGGAAGGTTTTTTGAGCTCACTTGTCCATTTTTTCTAATTTTGGACAAGTGAAGGCTCTTGCGACGGCTCACTTGTCCACTTTCGCCAAATATGGACAAGTGAGTTATTTTTCACCCCCTCACTTGTCCATATCTACAAAAAACTTTATGAACGCTCCGCGTTCTATGCCATGACGGAAAATCACGTGCAGGAGTATAATAGGGATGGCAATACA
>NZ_JARBEA010000060.1 GCF_028863945.1 Jeotgalibaca caeni | reverse complement strand
CAATCCCCTCTGGAATACAGAGGATTAGCAGCCTAAGAAGGTGTTTTATGTTTGTCTCAAATCAGTATGTCAGTCTATTAAGCTATCTATTTTTTTATTTTCAATAATGTATTTTCTTAAATCTTCATATGCATTTATAAACATCCAAACATTTGGCACCATATAAGCTGAGTAACCTGAGTCCTTGCACAATTGCAAATTACGATAAATAAAAACTGAGAACAAATCTCTAGAATATTTTTTATAGTTAAAATTTAGATAGTCTTTCAAATTTTTATCAAATTTATTTAAGTATGGAGGATTAGTCACTACTACATCGTATTTATCAATAAGAACCGATGCAATTTTAACAATGTTCATTAACTCTCTCTTTGTGTCTTCGATCCCTATAGTTTCAAAAGATATTTGGCTACTGTAGTTGACATCTGTAATAAATTCGAAAAGAAGCTCAGTATCTATATCTTCCTTGATGCGTAAGATAGACCCTAACTCTTTCGCATTTTCAAATTCCTTTAGTAAGTAGTTTATTTGAAGCTCTGCTTTTTCTCTTTTAGCTCCAGGTAATTGTTTACCTAAAAAATTGATATGATTTGGATCAATAGATGTGGAATCATTGAACAAATAAAGATTATGCGAAACTTCTTCTTCAAGAATTCTTCTGTTATATTGTCTTGCTTTCATCATAATTGCAAAATATGACAATTGATAAGAACGTTTATCAATTTCTAGCCCATAGATATTCTTCTCTATTATTAGTTTAGCTGTTTCTCTAGGTGTGTATCCTTCATCTTCATATATTTTCATTAAAACTTCAAAGGCATATACTAGAATATGGCCACTGCCCATACAATCATCCAGAAATCTAATGTCTTCTGGAGATATTTTCTCATCTACTTTTCCAATTTCCTTTGTTACGAGAAATTCTAATGAATTTATTAAATCAGATTGGGAGTTTCTTTCCATCCAATATTTACCTAAAGAGTTATCCACCATATACTTAACAACCCAATCAGTTGTAAACAATTGTGTAGCGGCTGGAATATCCTGTTTTTTTATTACTTTCTTTCCTATAGCATTGATAACTTCATCCTTGCGATCTGAATTATAATATTGATATAGCCAACCGAGAATTTCAATTTGTCCATGCATTGTTACATCGAAGTCAGCTTCTAAAACTTCATGGATTATTTTATATACGACACCTTCTAGATCATTATAGGAAACAGTTAACAACAACTCAGTATAATCATTCGTCTTTTCAAACAATTCTGGAAGATTTTTATTCAATTCATTACATTGTTTAATGAATAAGAACTGGAAAAGCTCATCCATCGCAATGTTACTGCCATTAGATTTTTGTTCAATGATCCATTCTTGTTCTTTTTCCGTAAATTCTAAGCCTGACTCGAATACATGAGTAATTAGTTCGGGTTCGTTGATGCCACTAACACCTGAAGACAATACGCGCAGTCGATTAGGCATGTAGTTATTCACTTCCATAAAACGTATCGCAATAATACGGTTAAACCAAGTATATGCCACTTCTTCAATGAGGGTTTCATACGCTGTTTTATAAGTGGAGCCTTGTTTTCTTCTGTCTAACTCTCGAATTAATTCATTCCGTTGATTAATTGCTTTTCCTTCAATCTGATATGGATTCGTCATACCAATATCAAAAAACTGAACATTCCCAGTAGAAGTAGAAAGTGGCTTTTGGATGCCACTTTCCGTTATACCGATTAGAGCTGCTTTGTTTTTAATATCATTCATTAGCTTATTCCGCGAGTATACAGCGAAATTTTTGATTGCAGTTTTATCAATCCCTGTTTTTTCTTTTCGATTTACGGCTGTCTGTTCCATGCGAACCTCCTATGATGCATCTATCTTTCTAGAACTCTACATTTACAATTGTGTCTTCTTCCAAAACTCCTATTAGTTTCTGGCGCAAAACATCCAGATATTGATCTACATCTTGTTCTGATTCAATTCGCCAAGTGGTAGATGAAGCCAGGGAACGAGCACTTACAAATTTAGTTGTCTTTGGTTTAACTGCTACAGCAATTGGCTCTTCTTTTGTAGGCGAAATTTTTTCTGCTTCCTTAGCCTGTACATCACTAATCTGTTTAAGGAAACGCATTTTAAGATTTTCAGCTTCTAATGTAATCGTGTTTAAAATTGCCACATTGGAGGTCGATTTCGCTTTATTTTCTAGCCCATCAAATTCTTTCCTAAAACGTGGTAGTAATTGATCCACCAAATTGGTGTTTTCCAATTCATTTTCGACCCTACTCTTTGCTTCCTCAATCGCTGCTAAAACTGGTTTGGCATGTTCTTCGAGCAGTTCATTATAAATCACTACAAAACGCGCTGTATGACCAGGCAGATCTTTAATAACGTTTGCCGTTACTGGTTTATTTAATATGTCATTCATGGTTGTAACAATATCTTCTAATTCTTTATTTAAAATAAACGATTTACTATCGTTATAAATACGAATTTTTTCTAATGCATTATCCCAGTATTCCTTTTGCTTACCAGTAAAGAATGTATTGAGAGGAGCATAATCTTCTGCTAAATCAAAGAAATCATCTTGATGCTTCTCAACATATTCGAATACATTGCTGTCATTCTTAATATTTAATGGTTGAGCTAGTAATTTGATTCCATTACTTATAATTTCTTCCCCAGGATACTTCTTCATGGAATAGAATTGCTTCATCCTTCTCATTTCCTCAATAATTTTCTTTGATGACTCAAGAAACGAATAAACCATTCCATCCGTATCCATTGTCGTGATGGAATTACCAAACAATTCTAAACTTACATCTTTCAGAACTTTCTTACTACGTTCTGATACAGCTTCTCTTTCTTCAATCAATAATTTTTCCGTGAAAGCTTTTTTCGTAATATATTCAAAAATTCGGTCTGCTGTTTCGTTCAACAATGACACTGTTTCACCATTCATATAGAGTGCAATTTGTTCGTTTCGGAAAGCTCTGGCAACAATCCATTCGATATCCGCATCGGTATACCCATATGGAGCTCTAGTAAAGCGGTCTTTGATTGCTTTCATCGAGATACGAGAGTGACCTTTCGTTTTTAAGTGAATAAAATCAATCACTTCTTTGATAGCAAATTCGTTCTCTTCAATTGCCGCATCCAAGGTGATTGTGTTGTCTTGGCTTCTCTTTAGTAGTTTTCGAATATCAATATCATCTTTTGGTGCATCGATATAGGTCAGCTTGTGGTAGACCGTATTCGCTACACGTTCAAGTGCTTCGTTCAACCGTAGTTTAAAGTCTTTTGCTGAAGGCTGCATTTTATCGCCATTAATATAAAACTCTGCTTCTTTTAAAGCTTCTTGAAGGAACAATTTGGAACGGTCCCTGTAAGCTTTTGCCTCTCGTTGCTTAATGAGTCGTATCTCATCAAACTTTGGAATGTTATTATTCGATGCATAGCGCAAGAAACGATCAATCTTCAATGCTGAACGCATTTCATTTAGATAGCTATCATCATTAGGTAAATTCACGTATACGTGCGTGCCATCACTACTTGCCATCCGCAACATTTGATCGTCACCATTCATCCCCGATTGAGGTGTGACAATTTTCACACCAAAATCATTGCTTTGATTACCATGATAGGGGTCTTCATCCACATACTGATTAAAGTTGAAGATATATCTGTTATTAAATAAGGGATGTTGATATTTCTTTTCAGGATAAATTTCTTCAAAAATTGTTTGAGCAACTTGTTTAATCACAAATCCTGTTTCAATCATTTGCCCTTCAATTTCACGGTTGATTTCTTGTTCCTCATTCGTCAAGAAGATATAGATGTCTCCATTTTTCTGCACCAACATTTGACGAACTAAAATATCTAAGGCATCTTGTACGCGGTCTTTTAACTCTCTTCGGTCTTGGTTTAAGTTTGATACCATTAAACTTGTAATATTTTCTAAGTTTGCTTCAATTTCTTTTACATATTTAATCATGAACAAAGTCTTTAAGACATTTACAATGAAGTTCTCTGTTTCATGATTTGGATTAATATACTCATTTTCTAAAGCACGAGAAATGACACCTGCATGGCTATGGTCCAAAAATTCTTGTAAGGCATCATAGAAAATATTAAAAGGAATGAGTTCGCCGTCTTCCTTCTCCATAATACTTTCTGCAGATTCTTTGAATAAGGCAAGCATGGAACGTTCTCCTTCTGATAAATGTTTACCAGAGGCACCATGAGTTCGAATGGAAGTTAGTACACTACCTAAAATGTTGAATTGATAAGGAATAAATGGATAGACTTCGCTGAAACTATTACTATCGGAATAAAGTTTCTTCTCTATTCCATCGTTAAATAGAATCAGATTCCGGATAATCGTTTCTTTTGTTTCATATAAAATATGTAAGGTATCTGCTGCAGCATCCGTTTTCTTCAAGACACGCATTTTAATTACTTCGTCCACGTTTGCAGAAGTAAGGTTTAAGCGGGTGTCAAAACGTCCCTGAATCTTAGAAAAGTCTCTTCCCATTACTTCGGTGATCATATCTATTTCTTGTTGACTCGTCACGACAACCCAAACTTTTCCATGACAAGCAGTACCCAAATCTTCTACAACGGTCTGTAAGTTAAGCATCAAATCTGAGTCTTCCCCGATGTACTGACCAATTTCATCTACTAAAAATACAATATGATGATTCTCAGGTTTTGAATCTAGGTATTCTTTTACTAATTCCGCAAAACGTCCAATACTTATTTGGTATGGCTGTGTCGACCCACGTTTCCAATCTTGAGCAGATTCTTCACTCATCATGCCAATCTCGACTAATGTTTTTGCTACTTTATCTTTATAGAAATTGAAGCGATTACGTGATTGAATCCAATCTTTTCCAGAGATTTCTTGATATTTCTCTTTAAATGAATTATACAGGCCTTCTAAAACGAGTTGTCTTTCCAAGTCTGCAACATAAGGGAAGATTCCACTGAACCCCTGCATTTCATTAAACACTTTAAGAAACACATTCACGATTGCATCTTTGTCTTTTTTTCCAGAGGTCTCGCTTTTTGAATCGATATTAAAAAGAGCAACATCAGTGGACACACTGCTTGCTAGTTTCATATCAGCAACTACCATTGAATCTAGTATTTTTTCATCTTCGATAAAATAATCAATGGCATTCTTTCCTGCAACCTCTTTGTTTTCTAAAAGATAGGAAAGTATTTTTAAGAAGTGAGACTTACCACTGCCAAAGAAGCCCGAAATCCAAACACCCATTTTATCAGTGTTTCTATTGATTCCTCGTTTGTAACTGGAGAAGAAATCTCTAAAGTGTTTTTGTAATTCTTTTGTTACTACGTACTCTTCTAACTCTTGGCGTACGTTCTCATTGTCATCTTGTCCTACTTTAATAACCCCTTTGATATCACGATCAATTGGCTTTGCGAACATATCTTTTATTTGCATTAAGTTTGCCTCCTATTTAACTAATTCAAAAGCTCTATAATAGTTATCATCTTTAAATTCTGAAAACAGCATCAGGGACAATCCGTCATACTTTCCTGGATAGAACAATACGACTGGAACCCTGTCAAAAACCTGATGCAGGTTATTTAATATTTTATGAGACCGTACAAATGGGAAAATCTTCCCAATTCCTGTAATGAAAACTACTGCGTTTTCTGGGGAATGTTCTTCGATATAGCGAGAAAAGTAGTTATGGTTCTCACTCATTTCAAGAAGTGCACTCACGGACTCAACCAAATAATCCATTCCTTCTTCAGCTTCCATCTCAAAACAAGCTTCTAGTAAATCTTCTTGTTCGATAAAATCAAGCATGATGTCATAAACATCAAATACCATTAATTCAAAGCTTTCCATACTCTTTTGATTTCTACGTTTTAAGAATTCAACATGTGCTCGGACTTTTAATTCCTCTTCTGCTGGATAGTCGAATACGTAGTATCCCACTTCATTTCCCAGGCCTTTGTTTGCTCGAAAAGTCGGTTTACTGATTTCTTCTTGGATTAAATCCAGCCGTTCCTCTAGACTTCTCTTCATTATGCTACCCCCATAATTGCCTTATAGTAAGGTTCCCACTCTAGGGTTTTCAGCAGGTCTTCCAACCGCACATCAATAACAGGTGGAATATAGGTATCTGTCGCCTCTTCCAACAAACCTGCTTCCCGTAAGTAGGTTTTGTAAGCACCTGACAGACGTTTGATCGTTGCATCGGTAAAGGATGCTACCTTTTCATTTTGCGCTGCTTTATTCTTAAAGAAAATTCGCAAGCTGCTATTCTCTAATTCTTTCTTTCCAATGATCCGGTCTTCCCGGTAAACTTCATACATAAATTCAAAGAATAATTGGTTTACTTTTAGTGTTGCTAACAAATTTATGATTCGTTGTGTTTCAAGATCAAACGAAAAATATTGACCGACTACTTCTTCTGGTAAGTGGTCAATTCTCTTCGTAATCGTTGAGGCCATCCTTCTGCCAGTATCTTCAGAAGGAGCAAGATACACATTCTCTGCTTTCTGCAAAGTCTTGATTTCTGCATACGTTTTTCCTTCATTTACTAGTTCAATTGTTTTTCTGAATTCCGTAAACCAGAATCCTTTGTTTACTAAGTCTGCTGTATATTTACCTTTGTTCATGAAGAAACTCCTCTTTTGTTTCATCGACATATTCCACAACATCGCCAACGTCACATTCTAATACTTTACATATTCTTCCTAATACTTCCATACTTACATTCTGGTTTTTACTCAATTTCGCAAGTGTTGCAGAGGTTATTCCCGCTGCATCTCTTAAATTAACTTTATTCATTTCTTTATCGATGAGTAATTTCCACAATTTGTTGTATCGGTAGGCCACCCAAGTTCCTCCTTGTTAGTCGATGTAGAAAATAAGTTTGCTTTTGTAAACTTTTATGTACTTCTAATATAGCATAGTAAATCCAGGTAAGCGCTGTTTTTTCTGGTTTGTCGAAAATAATTCACACAAAAAAACCACTAGCCGTGTATGCTAATGGTTTAAATGGCTGTTCAAATTATATTTTTACTTTCCATTACTTTTTTAAGGAGTCGGTATGAGATTTTTTCTAAAGATTCATTTAATTCCGCTATTTCGATAATCGATTCATATGTTACTTCTTCTCCTCCATGGAATAGAGAATTACGCTTGTCATACATATCGTCAATCCACCGGTTAGGTAAATTCCAACCTTCACTTGAACCAAAATATTCTATAAAGCACTGATAGATTTTATTTTTAATCTGGTCTCCTTTAGTCCTTTCATTCTAAGTGCTTTCAATATAGTTGGTTCTTCTTGTTCTAACTTTCTGGCAAGTTCAAAAGCCTTGCTGAAGTCTTTTTTCTTTAGTATTTTTCTCACACTACGATTTTCTTGAACTAATGGTGACAATTCATTCGACTCCATTTGAATTGGCATTTTGTTCAGAAAAGAAAGTACATCTTTTACCCTACCAAAATACACCGATGCTACAAGATAAGCTGATTCCGGTGAGCCGGCATAGGCTGTGATTGTTACTTTTACTCCTCCTCTTGGCTTACGGCTAACTTCGATAGAACTATAAAACTGATTTGTATCAAATCCTTTTTCCTTTAATAACGAAAAGTTTGATGCAACAGTAAATGGTCCTGATAAATCGAAGTCCACTTCCCAAATTTGTCTCTCCATATATAAGCCACTCCTTCGTTTTACTATTTGTTATTAAAAAGTGCTAGGTACACAAACCATCGCAAGAATAAAATGTAAAGTTTTAATCATTTCTATTGTACAATAAAATTTCCGTTAAAAGGCAAAAAAGCCGCTACTCGAGCGGCTTCTGTAGGAGAGTCCTATTCCGGCAGGACTCTCTTTCCATTTCTATTATAACAAATTCTTGCGTCTAGAACCATTTACACTTGCTCCGCCAGTACCAGCTCATCCATCATCCAAGTCGCGACTTTCACAGCCTGCTGGGTGATGATTTTGGCGTCGTTATTCTCGTGCTGAATTCCTCTGATATGGGAACCCAACATGTAAACACCATCCATCACGCCGTATTGTTCATTCATCACGCGGCTTCTTGGCCAGTCCACCAGCACGAACTGTCCGTTTGCTTGCGGCATGATCAAGCCTTTTTTATAAAGATTCCGGATTAGTTCACTTCGCTCGCCGGCTTTTTCGAGGTTGGTTTCAAAACCGGTCGCGTTGACGAGAACGTCCACCGTTTCGGTTTGGTCTGCTTTGACCAAAAAGGTGCCGTCTGCCTGCGTTTCGATATCGGTGATACCAAACACCACGCGAATTTTACCGTTTTTGTACAGGTCAGCCAATCGTTTGAAAGACTTGTTTGGCACGAGGCTGCGGAAGAAGATGAGTTTTGGATAATAGCTGCTCAAGTAATGAGCTCGGTTAACTGGGCTCATCGCCTGGAACAATGACGGCAGAAAGTGCCCTAAGCGGCTGATATAGGCTTGGGTGAGCGCCAATTTTTGGTCTTTTGATTCCACTGCTTTTATTTTAGCATTTAGGTCATTTTCTTTGTAAGTCTCGTAAACTTCCCGTATATCCACGCCTTCTAACTGTAAATCTGCCCGTAAGGTCTCGAGGATGATCTCGAATGGGATAAAGCTGTCATGCTTTTCCTTTTGGATGTCAATCCAGTCGTCGGAGAAGCTGAAATTGTACGGTCCCCCAGTATAGGGGACGGCTGGGAAGTAAAAACCCATGTCACGGTCGTAGTAAGTGAGCGGGTGTTTTAAGTCGTAGTGCTGCGTGAAGTAGCGCATCATGTCCACACTAGTTGTTCCGGTACCGATAACGCCTATTCTTTGCTCGTTTGAGAACTGGTTCAAGTTTTTACTTGCCGGGTATGGGTTTTGGACGTAGTTTTTTGTGCCATCTAACTTATAATAATCTTTATAAGGCTGATGACCAATCGCGAAGTAGACTACATCATATAGAGTGTCCAGCCAGCCATCTTGCGTTTTCAAGCGGTATTGCTTTCCGTTGACTTCCATATCCACTACTTCTTCATGCATGGCTGTCACTTGCGGGTGGGCATAGTAAGGTTCGAAATGCTCGCTAAGGTATTGCCCATATCTTTGGCGCGATACTAGTCCTTCCGTATTTTCATAGCTGCCATATTTTTGTTCCAGCCACTCGACAAAGTCCATTGGATTCCTTAAATCCACACTTAGGTAGGTCACTGAATTGTTCAGCATGATGCTCTCGTCGTCCGGCGCATAGGGAAAGCCAGGCCCCAGCTTCTCCAGTGGTTCAAAGACATCAATTTGGTCATTTTCCTGGAAATTTGGATGTGTAAGGATAGTTTTTAGTACATTTGAGCCGGATAAACCAGCTCCGACAATTGCGATTTTCATGATCAGACCCCTCTAATATTTCGATACATTTATTGTACTCTAAAAACGGACTGTTAAAAAGTGGTGCATGAAAAAATGGAACAAACTTCGCATTGAAAAACTGAAGTTTGTTCCATTTCGTTAAATGTTGTAAACTCCCATTAAAACGAATTGAGTTTGCCACATATGGATTCGCACGAAAGACGGCTACTTGTTCAGGGGTGAAAGTGATTTTAGCCAAGGTACAATTCCTTTCAGATTTAAGGGGAAACTTATAGTCAAGTATACAAAAATAGACCTCGTAAAGGGACTTTTTTAAGTGTCCACTTTACGGGGTCCCTTTTAATAAGGATACTTGGCTTTTTATTTCTTTCTTATTCTGTTTCTTCAGACGTCGTACCACGGTAAGCAACCTTGTAAGGAAGCGTAATGGTCTTCTCGTCAATTTCTTCTTTGTTCATGATTTTGGTTAAGAGACGCATTGCTACTGCACCGATATCATATAAAGGAAGCATGATGGAGCTTAGTTTCGGACGAGCCATCTCAGTAATTCGTGAGTTATTGCTCGTAATAATTTCAAATTCTTCTGGTACGTTAACTCCTGCTTCAATCACGCCATTCAATAGTCCAATTGCTAACTCATCATCTGTAACAAAAGCAGCTTTCGCACCTTTTTCTAAGACGATAGCAGCCAATTCTTCACCTGCTGTAACTGTTAATTCTGTTTCAAATACAAGTGATTCATCAAATTGTTTTCCAGCTGAAAGCAAGGCATTTTTGTACCCTTTCAAACGGTATTGACCATTGATTGGGTTTGCTAATGGTGTTGTTACAAAAGCAATCTCTTCTTTTCCGTTTTCAAATAATTGACTGATTACTTTTTCAGTAGCAGCAATATAATCGATATTTACGCTGCCCACTTGTTGGTCTGGATCAACCGTACCAGCCAAAACAACAGGCGTTTTAGAACGAGAAAATTCTGCACGCAACTCGTCTGTAATTTTATTACCCATGTAAATAATTCCGTCTACTTGTTTAGCAAGCAACGTATTCAATACTTGGATTTCTTTTCCTTCGTTTTGATCTGAGTTTGCTAAAATAATATTATATTTATACATCGTGGCAATATCGTCAATTCCTCGTGCTAAAGATGCGAAGAACAGATTAGTTACATCTGGAATAATTACCCCAACAGTTGTCGTTTTCTTACTTGCCAAGCCTCTTGCTACCGCATTCGGACGGTAATCTAGACGCTCGATTACTTCTAGTACCTTTTTACGCGTAGACGGCTTTACGTTTGGATTGCCGTTTACCACCCGTGATACAGTTGCCATTGAAACGTTCGCTTCACGGGCAACATCATAAATTGTTATGGTTTGCTTTTCCATAGTTATTACTCCCATCTCATTCGTATTGAATCGCTTGATTCTTTGAAAATGATTTAATTTTATTCTCAAGAAAAATTTAACATCTTTTTCATAAAATTGCAAGCGTTTTACAGTAGTTTTCATGAAAATTTCAAAAAAATTTTCAAAGTGATAAAAAAGTGGTATAATAAACGACAAATAAGGAGGAATCTCATATGAACGCAAAAATAATAACGCTCTCACAAGCAATGAATTATGATAATATAGATATTGCCCTTTTCAATAATCCACAAACTATTCAATACTTAACTGGATATGAAAGTGACCCTCACGAACGGATTCTTGCACTTCTTCTTTTCAAGGATTCTTCTCCCCTGCTTTTCACACCTGCATTGGAAAAAGAAGACGCACAAAAAGCAGTATCTGAAATAGAAGTATTTAGTTATTTAGACACCGAAAATCCATGGGAAGTAATCAGAAAAAAAGTTGAGAGTCACCAAGTTCCGGTAAAAACATGGGCAATTGAAAAAAATCACTTAACGGTTGCCCGTAAGGAAGCACTAGAAAGTGCGTTTCCAGACAGCCTCTTCTCTCATGATTTTTCTGGATTACTAGAAAACCTACGCCTTCAAAAAGAAGAACATGAATTGTTATTGATGAAAGAAGCTGGAAGATTTGCAGATGAAGCCATCAAGATTGGTGCTCGTTTCTTGAAAGAAGGGATCACTGAACAAGAAGTAGTAGCTCATATTGAATATGAGTTGAAAAAGAAAGGTATCTCCTCGATGAGTTTTGACACGATGGTTTTATTTGGCCCAAATGCAGCGAGCCCTCATGGAATTCCAGGTTCTACTACCTTAGAGAAGAATCAATTTGTTCTTTTTGATTTAGGCGTTATGTATCAAGGCTATGCAAGCGATATTACCCGTACCTTGTTCTTTGGAGATGAACCCAGTGAGATACAACAAGAAGTTTACCAACTGGTACTAGAGGCTCACAATCAAGCCATGCAGCAAGCACAGGTAGGGATGAGAGCAGAAGAACTAGATCATGTAGCCCGTTCGATTATTGACCAAGCTGGCTACGGAACCTATTTCAATCATCGTCTGGGGCATGGACTCGGGCAAGATGTCCATGAGTATCCTTCTTTAATGGCAGGCAATGAAATGGCCCTTCAAGAGAATATGTGCTTCTCCATCGAACCAGGAATTTATATTTTGAATCAAGTTGGAGTACGAATCGAGGACTGTGGCTACTTAGATGAAGCTGGGTTTCACTCCTTTACCTTTTTCCCTACACATCTTCACGCGTACAAGGATTTCATGAATGGAAATTAATTAGTAAAAGAAGCTCTGAGCCCATTATCATGGTTCAGAGCTTCTTTCGATTTACATGCTTGGTGTTGTTCCTTCGTTAACGGTCTTAACTTCTTCTTTTCCTTCTTCAGCAATTACAGTTGCCATGTCTTTAGCATCTGCTGCTTTAACTTTGATGTCTTCTACCGAGCGATTCACTTCTTCTTTTGCTTTCTTAAAATCGTCGGTAATTTTAGAAGAAGACTCCGATAATTGAGATTTTAGATTGTGGGTTGTGTCTTTCAAACTCACTTTGATATCATCAGTGGCTTCTTTTGCAACTTCCACCAATTCATTTCCTTTTTCCATTGCAATGTCACGATAATCATATGCTGTATCCATTAAGTTATCGAATTCATCTGCAATGTCTTTTCTGAGTTCTCTCCCAGACTTTGGAGCAAATAACAGTGCTGTAATCGCCGCTGCTGCCCCCCCAATAATTGCCCCTAAAACAAATCCGCCGTCTCTTTTTGACATCTTTCTCTCTCCTCTTTCTCACATAGGTTTCTATTAAAGATGATTAGTACACGTTAATATCTGCTTCTTTTAAGTCTTTTTGCTCTTTTCTACGACGGTTCATCGTAGTAGCAGTCTTACCTAACTTGCTAACGGTTGAAGTCTTTTTCTTCTTGCCGGCTGATTTCCCACCAGCAATCGATCCAGTGAGATTTCTAGCGGATTGGTTCACATCAGATACTGTCACCCCGATATCGCCAATTGCTGTAAATAATGGATCGACCTTACTGATTTTACCATTTAAATCATCCATTAAGGTATTGGTTTTATTCAATAGACCTTCAACTTCAATCGATAAATGATCGACATCTTTTGTGATTACCCCAATACTATTGTTGGCTTCTTCCGCAATCTTGGATACTTCATCCAACACTTTTGTAACTTTTCTGATTGCCAGTACTAAAAAGATAACTAATACGGCAAACGCTACTGCTGCTATTAAACCAGCGATTTCACCCCAACTCATATGTTAACCTCACTCCTCTTCATTTATTCGTAAAAATCATTTTCAACAAAATGAAAAAGAACTTTTACGTCATTTGTTAATAAAATGATACCACAAGGATTTTCTTTATTCCATTGAAACCACTTCACTGCCCCCGAGAAATGAACTGGGAACCTTTGACCACGAAAATAAAACATGATAATCTAGTTGTTGCAAAGGACGAACTCCTTGATAAATTAGGAAGAGGTGAAAGATATGCTAAAATTATTAAATACACTGGACGATAATCCGGTTGATGAAACCATCAATAATGTAATTGAATCCTCTAACTATTTTATTCGTTGGTGGAATAGCATTGAGTGGAGTGCGATTATTTCAGAATTTATCACTCGTTCAATTTATCTGATTGTCGTACTAATTGTTTTTTCAATTGCAAAACGAGTGTTAAAGGCCCTCGTAAAGCGAACCTTTACGAGTAAAACAAAACGTTATGGCGGCTCTGTAAATCGACGTAATACAGTATATAAAATGGTGGACAATGCCATTTCTTATGTAATGGCGTTCTTCTTAATCTACAGCATCCTTTCCATTATCGGTATCCCCGTTTCTACCCTTCTTGCCGGTGCTGGAATTGCTGGAATTGCGATTGGTCTAGGGGCACAGTCATTTATTAGTGATATTGTCACTGGGTTCTTTATCTTATTAGAGAATCAAGTCGATGTGGGAGATTCTGTTAAAATCGATGAAATCTCTGGGACAATTGTCTCGATCGGCCTACGCTCTACCCAAATAAAAGGATTTGATGGGACTCATCACTTCCTTCCGAACCATACCATTGAAATCATCAGCAACAACTCTCGCAATGATATGCGAGCGATGATTGAATTGACACTATACCCTGATACCGATATAGGTCAAATAAAACAGATTATTGAAGACATTAATGAGAAAATGGTACCCGAACACCCTGAAATTACCGATGGACCGAATTATGCTGGTCCTAGTAATTTGGGTAATGGACTGATTTCTTACAAAGTTATCTTCTATGCACTGAACGGTCAGCAATTTGGTGTGCGTGATCAATTCCTAACCGAATATTTGGATGCATTTAAGCAAGCTGGGATCAAGTTGCCAAAGGATCCTTTCTTCAAAAATTAAATAATAAAAAGGAGGTAGGAAAATAGTTTCCTGCCTCCTTTTTTTTAATGGCTCTTTGTCAAGAAGTGTTGATAGTGTATTTTTCCAGTTGCATGCAGGCTAAATTTCACAATCTATCAAGCAGTA
>NZ_JARBEA010000006.1 GCF_028863945.1 Jeotgalibaca caeni | reverse complement strand
CTCCAAAGGAGAGCTCAACTAAGTAAAAAATATCTGTATTTATTAATATTATTTCTCTTGACTAAACGTAGGAAAGAGGCCGGAATTTTTTCCGGCCTCTTTCTATTTTAATGTTTCTTCTTACGGTTTCCGTCTGCGCCTCTGTTTTTACGGACTTGTTTCTTTATTTTTTCATTCAATTTCCGTTTGTAACCAGGTTTGATGTTTTTCTTCGCTTTTTGAACCATTCCACGAATGCGTGCATCTACCTCTTCAGGGGCATTTTTTTCCATTTTACGTTTGCGATCTTCTACTTCTACAAAGCTGCCATCTTTTAGACGGACAAGTTGGAAGTCAATTCCCATTGACTCAATCGCTTGTACTTGTTTCTCTTCATCAGGACCATATAACGTAATCGCAGTCCCTTTCAGATTATTTCTGCCGGTTCTACCGATACGGTGAACGAAAAATTCGGTTTCTTTCGGAATTTCCACATTAATTACATGAGAGACTCCTTCAATATCAATTCCTCTAGCAGCTAAATCGGTAGCTACCATAATCTGGAATTCGCCATTGTGAACGCGACGCATAATCCGTTTCCGTTCACGAGCTTGAATATCGCCATGTAAAACAGCACACTCATAACCGCGTGTTTGTAGTTCAGAGGCAATTTCATTTACTTTTTGTTTGGTATTTGCAAAAATGAGCGTGAAATACTGTTGGCCAATTTGAAGCACATTTACCAACACATCCATTTTTTCGTTCCCTTTTGTTGCTAACAAGTAGTTATCAATTGTATCTGCAATCACTCGTTGCGGCTCAAGGTTAACGACGATCGGGTTATCCATGTACTTCTTCAAGAATGGTTGGAGTTTGGTTGGAATGGTTGCGGAAAACACCAACATTTGTAAGTGTTTCGGTAATCTTCCTGCAATTTGATCCACTTCAAACAAGAATCCCATATCAAGCGTCATATCTGCTTCGTCAACAACAAATGCTTTAGCCGTATAAACCTTCAACGCATTTTCAGTGATTAAGTCCAAAATACGTCCAGGTGTGCCGATGACAACATGCGGCTGATTGTTCCCTAACTTAGACAGTTGGCGCTTTTTGTCGGTTCCCCCCACATAATTCGAAATACGAATTTCTTGAGGAGCTTTTTCTACTAATTGGGTAGCTGCTTGGTAAAGTTGTTCTGCTAATTCCCGACTTGGGGAAGTAATGACGACTTGCACTTCATCTTTAGTGGCATCAACATTATTGATTATTGGCAGTAAGAAACTGTGGCTCTTCCCGGAACCTGTCTGGGAACGGCCCACGACACTTTTTTTGGATTGAATGATCGGAATAATTCTTGCTTGAATTTCCGTTGGTTGGCGGAAGCCTAGTTCTTCAATCGCTTCTAGTAAAAATGGTTGGAGATTATATTGTTTGAAACTCATTGTACACCTCACGTCTTTCTCTTTTGTTAGTGTGATTATAACACACTTCCGTTTCATTCCTTTACTCTTGAATGACGACAATTTCTTTATAAGTGCTCGATTGCTAAACATAAATGAAAATAGTATAATAAATAAATGAATTCTTTGTCATATCAGAAGGGGGTTACCCATGAATACCGAGATTAGCGCCTTGCTCACCATCTTTGGTGCCACCGGCGACTTAGCACATCGTAAATTATATCCATCTTTGTTTCGCCTCTTCAAAAAAGGTTATCTGAAAAATAACTTTGCAGTTATTGGAACGGCCCGTAGAGAGTGGACAAATGAATATTTCCATGAAGTGATTGCGGATTCTGTCCAAGACTTGGCGGAGAGCCAAGATGAAATCGAGCAATTCACGAGCCATTTTTACTATATTTCCCATAACGTAAAAGATGCCGCACATTATGAAGAGTTAAAACATTTATCTGAACAGTTGGATGAAAAGTATAAATTAGACGGCAACCGTATTTTTTACTTGGCCATGGCTCCTGAATTCTTTGGAATCATCGGCGATATGCTGAAAAATAAAGGCTTGTTAACTGAAAATGGCTTCAATCGTTTAATTATTGAGAAGCCTTTTGGTCATGATTTAGAAACAGCGAGAGAATTAAATGAACAACTAAGCCGTTCGTTTAACGAAGATCAAATTTACCGGATTGACCACTATCTAGGTAAAGAAATGATCCAAAATATCTCTGCAGTCCGCTTCTCTAACATGATTTTTGAAGCGCTATGGAATAATAAATACATCGATAATGTTCAAATTACGCTAGCGGAGACCGTTGGCGTAGAAGACCGAGGCGACTATTACAATCGTACCGGTGCTCTTCGCGACATGGTTCAAAACCACGTTCTTCAAATTGTTGCCTTACTCGTGATGGAACCGCCTATTTCATTAGAAGGTGAAGATGTCCGAAACGAAAAAATCAAAGCATTGCGTTCCTTACGCCTGTATGAAACGGCTGAAGAAGTGAAGAAAAACTTTATTCGCGGCCAATACATAGCGGGAGATGACTTGGTTGGTTACCGTGACGAACCAAAAGTGGATCCAGATTCGACTACTGAAACATATGTCGCTGGGAAGATTCACATCGACAACTTCCGTTGGGCTGGTGTACCCTTTTATATTCGCACTGGAAAACGGATGGCTCAAAAAGAAACATACATCCATGTTCAATTTAAGCACATGGCTATGAACCTTTTTCCATCTGAAGACGTGAAAGAAGTAGCAGAACCGAATATCTTAACCATCCATATCTCACCTCAAGAAGGATTCTCTCTCCGTTTAAACGCTAAGCGTGTAGGCCAAGGAATGGAAATGAAGAATATTCGGATGCATCAAATCTTTGATGAAAAAACACAAGCAAACAGTCCAGAAGCGTACGAACGTTTGTTGCTTGATTGCTTAAACGGTGACCCAACGAACTTCACCCACTGGCAAGAAGTGGAACAATCTTGGAAATATGTGGACTACATTCGTCAAGCATGGGATGAAGACACTAGTGAGCCTTGCTTCTACGAAAGTGGCTCAATGGGTCCAAAAGAGAGCTATGAGCTTCTTAAAAGAGACGGCTTTAGCTGGACAGAATTCAACTGGGATCCAAATAAGGAACAATCACCAAACGACATTATGCCAGAAATGACTGAATAAAGCACAAAGAGGTTGGGACAAACGTCCCGACCTCTTTCCTTTTTACTGCTAATCGTCGCGATAGCGAAACCACATTCCTCGCTATCGCAACGCAAAGACTTGTTGCGTTGTGTTAGCAGAGAACACTCGCGCCTTATCACAACGATAGGTGCTTTATCGTTGTGATAGCGCAACGTTTACTTACTCTATCGCAACGAAAGATTAACGTAGAATCCATATTCAGTTTCTTTTCTAAAAGCTAAGGAAACCAGAAAAACAGCTCTCGCAGCCCACTTAAAGGGGTGGCGAGAGCTACTTTTCTGTTTTTTTATGCGTCATTCCATTCCATAATTGCTTCATCGAACTCTTTAATAATTTCTTTTATTTCGTCCATATCTTTTGCATTCGCCCCACTGGCAAGCGGATGTCCGCCACCACCATGACGTTTGGCTACCTCATTGATTACCGGACCTTTTGAACGCAAACGGCAACGATATCCTCCATGAGTTTGTTGGACAAAAACTCCCCAACAGATAACCCCTTCGATGGTACCCGGCAAAGGAACTACTTGTGCCGTATCATCGTCTTCTGCATCAAATTGTTCCAACACTTCTTGGGTTAAAATTACATGAGCCACACCCAGATCATTGATTTCCACATTTTGTAAAACGAATCCAGATAAGTGTGCCACTTTTTTTGAATGTGTGTTCATTAACTGTCCGATTTCAGAAGCAGAAAAATCATATTCCATGAGTTGTGCAGCGGTTCTCATTGTATGAGCAGATGTAGCTGGGTATAGGAAGCGGCCTGTATCTCCAACGATACCTGCATACAAGAGACGGGCAGCTTCATCATTCATGGAGAAGCGGTCCTTGAGATAGAAAGAGAGGTCAGAAACGATTTCACTACAGCTGCTTGCTTGATCATTTACCAAGCTGATGTCCCCGTACTGATCATCATTAGGATGGTGATCGATTTTAATCAGGTAGCTCCCTTTCGAATAGCGCTTATCGTCAATTCTTGGACGATTTGCCGTATCCACTACAATCACCAATGCTTCTTCATATAAATCGGTTGGAACGTTATCCATCGTTCCCATATATGACAAGCTCGCTACTTCTTCCCCTACTGTGTATACATTTTTTTCAGGAAATTGTTGACGAATAATCGCCGCCAAGCCTCGTTGCGAACCAAGTGCATCTGGGTCAGGTCGCACATGTCGGTGAATAATAATGGGGTTAGACTGCTTTATTTTTTCATAAATCTGTTCATAGAGTTCTGTTAACAAGATTGAATCCCCTCTCAGGTTCTTTCCATCATTTGGCAAACAACAATTGCCTTCGCAACGATGGAGTTTTCTAAATATACTTCTACGTCTAACTTCGAAGAGCGTCGACCAATTTCAAAAATATTCGTATGAATTTCAATGACGCTGTCAATCTGGATCATCTTAAAGTGATGAACATCCATCTGTTCAATCACGGCATTCCGTTTTTGGAAATGATACAATATTTTCTTCGAAACACTGGAAAGGACTTCACATAGCACACCGAACGAGACAGTCCCAATGTTATTGGTCATTTGCGGTGTCACTTGAAAGCGATAAACAGGTAATGCGCGTTCTTCACTTTTACGTTCTTCCATCTCAATTCCGTCAAGAATCTGATCTTCAATGGTATTTCCTACTTGCGGTTGACGCTGCGCCAATTGCATTGCCTTCATGACATCCTGTCGCGACAGAATCCCTAATAGTTGCAAGTTATCACTCACAACGGGCAGCACTTCCAACCCGTCCCAAATCATTCGGTGTGCCACGCTGGCCACACTCATATGCGTCTTTGCATAAATCGGTTCTCTCGTCATCACTCGTTCCATCAACAGGGAATCGGATTTCCCTAGGATGTCTTTCGCCGTAATCATTCCTACTAAACGCAAGTTATGGTTTACAATCGGAAAACGGGAGTGCTTACTACTCTCGTTCAGTTTACGGTAATCGTAAATGGTTTGGTCCATATAGAGAAACTTGGTATCTTCGATACGCGTATAAATGTCGCCTACTAACATAATGTCTTTTTTGATTAGCTGATCGGTCATCGCACGGTTAATCATGGTCGCTACCGTAAACGTATCGTAAGTAGTTCGTAGCACAGGCATTTCAACACGATCGGCTAGGCTCAGGATTTCTTCATCCGTATCAAATCCACCTGTAATTAAAACGGCTGCTCCCTTTTCCAGAGCGTAGCGTTGGATATTATTGCGGTTCCCGACAATCATTAACGACCCTGGTGAAATATAGCGGTCCATCGCATCTTGCTGCATCGCTCCGATAATGAATTTACTCAGGGTTTTATCTAAACCTTTTTCTCCCCCTAAGACATCGCCCTCAATAATGTTGGCGATTTGTCCAAACGACAACGTTTCAATATTGTCTTTTGATTTTCTTTCAATCCGAATTGTTCCTACTCGTTCAATGGTAGAAACAAGCCCAACCATCTCCGCATCTTTAATTGCTCGGTAAGCCGTTCCCTCTGACATATTCATCGTTTTGGCGACGGATCGTACAGAAAGTTTTTCTCCTACAGGTAGGGTTTCAATATATTCAATAATTTGTTCGTGTTTCGTTGCCATAGCTTTTCCCCTTGCCTATTCTATTTTCATCTATACTTCTACGCCTTCACCTGGCTGAAGGATTATACCGACTCCTTCAGGTAATAACGTGGTGAAATCTGTTGGGTCTTGCTCGATTAATGGGAAGGTATTGTAGTGAATCGGTACCGCTTTTTTTGCTTGCAAGAAAGCAACTGCTTTTGCTGCATCTTTCGGTCCCATTGTAAAATTATCGCCAATCGGTAAAAAGGCGACATCAATCGGTCTGTCTTCACCAATTAACTTCATATCCGAAAAGAGTGCCGTATCTCCTGCATGATAAATTGTTTTTTCTCCATCATGAAAAACAATTCCGGTAGCCAGTCCTAGCGTAAAGGGCTTCCCTTCCATTTCATAGGCTGAACCATGAATGGCTGGTGTCATCTTCACATACCCAAATTCAAATTGGTGCCCTCCACCCGGCTGCATCCCATGTGTTTTTAAGCCTTTACTACTAAAATAATTTGCAATTTCAACAGTAGATACAATCAAGGCACCGGTTCGTCTCGCAATCGCTTCTGTATCTCCTATATGGTCGCTATGTCCGTGTGTAACGATGATTACATCACAATCCACTGTTTCAGCATCCAAATCACTCATGCCGTTCCCAGTAATAAAAGGATCAAATATAATCTTCTTCCTGTCATTTGTTTCAATGATTATGCAAGACTGTCCATGCCAAGTAGCTCTCATATCCATCTTCTCCTCTGTTTACTACTGTTTTAAGAACTGTATTAATCCGTTCTTATCGTACCATGAATTATTGTTTTATCCAACCTTAATTAAAAGAAACAAAGGTTGGATTAGGAAGCTTTTTTCAAGGTTCAGCGTCCTTAACGAAAAAAACCGATCCATCTTTTTAGCAGATGGATCGGGAGTTGTTTTATCCTAGAGCTACGTCCAAAATCATCATTACCGTAAAACCAAGCATCAAGCCAAGTGTGGCAATGTCTTTGTTCCCATTTGTTTGGGATTCCGGAATCAATTCTTCTACTACTACAAAGATCATTGCTCCTGCAGCAAAAGCTAGTGCATATGGCAAAATAACTTGCATGGACAGGACTGCCGCCGCACCAAGAACGGCCGCAATTGGTTCAACCAGTGCAGAAAGCTGTCCGTATTGGAAGGCGCGCATCCGGCTGCTTCCTTCTCCTCGGATGGGCAACGACAGTGCAGAGCCTTCTGGAATATTTTGCAATCCAATCCCAAGAGCTAATCCGACTGCACTCATCAACGTGTTGTCTGTTGAAAGTCCATGTGCAGCTGCACCAAACGCGACACCGACCGCTAATCCTTCCGGTATATTATGAATGGTAATTGCTAAAAATAAAAGTAACGTACGCGAGGCACCTGTTTTAATACCCTCCCGTTTTTCCATCGGATCACCGATATGGAGATGGGGAATGATTGCATCTGTGAGACGTAAAAAGACGCCTCCAAGCAAGAAACCAACGGCTGCCGGCACCCACGCCCACATTCCGTATCCATTGTTCTCTGCATAAGAAATAGAAGGAGCTAGTAAGGACCAAAATGAAGCAGCAATCATCACTCCTGCAGCAAAGCCGCTCATCACATCTAATACTTTCCGGTTCACCTCTTTGAAAAAGAATACAAAGGAGGAACCAATTGCCGTGCAGGCCCACGTAAAGATACCTGCGAGAAGTGACTGTAAAATCGGGTTAAAATTACTAAATGTCGCAAACAAGTGACAGGACTTCCTTTCGTTAATAAAAATTGTTCGTATCCCAGAGTGGCAGTTGCATATTTGTAAAGAATTGGGGTGCCAATTGTGTGAGGGTAATCCCTAAAAGACGCACTTCCTTATTCATGGCACCATGTTCTTCCCATAGAGATAAAGCTTTTAATAAGATATCTTCCTTGCTGCTAGTAAATTCTACAAAACTTTTCTGTCTGGTCATCGTTTCAAAGTCGTCATAGCGAATCTTCAAAACCACTACACGTCCATGCATTTTATGTCGAGCAAGACTTTTGCTAACCTCATCTGCTAGAACCGTTAAAGATTCCTCTACTTGTTCTTCTCGCACCAAGAAAGGATTAAAAGTATGCTCTTTCCCAATTGATTTCCGCTCTCTTTCATTTGAAACAGGTTGATTATCAATTCCTCGGACTTTTCGGTATAAGACATACCCCATCTTCCCAAATTCATCGATCAGAAACTTAGCAGATAATTCAAACAGATCCTGGCCAGTCTCGATGCCCAATTGCTTCAATCGTTCCGCGGTTTTCGTTCCCACACCATAAAATTTCTTAATCGGCAGTTCCATCAAAAAATTTTGTGCTTCTGGAGGCGTAATGACCGTTAAGCCCGCTGGTTTTTGATAATCGGAAGCAATTTTAGCCAAGAATTTATTGTACGAAACGCCAGCTGAACAAGTCAAATGGACTTCTTTCCACACTTCTTGTTGAATCCGACGTGCAATAATCGTTGCACTTGGGATATTTTGTTTGTTTTGTGTGACGTCTAAGTACGCTTCATCTAAAGAGAGCGGCTCAATTAAGTCTGTGTACCGGTGAAATACGCTTCTGATTTGAGCAGAAACTTGCTTATAATAATCCATTCGAGGAGAGATAAAGATTGCATGGGGACATCGCTCAAACGCTTCTTGAGAACTCATCGCAGAATGGATGCCAAACTTCCGAGCTTCATAATTCGCCGTTGTCACCACTCCTCTCCCGCCCGTTTTACGCGGATGGTGGGCAATTACGACTGGCTTCCCATTTAATTCTGGACGATCTCGTTCTTCTACCGATGCATAAAAGGCGTCCATGTCGACATGGATAATTTTCCTAGTCAGGTCGTTATCTGGTTCTCTGAAGGTCAGTAACCCATACTCCAATTTTCCACCTTCTTTTATTGCTTCTCGACTAATAACTTCGCGGCGGCTTTATAGGAAACTTGGTACTCATTTCCTTTTTCGTCTCTAAAATAGACCGGTCCTTCAAATGCTTCCATTTTATCTACTCGGTAGTATTGATCGAGACGAATATTTTTTTCAGACAGGTACTTTAGAAACTCTGCGTCATCGTCCACTTCCAAAATAAAGAACCCGTCTCCTTCCGCTAATTCTTGTAAAGGAAGAGAATCTTTATCCATCGTTCTCCCTTCACGGTCTGGAATTAAGCCACCATGGGGATCCGATGTGGGAAAGCCTAAAAATTCATCTAATCGGTCAATCAGGACATTTGAAGAAACATGCTCCAATTTCTCAGCTAAGTCATGCACTTCATCCCAGGTAAAACCAAGATGATTCGCTAAAAAGGTTTCCCATAGACGGTGTTTCCGAATCATCTGGTTTGCAACTTTTAACCCTTTTTCACTCAATTGCACACCTTGATACGGAACGTGGATGATGTATCCATCTTTTAGCAACTTGGTAGACATCTCTGTTACCGACGCTGCCGTTACAGATAACGCTTGACCAATCAATTTATTATTAATCAGATCTTTATCACCGCCTAGTTCAATAATTACTTTTAGATAATCTTCTTTCTGTGGTGTCATGCGAAAACCCCTTCTTTTTTTAGGACAACCTAAATATAGTTTCATTATAAACCTTTCTGTTTAAAATGCAATAAAGAGGGGGGAGCGAACTCCCACCTCTTTATTTCTTCTGATTATACCCCATAGTAAGCATCGTATAAGATGTCTTTTAACTCACTTATTAATGGTTGTTTTGGATTAGCCGTTGTACATTGGTCTTCAAAGGCTAACTCAGCAATTTGATCTCCATCTCGGTGTAACCATTCTTCAGAAACACCTTCTTCTTGGAAGCTCATCTTGATTCCAACTGCTTCTCCAAGTTCATGTACTGCTGTCGCTAAAGCTTCGACCAATTCTGCTGTAGTATTGCCTTTTAAGCCTAAATAACGGGCAATAGTTGCGTAATCTTCGTCAGCTTGGAAGTGTTCGTATTTTGCCCACATACTTAACTTGCTTGGTTCTTTTGCGTTATAGCGAATAATGTGAGGAAGTAAAACTGCATTCGTCCGTCCATGAACGAGTCCCCATAGACCGCCTATTTTGTGTGCCAAGGAATGAGAAATTCCCAAAAATGCATTGGCAAAAGCCATTCCTGCAATGGTTGAGGCATTATGGATTTTCTCTCTTGCTTCCCGATCGCCATATTCGTAAGAATCAACCAGATAATCAAACACTAATTTGATGGCTTGTAAGCTTAATCCCTTCGTATAATCACTAGCCATTACTGATACATAGGATTCGATCGCATGTGTCAGAACATCCATCCCTGTATCAGCTGTTACCGTTTTTGGTACGCTATACACGAACTGCGAATCAACAATCGCTACGTTTGGAGTCAAGGCATAGTCTGCTAATGGGTATTTGATATGCGTCTCGCTGTCTGTAATAACCGTGAACGGTGTTACCTCTGATCCAGTACCAGAAGTTGTTGGGATACATACTAACTGCGCTTTTTCCATTGGAGCAATTTTATAGGTCCGTTTGCGAATATCTAAGTACTTTTGCTTCGCTCCGAAGAAGTTGCTCTCTGGATGTTCATAGAACAACCACATTGCTTTTGCAGCATCCATTGGCGAACCGCCACCAATCGCGATAATCGTATCTGGTTCAAAGTCACGCATTCTTTCTGTCCCGCGGTTTACGGTATCTGTTGAAGGGTTTGGTTCAACATCTGAGAAAATGGTATAGGTAATCTTGTTTTGACGTAATTTCAATTGTTCCAACACAATGTCTATATACCCTAATTTTACCATTCCTTCATCGCAGACGAAGAAAACTCGTTCGACTCCTTTCATGTCACGTAAGTAACGGACAGAATTCTCTTCAAAGTAAATCCGATCAGGCACCTTCATCCACTGCATGTTATTTCTCCTTTTAGCGACAGTTTTTCTGTTGATTAAGTCAAAGGTAGACACATTTCCTGAAACAGAGTTGTGTCCATACGAGCCACACCCAAGTGTTAACGAAGGAATATTGTTGTTGTATAATCCGCCAATCCCGCCTTGCGCAGAAGGAGAATTTACTAAAATACGACATGCTTTCATTTGCTTTCCAAATTCTCGAATTAAGTCCTCACTCTTTGTATGAATCGCTGCTGAGTGACCAAGTCCATCAAGTGCTAACATGTCCTTACATAATTGGAAAGCATGTTTGGTATTCTTCGCTTTCATCATGGCAAGTACTGGAGAAAGTTTCTCACGTGAAAGTGGGTATTCGGCTCCTGCCCCAGCAAGTTCAACAATGAGCATTTTCGTGTCTGCGGGTACCGTAATTCCCGCCATCTCTGCAATCGTAATCGGCGACAATCCTACAATTTTACTGTTGATGCCTTGTTTGTCTTCACGCATCACGGTAGCTTCTAATTGAGCAACTTCATTTGGTTTTACAAAGTAAACTTTTCGGCGGATGAATTCTTGTTTTACTTCTTCATAAATTTCTTGATCGACAATGACCGCTTGCTCAGAAGCACAAATCATCCCATTATCAAATGTTTTTGATAAAACTAAATCATTTACTGCGCGTTTGATGTTTGCTGTTTTCTCTACATAAGCCGGAACATTTCCAGGACCGACTCCTAATGCAGGTTTTCCAGTTGAATAGGCTGCCTTTACCATGGCTGCCCCACCCGTTGCTAGGACGGCGGCAACGTCTGGATGATGCATCAAGGCATTCGTTTTTTCCATAGAGACGCCTTCTACCCACTGAATACATCCCTCTGGTGCGCCAGCTGCTAACGCTGCTTGATAAACGGTTTCTGCCGCTGCAGTAGAACATTTTTCTGCACTTGGATGGAAGGAGAAGATGATTGGGTTTCTAGTTTTCATACTGATTAATGCCTTGAAAATTGTTGTAGAAGTTGGATTGGTCGTTGGAATAATTCCAGCGATTACCCCTAGCGGTGCTGCGATAGTCATCAGCTGATCAATTTTATTTTCGCTAATGATCCCAACTGTTTTATTTTTCTTGATGGCGTGCCAAATATTTTCAGAGGCATAAATATTTTTCAGACACTTGTCTTCGTATACTCCTCTGCCAGTTTCTTCGACAGCCATCTTCGCTAGTTCCATGTGTTTGTCTAGTGCAGCTAAGGCCATTGATTGAACAATATGGTCGACTTGGGCTTGATCAAATTCTTCCATTATCTCTAAAGCTCTTAAACCTTTCTCGGTATAAGTCGAGATTAGTTCTTCAGCTGTTTCAACTGTTTCAAAAATTTCTGGTTCTACTTTCATTGCCATTTTTATCACTCCATTTGTTAATTATTTCACAGATAATTATATAACAAGAGTGCAGACATGTAAAGTATTTATGTGATTTTTTTCACTTCTTTTTATTATAAGCTTTCTAACTTACTTTTCATAACCTTAATCAATTATTCATTTGTGAATATTAATACAATAAACGTTGTAGAATATATAGTTTACATATTTCTGTTCTAAAACAGAGTGTTACAAAAAAACAAAACAAGGATGAAGAACTCTTGTTTACTTCTCAGTTGTCCCTGTATTCATTTAAGTTTCTGTAATTCTATCATCAAAAAAAGACTAGGATTTCTCCTAGCCTTCTCCTATTCATCAAAAAAAATCTTCAAAATTAATTTCTTCTAATGAGGCTACTTTATATACTTGCGCTTCAAGTGACTCATAATCAAAGTATTGGTTTACTGTGAATTTCATGATATCAAATACTCTTTGGTAGTAGTGTTGCGGTACCGAATGTTTCCACACGAAATTCTTAAAGCAAATATATAGATTTTCTGTTTCAATATGAGGGTACCCGTCCTTTTCAAATTCCGAACGTTTTAGCTCGAACCAAGGAAGCATTTCCTCATAGAAATCATTATTTCCTTTCGTCATCCGCTCTCCACTCCATCATTCCAACCAAAGTCTATTCTTCAATCTCGTCTTCCGTAACTTCTTCTTTTTCCATAATTCCAGAAGCGGTTGTTACGGTTGCACTTTTTACCACACGGGAAATCGCGCGTTTTTCAAAGGTAAGGAAAATTCCTTCGCAGTCCAGTGTCACTGTGTTGTTTACTGTGTCCACTTCTTCTACGACTCCATGAAGTCCCCCAACCGTAATAACTTTATCACCTTGCTTAATTTGGTTCAACATTTCTTGTGTTTTCTTTTGTTGATTCTTTTGAGGACGAATCAAAATAAAGTACATAACTCCAAATAAAAGACCATAGAATAAAATCATAATTAACCCGTTTTGTGGCATTGTAATTCCTCCGTTTGTATGTTTTTAATTAAAAGTTTGGTGCATTTTCTTTATTGAAACCATATTCTTCCATAAACGCTTCTCTAAACTCTAAAAGATTATCATCCATGATTGCTTGACGCACTTGCGTCATCAAGTTAATCAAGAAATGCAAGTTATGATACGTGGTTAAGCGAAGACCAAGAATTTCATCTGTTTTGAATAGATGACGCAAGTAAGCACGCGTGTAATTCTTACATGTATAGCAAGAGCACTTCTCATCCAACGGTCTGAAGTCACGCGTAAATTTCGCATTCTTCACAACGAGACGGCCTTGGCTTGTCATACAGGTACCGTTACGTGCGATCCGAGTTGGCAATACACAGTCAAACATATCTATGCCTCGAATTACCCCATCGATTAGAGAATCAGGCGCTCCAACCCCCATTAGATACCTTGGCTTATGGTCCGGTATAACAGGCGTAATATAGTCAAGAACATCATTCATTTCTTCTTTCGTCTCACCTACAGACAAACCACCGATTGAATAACCAGGGAAATCCATAGAAATGAGGTCTTGGGCACTTTGCATCCGCAAGTCCTTAAAGCCTGCACCTTGAATGATTCCGAATAAGCCTTGCTGATCAGGTTTCTTGTGTGCTTTTAAGCCACGTTCTGCCCAACGGCTTGTTCGTTCTACAGATTTTTTAATATAGTCATAGCTCTCGGAATAAGGCGGGCACTCATCAAAACTCATGATGATATCAGCACCTAATTTATTCTCAATATCAATCGCCTTTTCCGGAGATAAAAACATTTTTGAGCCATTTAAGTGATTACGGAAATGAACTCCTTCTTCCGTTATTTTACGATTCTCTGCAAGAGAAAATACTTGGAAACCACCTGAGTCGGTTAAGATTCCACGATCCCAGTTCATGAACTTGTGCAACCCGCCTGCTTCTTCAATCAAATCTGCACCCGGACGCAACCACAAGTGGTACGTATTACTCAGAATGATCTGCGAACCCATTGTCTTTAGTTCTTCAGGTGACATGGTTTTAACGGTTGCCAATGTTCCGACTGGCATAAACATCGGTGTTTGGAACGTGCCATGAGGAGTAATGATTTCTCCCAGACGAGCCCCGGTATGTTTTTCTTTTTTAATTAAACGGTAACGAATAGCTGGTTCTGTCATTTTTTTCTTCCTTCCAAAACTTGTCAACACTAAGTATAACACAGCAATAAACTTTGTAGAAATAAAAATTGTCCTACAAAGCAGAAAGAGACAGGAACGGTTTGTCCCTGCCTCATTTGTTCCCTACAGTTTCATAATGCGATGATATTGCTTTTCTAAAACATCCCACGTTTCACAAGGATATTCAATAACAGCTGCCACGTGCTCCTTGAAAGCAGCTAAGACGCTATCCATCTTGATGTCACCTGTCTCATACAAGGCAAGTTCTATCGCACCTGGTGCAACCAGCTTCACATTTTTCAAATGAATGTAGTTCACAAAATCTGCCAGTATTCTTGCTGCTACTTCTGCATCTTCTTGAATGAAGGAAAAATTACCAGTATCAAAGGTAAGTGATACAGGCAAGTTCTCCTCATGAGCTTTTACAATAAACCGGGTCAAAGCATGCGCACTGCCAGCCTTTAGAGATTGATCATTTTCAATGGTCAGTTTAATTGCCGGATATGCTTCCAACAATTTCATTAACGAAGACACGCCTCCAGGAGTAAAAGAATGATAATCACCCAGCGTAAGTTTCACTTGTTCCGCTCCAAGCGATGCGGCCTCTTCGAAATACTTCTCTAAATGAAGATTCACTTCTTCTTCTACGAAGAGCACATCGGGTATAGAATAAAACAAAGCCAGATGGTTTTTTTTAGCCATCTCTCTGGTTTGAACGAGTTCTTCCTCTAGGTTGCGAAAGAATTCGCGACGTACTTCCACAAAAGGAAAGCCGATTCGTGCGAAACCATCAAAAAACTCCCACTGCTCTTTCTTACCTGTTTGTAGTTCTTCATTAAAAACGAGGGTATTTACTCCAATGATTCGTGACAAACAAACCGCTCCTTCTGACATTAATCATGTTCTGGTCTTTCTAAAATAATGGATGCTACCATTGCATCACGCAACCATTTTTTGTCCACTTTTGCTTTTGCACTCTTTGCGTCTTTGAGTCGGGTTTCTCGTTGCATGGTCGTTTCAGCATCTTCAGTAGCTACATCTGATAGCATGGTGTCATACGTGTGACCGTATGCATCATATTCTGCCTCTATCATTTGTTGTTCCTTCTCTAACAGATCCGCAACAGAAGCGATATCAGCAATCGTATCATCTTCTTCAATAAAAGGTCTTGGTACAGAACGTGGCTTTTTCTTTTCTACAGCTGCGCGGTTACGCATTTCCGCAGCCGGTCCGGCCTCTTGTCGAACCAAGCTTTGAACCAAGGGCCACACATCTTTTCGTCTCAGAAATTTTACTAATTCCACTCCTGGATTTGCAGAGCTGAAAATTGTTTTGAGTTCATCCTTATACCGATCTGGAAGATTTTCTTTCAAAATACGGTACAGTTCTACTGGATTCTGGCGTAGAAATTGCTGCACGCCACCACTATTTCCTTGTCTTTTGTTGTTAACTTGTTGTTGCACCCTTGGAGCAGCTTGCTTCGGTTGAGCCCATTTATTTGTCCTCTTATCAGCACTTCTTTTAGCGGAACGGATTAGATTGAAAATGAACGTCATCCACATCGCAACAATAAAGATAAATACAGCTAAGTTAAATAGAATGGGCCACATCATTACGAATCACTTCTATCTTTGCTACCCGATATGGAACTTCTCATATCCGTATCCGCATTAATATTTTTCATTCGGTAATAATCCATAGCACCCAAATTACCAGAACGTAAAGCTTCAGCCAAAGCAAGAGGTACTTGTGCTTCTGCTTCGACAACTTTTGCCCGTTGTCGTTGAACCTCTGCAATCATTTCTTGCTCTTCTGCAATCGCAAGCGAACGTTTTTCTTCAGCTTTCGCTTGAGCTACCCGTTTGTCTGCTTCCGCTTGTTCCGCTTGTAGTTTTGCTCCGACGTTACGGCCGACATCAACGTCCGCAATATCTATCGATAGAATTTCATATGCAGTACCAGAATCTAATCCTTTACGCAATATGGTATGGGAAATTGAATCAGGGTTTTCCAAAACTTGAGAGTGTGTTCTTGCCGAACCGACTGTGGTAACAATCCCTTCACCCACACGAGCGATAATCGTTTCTTCACCAGCTCCACCAACAAGGCGCTCAATATTCGCCCGAACAGTAACTTTTGCTTTGGCTTTTACTTCAATCCCGTTCATTGCCACACCTGCAATAACTGGTGTTTCAATTACTTTTGGATTTACGCTGACTTGAACCGCTTCAAACACATTTCTACCTGCCAAATCAATTGCCGCAGCTTGTTCAAATTCCAAGTCAATATTAGCTCGTTGTGCAGCAATCAGAGCGTCAATAACCATATTAATATCTCCACCAGCTAAATAATGAGCTTCTAATTCGGAAATACTTAAATCTAAGCCCGCTTTTGTTGCCTTGATCATCGGTTGGACAATCATACTTGGTGATACTCTTCTTAAGCGCATCCCAATTAAATCTGAAATTCGTACCTTTACTCCTGAAAAGTAAGCAGTAATCCAAAGTCCTACTGGTACAAATCGGAAAAATAAGGACAATACCAGGAGCACAACCACTGCAATGACAATAATACTAATTAAACCTTGGGGCATATACTTACAACTCCTTCACAATAATTTTTGTTCCTTCGACATGGATCACTTGTACCATTGCACCTTCAACAATGATTTTACCATCACTTAACACGTCTAGCACTTTACCGCTGATGTCAACTTTTCCAGAAGGACGAAGCGTTGTGAGCGCTGTACCTTTTTTACCCAAATAAAGTGTATAGTCCTTTCCAGATGTGTAACCTTTTTGTGTATAAAGAGAGTTGCCTAAGATGAGACTGCTTTTCCCAGGCAGGAACTTATATCCTTTTTGAATCAGGATAAAGGCCGTAATAACTGCGATAATAATCGCGAGACCTAAATCGAGCACACTCCCCCAAATATCTTGCCGGTTTGTAAAATAACCGAAAATAATCATCGCTACTCCTGCTATTCCAATTAAACCAAAGTCTGGAATAAAGACTTCGAGTATGAGGAGCATGATTCCAAACAGGAACAACAAAAGCGTTACCCATGTTCCATTGCCCACCATCATAAAATAAATAAAGAAGCTAATAATGGACAACCCACCAAATACAAGAAAACGATTGGTAAAGAGCATCATGACTAAACTGATAAAGCCAATTACCAAAAACAGCAATTTTTCCACCTCCAAATCACAGTTACTGAGTTACGGGAAGTTTTACTACCTTTATTTTATCGCACTTTTCGACATAATGAAAGCGACAGTCAAGAATAACACTTAACTGTCGCATCACTTTATTGATTAGCGATTATCTGAAACTGGATGGCATCATTGACTACCTTTATCTCTACCTTTTCATTCGCAGTAACGTTTCCTTTAATTATTTCTCTCGCTAAAGGATTCTCAATATGCCGCGTAATGAAGCGTCGCAACGGTCTTGCTCCATAGCTCGGATCGTATGCTTCTTCTGCAATCCAAGTCGCTGCTTCATCGGTAAGTATTAACTCCAATTGTTGCTCTTCTAATCGTTGCTGCAACTCTCCAACCATTTTCCGCACAATATGGCGAACGTGACTTTGGCTTATTGGAGAGAAGAGAATGGTATCGTCAATCCGATTTAAGAACTCTGGCTTAAACGTGTGCCGCAACAACTGTTGCACTTTTTCCTTGCTTTCTTCTGTTACTTTTCCATCTTCTGACATTCCTTCTAATAAAAAGTTGGAACCAAGATTGCTGGTCATAATAAATAACGTATTTTTGAAATCAACCAATCTTCCTTTTGAATCGGTTAAGCGGCCATCATCCATGATTTGAAGCAAGATATTAAAGACGTCTGGATGTGCCTTTTCAATTTCATCCAGCAGTACAATCGTATACGGACTTCTCCTTACGGCCTCCGTCAACTGTCCGCCTTCCTCATACCCAACATATCCCGGTGGTGCCCCAACGAGTCGGCTTACAGCAAATTTCTCCATGTATTCGCTCATATCAATTCGCACCATATGGTCTTCCGAGTCAAACAACGTCTCTGCCAACGCTTTGGCCAATTCCGTTTTCCCTACACCGGTCGGTCCTAAGAACAAGAAGGATCCAATTGGACGATTAGGGGACTGAAGGCCTGCCCTTGAACGTAGAACTGCATTGGCAACACTCTCTACAGCTTCCTCTTGACCGATAACACGCTCATGGAGGATATCTTCCAATTTCAAGAGTTTCTCTCGCTCCCCTTCCACCAACTTAGTTACAGGGATACCAGTCAGCCTTCCGACGACAACGGCGATTTCATTTTCCGTAACAGCTTCTTGCACCAACTTAGTAGCCGCTTTGTTGTTCGTTATATTTTTTTGTTCCAGAGCAGCTACTTCTTTTTCTAGTTGAGGAATCGTTCCGTGTCTTAACACGGCTGCTTTTTCTAAATCATATTCCCCTTCCGCTTCCTCCAGTTGCCTTCTCGCACGATCCAACTCTTCCCTTTTCGCGCGAATAGATTCTGCTTCTTCTTTCTCTGTTTCCCACTGCATTTTTAAGCGGTTCGTTTCCTCTCTTGCTTCCGCTAGTTCTTCTTGCAAGTGACTAAGCCTTTGTCGGCTCATTTCATCTGTTTCCTGTTTCAACGCTGCTTCTTCAATTTCTAGTTGCATCAACCTGCGGGTAAGGAGATCCAACTCGTTCGGCATGGAATTCATTTCCACCTTGATGCTCGCACAAGCTTCATCCACTAAGTCAATCGCTTTATCCGGCAAGAAACGATCGGTAATATATCGGTCCGATAATTTCGCAGCTGCCACAATTGCGTTGTCATGGATACTGACGCTATGATGAATCTCAAACCGCTCTTTTAATCCTCGCAAGATGCTGATGGTTTCTTGAACAGACGGCTCTTGGACCACTACTTTTTGGAAGCGGCGTTCCAGAGCTTTATCCTTTTCAAAGTTCTGACGGTATTCATCTAAAGTTGTTGCGCCAATACAATGTAGTTCTCCCCGAGCAAGCATCGGTTTCAACAAGTTACCAGCATCCATGCTGCCCTCTGTTTTCCCTGCTCCGACAATCAGATGAATTTCATCGATAAACAGAATAATTCGGCCTTCACTTTTCTTTACTTCTTTTAAGACGGCCTTCAAGCGCTCTTCGAATTCACCACGATATTTTGCCCCAGCAATTAAGGCGCCCATGTCTAAGGAAAAAACCGTTTTGTCACGTAAGTTTTCCGGTACATCCTTTCTGACAATGCGCTGAGCCAGTCCTTCCACAATCGCAGTCTTCCCAACACCCGGCTCTCCAATTAATACTGGATTATTTTTCGTCTTCCGCGAAAGAATTCGGATTACATCACGAATTTCATCGTCACGTCCGATGACTGGATCATGTTCCCCGCTTTTCATTGCTTGTACTAAGTCAATCCCGTATTTTTCCAACGCTTGGTATTGATTTTCTTGTTCTTGGGAGGTCACGCGGTCTCCACCCCTTACTTCTTTTATTTGTTGCAAACAGTTGTCTCTTGTAATTCCTTTTCTTGTTAAATAAGCGGTTAACGGATGGCTCTTCAATCGAAAGAGCGCAAGTAGCAAGATTTCTGTGGATAGATATTCATCTTGAAACGAATGCATTTCTTGTTGCGCATCCGTCAATAGTTGGTAAAAGTTTTGGCCAAACGTTTGACCATACTGAATACTGCTGCCGCTGACTACTGCAATTTTATCAAGTTCCTGATCAATCTTCGCTTCAAAATCAGCGACATCAACTCCTAATTCCTGATAAAAATTTCGAGCAAACATCCCTGGTTGTATCAATACTTTCCATACATGTGGAATTTCGATGAATTGATTCTTCCTTATAACGGCAACTTGTTGCGCTTCGCCTAATGCATCTTGTAAGGCACGAGTCATTTTCTCAATATTCATGTCGCTCACCTCTTTTTTCTTTTTCACAACCCAAATTATACGCCTATGGTCAACTTTGGTCAAACATAATCCCTACAGAAAAACCCATTCACTCTCGCAAATGGGTTGAGATTGTTATCTAATTCCTAACGCAATTCGCGCATACCGGCTCATTCGTTCCGTTGTCCAAGCTGGGTACCAAACTAATTTGACTTGCACGTCGGTTACTTCTGGAACGGACTTCATGGCACGATGGATTTCGTCGGTAATAATATCCGCTAATGGACAGCCCATGGTTGTTAGGGTCATGTTCACTTGGCAAAAGCCGCTTTCTTCAAACAACACTTCATAGATAAGACCTAAATTTACAATATCAATACCTAACTCTGGGTCAATGACTTGCTCCAAGGCGGTCATGATTCGCTCTTTGATGGCTTCTATTTCTTCGGTTGAGTAAGTTGGGTTATTATCTGTCATTTCTTACCCTCCTTTTCCCTCATAGTTTGTACAAATAATAACAAGTTATAGACGAAATAGCAATGCTAAACGGAACCTAAAAATTCTGCCATTTCCATAAAAGTTGCATACGGTACCTTGTGACCATGGCCTTCTTGATAAACAAATTTCACATTTTCAGCATATGGTTCTCCTTCAATGGATGCTATGAAATCATTCATTTGGTCGAATGGCACACTTTGGTCGGCAGTTCCATGCCAAACATAAAAGGGTCTTCCAGCTATTTTTTCAGGATGTTCTTTTAGGCTGACTTCTCGAAAAGGAGCCATTAAGGCGACCGCATCTTCAGGGTTTACGGGTGGTTGTCCTTCCAACCATTGAGACGTTAGAATCCATTCTGTAAACCCAATTGGATCTGGGTTCCCCATCAAGCATCCACCTGCATAAATCCATGGGTAACGAGCAAGCGCCATACAGGTCGTAATCCCGCCCATCGATAAGCCTGTTACAAATATCCGGTCTTCGCGGGCAAGTCCCTCTGACACATAGGCATCTACCAAAAAGGGCAGCTCTTCAATACTGCGCCAGACAATCGACCAAAACTCCATCTCTTTGTGGCCGTTATAGGTCTCCGCTTTTCTTTCACCATGCAGGAATGCATCAGGAATAATTACTCGCATCCCTTGTTTCGCTAATTCATATCCCGGCTCCAGCCCTTTTTCCTTTTGATTCGTTACTCCATGAAAGAAAACAGCTAGCGGTAGTGTTTCATCCTTTTTATCAATCGCAACTATTTCTAATATCGGAATTTGGTGAATCTCTTTTCGTTCTACAATAAACATGGACAAGCCTCCAATAGTGAATCGTTCTGGAAAAATCTTCTCTATTAGTGTAACATATAGTGAAATATAAGAGCTAGCTGAGAGGAGGCTTTTCTCGAGATGAAACAAAAACTAATCGCGATTGATTTAGACGGTACAACATTAAATGATCAATCTGCTTTATCCAAGCGTACCATTCAAACCTTGCAGCAACTGCAAAAGAAAGGCCATCACGTCATGATTGCTACAGGAAGGCCTTATCGAAACAGTAAGCATATTTATCAGCAATTGGGGTTACAATCCCCGCTGGTTAATTTCAATGGAGCCCTGTGCCATTTTCCGGATCAACCTTCCAAAAAGGACTTGCTGCACCGCACCTTGGACATTGATTTAGTAATGGATTTGTTGGCGAAGCAGAATCAATTTGGGATTGATTGGATTTCAGTAGAAGGAAAGGAAGCTTTGTATTCTTCCCATGACTCCATTCCTGTGAACCCCTTTTTCCCTGCACACACCGTCCCTACTCCGATTACTGCGAACACAACTCTTGCTGAGCGCCCAACAGCGCTGAATCTATTCATGGATTCCGAAAAACAAGAACCCATTCGCAATCAGATTCTAAGTGAATACGGCAGTAATGTTGTATCCGTTCGAACTTGGGGCGGCGACATGCCTTGTTTAGAGATTGTTGGAGCAGGCATTCAGAAAGCATTAGGCGTCGAAGTGGTCGCGAACTATTACCAGATTGCTCGGCACGATATTCTTGCTTTTGGCGATGAGGACAATGATATCGAGATGATTGACTATGCCGGTCATGGTGTTGTGATGAAGAACGGCATTGATGCGTTGAAGAAAATTGCAAATGATGTAACGGACTTTACCAACGATGAAGATGGATTGGCGATTTATTTAGAAAACTTTTTTGGAATATAAGATTCGCTGCTTCTATACTAATGGACAAGTGATGCTTGCTTTATTCGCTCACTTGTCCATTTTTTTCTTTTTTGGACAAGTGGTATAGATGAAAAAGTCTCAGTTGTCCATCTCTGGCTGTTTCCGGACAAGTGAGCTCATCACATTCAACCTACTTGTCCAAAACGCAAAAAAACCAGGTCAGAGTGGAGACTCTGGCCTGGTTTTACCTACTTTATTCTTCTGGCGGGATAATTTTTTCAATTTGTTCAACCACATGGCGCAAGACATTGGAGCCTACAATTAGCATCTCATATAGTGGACGCACATCTTCCGTAGTTTTAGCCATTGTCTTCATCATAATTTCTCCGTCCGCATTCAAGCAGACTGTATAATAAAATGATTTACCCATATTCAATTCGTTGATCAATTCAAGTACTCTTGCTTTATCTGCATAATTCGTCAAGTAACCAATTCGTTTGTAAGCAATCTGAAAGTCGACTGCTCCTTCACCATGGACTACAACAATTCCGAATGGAATCCGCTTATTCGGACGTACCATGAAGGTTCCTTGATAGACTGACTGATTATTTTGAATCTCTTGTCTTTTTAGAGGTAACTTTTTCTCCGCAAATAATTTATCTAATTCTTCTAATACTTTCACTCTATTTCCCCCTTTTCTTCTTTTTCCAGTATAGCATATTCAAGCGCTTTCGTTTACTCCTTTAAAACAAAAAAGAGCCAGGATTGCTCCTGACTCCATTTTTTGTTTAAGATTAACGGCGACGCTCTGGAATACGAGCAGCTTTTCCGTGTAAATCGCGTAAGTAGTACAATTTCGCACGACGAACTTTACCAAAGCGAGTTACTTCGATTTGAGCAACACGAGGTGAATGTAGTGGGAATGTACGTTCCACACCTACACCATTCGAAATTTTACGAACTGTATACGTTTCGCTGATTCCTTGTCCACGACGTTTGATTACAACGCCTTCGAAGATTTGGATACGTTCTCTAGTACCTTCAACGATACGAGCGTGAACGCGAACTGTGTCTCCAGGACGGAATGCAGGAATATCGCTACGCAATTGATCTTGTGTAATAGCATCAATTAAATTCATTTTTTTCTTCTCCTTCCAACAAACATTCATGACGAGCATGCACTCATTCAGCGGAATATCGTTTTCTCTGAGCATTTCACTGCTCACTCGTAAGAGTTTAACATATTATTGAATCACTGTAAAGTGGTTTTCATTGACAACTTATTCTTTTTCAAAGCTGATTAACCATTGCTTTTGCTGCTCATCCAGTTCCATTTTATCTAACAGATCAGGACGTCGTTGCCAGGTTTTACGCAATGATTCTTTCGCTTGCCACGCTGCTATTTTGGCATGGTCTCCGCTGACTAACACATCTGGAACCATCTCACCTCTAAAGTCACGTGGTCTCGTGTATTGCGGTTGCTCCAACAATCCAGTAGAAAAGGAATCAGTTTGGTTTGACAAGCTATTCCCTAGCGACTCAGGTAATAAACGTACAATGCTGTCGATCATCACCATGGCACTCAACTCGCCACCCGTTAAAATAAAGTCGCCTAAGGAGATTTCATCGGTAACATGGGCTTTAATTCGCTCATCGAACCCTTCATAGTGTCCGCAAATAAAAACAAGATGTTCTTCCTGAGCCAGTTCTTCTGCCATTTTTTGATCATACCGTTTACCCGCAGGATCCATTAAAATAATACGCTTCTTCGTTTCTGGAGCACGTTCATGAATGTCTGCCAATGCATCGACAATAGGCTGAGCTTTCAACAGCATTCCTGCTCCGCCGCCAAATGGATAATCGTCTACGGTTTTATGCTTCCCTTCCGCAAAATCACGAAAGTTTATCGTATCGATGGACACAATCTCTCTGTCAATTGCCTTTCCAATGATGGACTCTGAAAGAGGTCCCTCAAACATGGAAGGGAAGAGCGTGAGGACATCCATTTTCATTCGTCTAACATTCCTTCCAATAACTTAACTCGAGCTACTCCAGCTTCTAAGTCAACTTCTTGTACCACATCTTTAATGTAAGGAAGCAGCAAATCCTTATGACCTTTTCGTTTCACAACCCAAACGTCATTGGAACCTAAAGGAAGAATTTCTTTAATCGTTCCTAGTTCTTCCCCTTCTTCTGTAACGATTGTTAGGCCGATTATTTCGTGGTAGTAGAACTCGTCTTCGTCTAGTTCGTGAAGCTGTTCTTCCGTAATCTTCAAGGTACCGCCCTTAAAAACTTCTACTTGTTCGATTCGGTTTAGTCCTTCGAAGGTAAGTAAATCAAAGTTTTTATGCTTCCGATGACTATTTACACGCAATTCCATCGGTTCTTTCCCCTCTTGGAACAACGTCAAAACAGAACCAGGTTGATACCGTTCTTCACTAAAGTCTGTGACGGAAATGACTCGAACTTCCCCTTTTAATCCTTGGGTGTTCACAATCCGACCCACGTCGAAATATTTTTGCATCTTGCCACCTCTTCTTTTTGATACAAAAAAAGGGACAAATTCAACTTTCGTATGAATGTCCGCTTCTTTTGTTATCCAATTTTTCCGTACGAGCTAGGCTTATTCGCCGCCTTCAATTAAGAGACGAGCGCGTTTTGCTTGTTTCGTACGAACACTGTAGACAATCGTCCGAATAGATCGGGCGACTCGTCCTTGTTTTCCGATAATGCGACCCACATCTTCAGGGTTAACAGACAAATGATATTCCATGAATTCATCGGTCTCTTTGACTTCAATATTGACGTCATCCTGATGTTCAACGAGTGGCATTACCATCGTTAGAATTAATTCTTTAATATCAGGCATGTTCCCACCATCCTTTTGGTTGATGAATGCTTCTGACTAGCTTCCAAAATTATTTAGCGTTTTTGGAATCGTGGAATTTTTTCATGATACCTTCTTGTGAAAGTAGGTTACGAACTGTATCAGAAGGTTGTGCACCGTTTGCCAACCATTTCAACACTAATTCTTCATCAAATTTAACTTCTGCTGGTTCTACAACTGGGTTATAAGTCCCAACTTTCTCGATGAAGCGGCCATCACGTGGCGCACGAGAATCAGCTACAACTACACGGTAAAATGGGTTTCTTTTAGAACCCATACGTTTTAGACGTATTTTTACTGCCATTTGTTTATTACACCTCCGTCTGTTTCAATCTCACAAAAGCTATGATACCAGTTTATCTAGAGCTTGTAAAGTATTTTTTCTTTACAGGGTTATTTTTTCTTCTTTTTCTTTTTCTTGCCCATTTGACGAGCAACCCGTTTCATGGCTAATTGGCTTAATTTGCCTTTTGGACCATTCCCCATCAAGTTTTCCATACCGCCAAAGTTTCCTTTAGACATTTGGTTCATCATCTTACGTGATTCGTTAAATTGCTTGATCATGCGATTTACTTCTGCCAATGATCGAGCTGAACCTTTCGCAATCCGTTTCCGTCTACTCTGAGAAAGAAGTTCTGGATTCTCTCTTTCTTCTGGTGTCATGGAGAGAACAATCGCTTTCATGTGGGCCATATCTTTAGGGTCAATTTTCACTTGATCAATTCCTGGTAGATTACTCATCCCTGGAATCATCTTCAACAAGTCATCTAGCGGTCCCATGTTGGATACTTGATCCATTTGTTCAATAAAGTCATTAAAGTTGAAGGAATTTTCGCGAATCTTCTCTGCCATTTCCTTCGCTTTTTCTTCATCGTAATCTTGTTGGGCACGCTCAATTAAAGTCAGCATATCCCCCATTCCCAAAATACGGGAAGCCATCCGGTCTGGATAGAACGGTTCAATGTCGTCTAACTTTTCACCTTGTCCAGTAAATTTAATCGACTTTCCAGTTACAGAACGAATGGAAAGTGCAGCCCCGCCTCGCGTGTCACCGTCTAGTTTTGTTAAGATTACACCGGTAATACCGAGTTGTTCGTTAAAGGCTTGGGCAACGTTTACTGCGTCTTGCCCGGTCATTGCATCCACGGTAAAGAGAATTTCGTCCGGGTTCACGGCAGCTTTAATATTTTTTAACTCCGTCATTAAGGTTTCATCTACGTGCAGACGTCCTGCCGTATCGATGATAACTAGATCTCGGCCTTGTAGACGTGCTTCTTCTACCGCTTCTCTCGCAATATCAACCGGATTTGCATCGGTTCCTTTTGCATAGACGGGGAAGCTCAGTTGGCTACCAATGGTTTGCAACTGATTAATAGCAGCTGGACGATAAACGTCAGCTGCGACTAGTAGTGGACGCTTGTTCTCTCTTTTTTTCATGTACTGGGCTAATTTACCGGCTGTGGTGGTTTTACCAGCACCTTGCAACCCAACCATCATCACAACGGTAGGTGGCTTTTTAGAGAAGATAAACGGGTCTTGGGTTCCCCCCATTAATTCAGTTAACTCTTCATTTACAATCTTTACAACTTGTTGTGCAGGAGAAAGAGACTCCAACACATCCGAACCAAGTGCTCGTTCATTTACTTTTTTTACAAAGTCTTTTACAACTTTGAAGTTTACGTCAGCCTCCAATAAAGCGAGACGAACTTCACGCATCATTTCTTTCAAATCGGCTTCGGTAATTCTACCTTTCTTGCCGATTTTCGTCATTGCTCCTTGCAAGCGATCGGATAATCCTTCAAACGCCATTCTTTGTCACATCCCTTATTTTCTACTCATCGAATGATTCCAGTTGTTTAATCATCCGGTGTAAATCATGGTCGCTCGGATATGTTTTTGCTACATATCCTTTCAGTTGGTCGTACACTTCCTTGCGTAACAAGAAATTTTCAACCAAATGCAACTTTTCCTCATACCCAATCAGTATTTTTTCCGTACGTTTAATGTTATCGTATACGGCTTGTCTACTTACTTCAAATTCCTCTGCAATTTCACCTAGCGAATAATCATCACCATAATAGAGGGAAAGATAACCTTGTTGCTTATCGGTTAGCAATACATCATAGAATTCAAATAAGGTATTCATATAATTCGTTTTTTCTAGTTCCATGAAACCCCTCCTCTACTGAAAGACAATGTCAAGCTAGAGCCTTTACATCATTCTTAAGCATACTGATATTCCCGCTTCCAGTCAAGAGAAAATGAAATAGAGGCAGAATCATATCGCCTCTATTCAACGTTCCTATGCTTTTTTCTCGACCAAGTCTTTTACGAGGCCATAGATGTATTGTTCTGGATCGAAAACTTGTAAATCGTCCATCCCTTCGCCCAGCCCGACGAATTTCACCGGGATATCCATCTCTTGACGAATCGCTAGAATAACGCCACCTTTTGCCGTACCATCTAGTTTGGTTAGAATCAAGCCCGTTACATTTGTCGTTTCTTTGAATTGCTTCGCTTGAATCAACGCATTTTGTCCGGTAGTTGCATCCAAAACTAATAAGGTTTCAGAAGGTCCGTTTTCATTTTCACGTGTGATGATGCGGTTTATTTTTTCCAATTCCTTCATCAAGTTCACTTTATTTTGCAAACGTCCTGCGGTATCGACCAGCAAGTAATCGTACCCTTCGCTCTTCCCTCTCTTCAGAGCGTCAAAAACGACTGCTGCTGGATCGGACTTCGCATTGCTCGTTACTACATCTACACCGACACGTTCTGCCCATACTTCAAGCTGTTCGATTGCTCCAGCACGGAAGGTATCTCCTGCTGCTAGCAGAACTTTCTTTCCATTTTGTTTCAGTTGATGGGCGTACTTTCCAATCGTTGTTGTTTTCCCAACACCATTTACCCCAACAAAAAGGATGACTGTCAGGCCGTTTGGATTTTCATTGATTGTTGGTAAGCTGGTTTCTCCACGTTCATAAATCTCAACCATTTTTTCCACGATTACGTTCTTTGCTTGTTCGCCGGAGCGGACATTTTTCAAGCGTACTTCTTCGCGTAATACATCAGAAATAGCCAAGGTCATATCGAAGCCAACATCCGCAGAAATCAGGACTTCTTCTAGGTCGTCGAAGAAATCTTCGTCCACCTCTCGGAAACCGGCAAATAATTCGTTGATTTTTTCGGAAAAACTCTTTCTTGTTTTTTCCATCCCCTTGTCATATTTTTCAATGACAATACGTTTCTCTTCATTAACCGGTTCTTTTGTAACATCTTCTCCGGTAAAAGCTCGTTTAATTCGATCAAATAATCCCATCTTCTCACATCCTTTTTAATCTTTTAATGCTAATTGCTCAATAGCATACGCTACGCCGTCTTCGTTGTTCGTCTTCGTAATGAAGGTAGCATGACTTTTTAATTCATCACTGGCATTATCCATCGCCACAGGGAATCCAGCAAATTGAAGCATTGCCAAATCATTTTCTTCGTCCCCACAAGCCATCACATCATCATTGGTATACCCCAGCAAGTCACATAAGACAGAAATTCCATTCCCCTTATCTACTTCTGGATGCATGATTTCAAAAAGTAACGGTCTTGACTTCATCATGGAGTAGCGTTGCTTCATAGAATCTGGAATGCGAGCAATGGCTTCGTCCAAACGATCGGGAGCCGTACAAAATACCACTTTATTGAAGACGTGATCCGCACTGAATGTATCCATGTTACGCTTTACAAATGGCAAACTGGAACTCAATAAACTTGGATACAGGGAATCATGTCCGGCCGGATAAGCCGGTTCATACACGTATTCCAAGTCAATCATGTTCATAGGTACCGACAGCTCTTGGCTGCAAGCATAAATTTCTTTCACTTGTTCATAGGAAAGGGTCTTCTGGGAAAGGACTTCCCCAGTACGATTATTCTGCACCAGTCCCCCATTATACGTAATCGAGTAGTCGCCATCTTCCAGAAGATTCAACTCTTCTAAGTATTGCTTGATTCCACCAAGCGGTCTCCCTGTACAAAGGACGACTTTGATGCCTTTTTCTTTTGCTTGTTGAATTACTGCTTTATTACGATCGCTGATTTGTTTTTCCGAATTAAGTAACGTCCCGTCCAAATCCAGCGCAATTAACTTAATCATTCATCAAACTCCTCTACTGCTATTTCCCTTCCAATACAACGTCTTGGTCTTCAAAACGGATGGAAGCTAAGCGTGATACACCAGAATCTTGCATCGTTACTCCATACAATACATCTGCTTCTTCCATTGTACCCTTTCGGTGCGTAATCACAATAAATTGGGTCTGCTTTTCAAAAGAAGCAAGGTAGCGGCCAAAACGCACCACATTCGCTTCATCTAGAGCAGCTTCTACTTCATCTAGGATACAAAACGGCACAGGTGACACTTCAATAATGGAGAAGAGTAGTGCTATGGCTGTGAACGCCTTTTCTCCGCCTGAAAGAAGGCTCAATTGTTGTAATTTCTTCCCTGGAGGCTGCGCGATAATCTCGATTCCTGTTTCTAAAAGGTTGGTCGGATCCGTCAGCTCGATGGTTGCTTTCCCTCCACCGAATAAACGTGGAAAGGTAATCTCAAATTGCTGCTTAATTTGTTTGAACATCTGCTCAAACCGCAAGGAAACTTCTTGATCCATTTCACTCATCGTATGCAGTAAGATATCTTTTGCAGTAACTAGATCCAACTGTTGCTTCGAAAGAAACTCATAGCGTTCTAGAATACGGTCGTATTCCTCAATCGCAGTTAAGTTGATGGGACCTAATGCTTGAATGTCTTGTTTCAGTTGCTTCACTCGTGCAGCAGCTTCGCCTACTTGAAGTGAAAGCTGATACGTCCCCTTGGCAGCTTCATAGCTCAACCCATATTCCTCGCTCAAACGATTCAAATGATGGTCGATGGCAACTTCGTAGCGGCTGGAGCTGCTCTCCAGTTTGGCCAATTCTTCCCACGCGATTTTGATGGTCGAACGAATGGATTGGAGTGTTGCTTCTTCTGTTGAAATCTTTTCATCCAACTCTTTTTTTGCCGTTCGCTTGGCTTTTATTTTCCCATCCAAGTCGGTTCGAGAAGCTTGATCAATCACTAGACGTTCGTTGACTTCATCAATTGACTGGTACTCGGAACTTTCCATTACAGAAGCCTGTAGCAAGCTATCTTGAATAGCTGTAACCGTTTGGGTTTCCGTTTCAATTGCTTCACTTAACTGCTGGATGTCTCGTCGCAGCTGCTTCTCTTGTTCTTGTATGATGGCAGCCTCTTGTTGCTTTTGTTGCAGTTCTTGTTGAATGAGTTGCAGACGTTTCTGGCGTTCTTCTTCACTTAAAGTAGAATCATCCATATTTTTTTTCAATGCTTGGATTTCTTCTGCCAGCTCACCCTTCAATTTCTGCTCGCTCGCTAATTCTTCTGTCATCTCTACTCGATTCTTCTCCAAGATTCGCCACTCGTACTCGCTAGCCACTAACTCTTCTTCCAGTCGTTTTACTTGCTGTTCTTCGCGTTCCTTGGATTCCTCATGCCGTTCTAATTCAAAACGGAACTTGCTTAACTCTGTTTGTAGTTGTTCCTTACGTGTTTGTTGCTCATGTACTTGTTGCTGAATCGTTTTATAATTCGCATCCAATTTTTGATAAAGAGCTGTTTTATCATCTAAAAATGCCGACAGCTTCTCAATGCTGTTCTTTCTGCTGAATACGGAGCTTCCTTGTTGTTTCTTGGTTGCCCCACCTGTCATGGACCCACCCGCATGAATAATATCGCCTTCTAAGGAAACAACTCGGTAGCGATTTTCACTTCTTCTAGCAAGCGCTAGCCCGCTCTGCAGGTCTTCTGCAATAATTGTTGTTCCTAACAAATTAGCGGCAATCGCAGTATAGTCTGATTCGTATGTGATTAAATCGGATCCGATTCCGATAAACCCTGGAATTTCCATCAAGTCATGGACCAAATAGCTTGGTACACTCCGCCCTTTTATGACACTAAGGGGCAGAAAGGTAGCTCGTCCAAGGTGATTTCGTTTCAAAATCGCAATCGCATTCGAAGCAGCCTCTGTATCGGTCACTACGATGTGTTGAATGGCACTGCCTAATGCAGTATCAATGGCCAAGGTGTACGTTTCTGGCACTTGGAATAGTTCTCCAATAGGGCCATGGATTCCTCGAATGGTTTCCCTACGCTTGAGAATTTCTTTTACACCTTGATAGTAGCTGGCATAGCTCTCTTCTAATTCTACCAAGCTTTCTCTTCTTGCCTCAGCCTGTTGAATTGCTTTTGAGAGTTGAAGCAGTTTTTGGTTGTCTGTTTCCAGAACCTCTTGATTCCCAGCTACATTCGTACGAACTTGTTCGAACTCACTCTCATGAGCTTGAATTGCTGCTTGTAAACTGGTTACTTGTTCTTCTTCTTTTGAGAAAGCAGCCTTACTTGCTTCTAACAAGCGTGTCATCTCATTTATCTTTTTACGTAACGAAGTGAGAGATTCCATTAACTGCGCTTGATCTTTCTCTAAATGGTGCAGTGTATTTTTATTGGTCGATTGGAGCTGCAGCTTTTCAATATATGTGTCGCGCAACTCTTGAATCCAATCGTTCTTGTCTTGAGAAAGCTTGGTTACGTTCTCCTGTAATTCCGCAATTTTCTCTTGTAGTTCTTTACGAATGGCATACTTCTGTTTCCTTGACTCGGACAATGTATGCCGCTGCTTCGTGGCTCGTTCAATTAACAATTTCTTTTGTTCGAGCATTTTTTGCTGTTCTTCTTTATTTTTTGCTGAAAAGTCTGCTTTTTGCTCGAGGATATTCTTTTGCCCTTCTAATTGTTCAATTTTTCGAATAATGGCAATATACTCTTCTTGCAGGGCAGCGAGTTCACTTTCATTTTCCAAAGAGGCAGCTTTTAGCTGCGTCAATGTATCTTGCCCTACTTTTTGTTTGCTTTCCATCTGGGCAGCTTGTTCTTTATAGTGCGTCATCTCTACTTTGTTTAGTTGCCATTGTTCATTCAATGCTTCAATTTCCACTACCATTAAGGCAATTTCAATTTCGCTTAGTTGTTGCTTCATTTCTTGATATCGAACGGCTGTATTCCTTTGCTTTTCAAGAGGGATGAGCTGGTTTTTGATTTCATGAAGAATATCTTCGACACGGTTCAAATGTTCTTCCGTATCAGCTAACTTTCGTTCAGCGCTTGTTTTTCTATTCTTGTACTTCGCTACACCAGCAGCATCTTCAAAAATCGCACGTCTGTCTTCAGGCTTGTTTTGGAAAATTTGTTCCACTTTCCCTTGCGAAATCATGGAAAACGAGTCTTTCCCAATCCCTGAATCCATGAGTAAATCAGTGATGTCTTTTAACCGACAAGGCTTCTTATTGATAAAGCAATCGCTGTCGCCATTACGATTGAGTCTTCTGGTTAGGCTGATTTCAGTAAAATCAAGCGGAAGCGAATGATCCTCATTATTTAAGACAATCGTCACTTCTGCAATATTCACTTGCTTCCTGGTTTGGGATCCAGAAAAGACAATGTCATTCATCTTCTTGCCGCGTAAATTACGCGCAGACTGTTCACCCAAAACCCAACGAACGGCTTCAGAGATGTTACTCTTTCCACTCCCGTTTGGTCCGACAATTGCCGTTACTCCTTTGTCGAATTCGATGATTGTTTTATCCGCAAAGGACTTAAATCCGGTTATTTCAATTCTTTCGAGATGCAAATAAAACATCCTTCCTCGAACATAGATTTCATTTTCTCAATACGTCTTGTAGAGCTTCTTTTGCTGCACTTTGCTCTGCAAGCTTTTTACTCGTTCCTACCCCTGTCCCTAACGTCTTATCGTCGACTTGAACAGCTACTTCAAATCGCTTGGAATGGGAAGGACCCTCTTCTACTAAGAGGACATATTTAATTTTAATATCGCCATTTTTTTGTAATTCTTCTTGTAGCAATGTTTTATAATCCATCGCATGTGAAAAAGCATCCTCTTTAATCTTCGAGAGTACGACTTGGTGGATAAATTGCTTCGCTGCTTCCATTCCTTGATCTAAAAATACGGCACCAACAAATGCCTCAAACAAGTCACAGAGCAAAGCAGGTCTTTGTCGTCCATTCATATTTTCTTCACCCTTACCTAAGCGAATATGTTGATCAAATCGACATTCTTTCGCGAATGAGGCAAGGCTTGGCTCGCACACAAGCTGTGCACGCAAACGGGTCAATTTCCCCTCGTTCCAATCCGGATAGTGATAGAACAGAAATTCGGACACAATGATTTCTAAAACAGCGTCTCCGAGAAATTCTACACGTTCATTATGTTTTAAATTCATTAGACGATGCTCATTCACATAAGATGAATGGGTAAATGCTTCCGATAAAATCGATGCATCCTTAAAAATAATCCCATAATCTTTTTGAATCATTTTTGTTAATTCTTGCATATGAATCCTCCTTCCTATTTTGAGATGAATACTCATCTATTATACGTTATATTTCCATTTCATGCATCCGTTCATTTTTTATCAAAAAAAGAAAGAGCAGAGAATATTCTCCACTCTTCCTTCTATATACGTATTAGTATGCTGTTTCAGCTGTTAGTTCTACAGCTTCCCAGCCATCTGTTGTTCCGTATGTGATGTCATAGTTCTTCACGCGGTTATTAACTGCGAAGACTTCTGAACGCCATAGGGTAGGGATAACAGGAACGTTTTCGAACATATGCTCTTGCCAGTCACGGAATGCTTGGAACTTGAATTCTGGATCAAATGACTCTTCAGAGTTGATACGACCTAGAATTTCGTTGTTTTCTTCATCCACGTAACGAGTGTAGTTGTAAGAAGCATCTTCACCGTATAGTCCAGTTGGGTTTGGATCGTGTCCAGTTCCCCATGCAGCTTGGTAGATGTCGATTTCTGGATCGTCAGCTTCTACTAAGTCATAGAATGCTTGGAACTCAATCAAACGACCCGTTGAAAGTTGAACATTCAAACCAACATTTTGCCACTCTTGGATATAGTATTGTGCGATTGGTTCAGCAGTTGCGCCACCAGCCATCGATGCAAAGTTGATTACCAACTCTTCACCTTCAGGAGTTTCACGCATGCCGTCTCCGTCTGTATCTTCGTATCCAGCATCATCCAAGATTTGTTTTGCCATATCTGGATCATAGTTGAATCCTTCAATATCACGGTTTACAAAGTCTTCAAATACTGGTGGAATCATGCTTGTAGCATTCTCACGTAGTCCTTGGTAGAACGATTCAGCAATTGCGTTGTTGTCAATCGCATATGCCATTGCTTTACGCAATTCTACGTCAGCCATTTTAGCATCTGGGTCTAGAACGTTTTTACTTTGTTCAGCATCCCAGTGTCCTAATTTGAATCCGAGGTAGGTATATGCCAATTCTTGGCGACCTAGCAACGTGATGTTTTCAAAATCTTTGTATGTATCGTATTGGTCAGTAGGCATAGAAGCTACGTCGTAGTTTCCATTCTCCATTTCAGAAACGATTGTTGTAGGAGCAACTACTTCCAATACAACTCCGTCTAATTTAGGAGCGCCCTTCCAGTAATACTCATTTGCTTCGTATTCAACAGACTCACCAGCCGTAATCGATTTAACGCGGAATGGACCTGCGCCAATTGGATTTTGACGGATTTCTGGAGCGGATTCCATTTCAGCAACTGGAACTTCTCCCAATTGGTGTTTAGGCATTGGGTATCCCCAAATTCCACCACCAGATTGTAAAATCGATGGGTTTACTTCAATGTATTCGATAGTGATATTTTTTTCGTCAACAATTTGGATACCTGAAATTGTATCTGCTTGTCCATCTTTGTACTCTTGCATCCCTACGATATTCGAGAAGTCTGCTCCGTAACGAACACCCGTATAGTCTGGGTGACCAATTACTTCATAAGAGAACAATACGTCTTCTGTTGTCAACGGTTCGCCGTCAGACCATTTCAAGTCATCACGCAAAGTGATGGAGATTTTTTTAGCTTCTTGGTCAAATTCAAAGGTAGCCATACCTTCTTGAGATAACATGAAGTTCTCATCTACTGAGAATAAAGATTCATGAGTGAAGCCCATTAACTCAGAGTCATATGCATCTTCATAGAACTCTGGGCTGAAAATCCCTTGGAAAGGAGAGCTAGCAACCATTGCGTAACGCAAGGTTCCACCTTCGATTGAATCTTCATCATTTTGCATAACGGTATCAAACGTTACAAGATTAGCCTCTCCGCCAGCATTTGATTCTGTTGATCCTGTTTCTGTCGACCCAGTTGAACCAGTCGATCCTGTTGTTTCAGTTGTATCGCTACCTTCTCCACCGCCTTGACAAGCAGCTAGTGTTAAAGCAAATGTAGCTAAAGAAACCAAACCTAATTTTTTCTTCAACATATTTTTTTCCTCCCTTTTCTAACCTAATCTTTGTTTAGAGTCTGCCGCACGCTGCAACGCTTGACCGACATAGTTTATGCTTAGCATCAGTACTAAAATTAATATTGATGCAGGCAACCAAACCCAAGTTTTATTCTCGATGACATCTGGGGATGTCGCAAACCCAATGAGTGTGCCTAAGCTTGGTGTACTTGGTGGTAGGCCGAATCCTAAGAAGCTAAGACCAGTCTCAATTCCAATATTACCAGCAAAGTTCAAAGTCGAGTTAACGATAATCAATGAACTCAAGTTAGGCATCACTTCGCGGAACATAATTTTCAAATCGCTTGTTCCCAATGTTTTCGATGCATTTACATAATCCCGCTCCGACTCGGATAAAGTACGGCTTCGGAAAATCCGAGCCTTCCCTACCCAACTGAAAGCACTCATAATCAACACAAACGTAAACATATTATAAGTAGGAACAATCGAAACAAAAACAATAATAATCATGTTAATTGGCAATACCATAATGAAGTCTACAATACGCATTAAAATATTGTCGATGATTCCACCATAGTAACCAGAGATAATACCAAGGCCGATCCCGATGATACCGGTAAGGATCGTAACACTGAATCCAATGATGATGGAATTACGAGCGCCTATGAAAAGTTGTCCGAATACGTCACGCCCACCTTCATCTGCTCCGAGAAGATACTCGGCGCCAGGTGCAGCGTATCGTTTCAAGATTTGAACACGCATCACTTCTGATTGGTCAAATCCTACATAAGACCCAATGAAAATGACGAGTAGTAGCACAATAAGTAAGCCTAAGGAAAACATAGCTAATTTATCTTTTGTAAATTCACGGGCAATTACTTGAAAGCCAATTACCGCTCCAGAACTATCTGTTGTTTCTGGTAATGTATCTAGATTGGAATCCGTGTGGTCCAGTTGCTCAATCTCAGTAGCAATCTCTTCCATTTTTCCGGATTTTTTTTGATCTTCTGAATGCATGATTTATACCTCCTTTTCTATCTCTTTCTATTCAATTCGAATACGTGGGTCAACGATACTCATAATAATATCTGATAAGAGTGTACCGAATAACGCCGCGATCCCAAATAGAAGAACAAGTGCAGTTATGACACTGTAGTCACGAGCTAATAGCGAATCGATGAACAATCGACCCATCCCAGGGAAGGAGAAGATTCGTTCGATAAAGATTGATCCACCAATTAATCCGGTAATGTCATACCCGATAAAGGAAGCAATCGGCAAAATGGAGTTACGGAAAATATGCTTGCTGTAAACTTTGTTTTCAGGAACACCTTTTGAGCGTGCTGTCCGTACATAGTCTTCTTGCTTTGCATCAATTACTCCCGTACGTAAGTATTGAATCGTACTGGTTGTGGCGAGCAACGCATAGGACAATGCCGGTAAGATCAAGTGATAGAAACGGCTCCATACATACTCAAGCGTTCCAGGCGCTACACCTGTTTGAACGGTACCTCTGGTTGGGAACCAACCTAATGTGAATCCGAAAATCCAAATCAGCAGCAAAGCGAATACGAAAGTTGGAATTGCGTAACTTAAGTAGTTATAAAAACTGATTGCTTTGTCTCCCCAAGCGCCATTGTGACGACCCGCATACATTCCAAGCGGAATAGCGATTAAGTAAGTGAAGATTAACGATACAATGGATAACCAGATGGTATTTCCAACACTATCACCAATGACATTTGTTACTGGAATTTTATAAGTAAAGCTTCGACCAAAATCACCTTGCAAGGCATTGGTGATCCAGTTCCAATATTGGATATACCAAGGATCATTCAATCCAGCAGCTTCTTTTAACTTTTCAATCGTTGCAGGGTCCATTTCAGGAGTGATTAATCCGGTAAACGGATCCCCTGGCATTGCTTGTGCCATTAGGAAAACGAACAAGCTCAGAATAATGATTTGCGGAATCATCAGTAGGACACGTCTAAGAATTGTTTTCCACATATTAGTTCCCTCCCTTTGCATCTTCAGGTCTTAATGCTACATAATGGGATTCAGAAAGAGGGTTCAAATCATAGACACGGCCTTTTTCGTCATAATATTTTTCTTGGTTCATCGTGTATTCTCTTTCTACTTCTAAACGTCTTTCCTTATGAGCCAGACGATTTACTGGATCAATAGATGGAATCGCTGAAAGCAAACGTTTTGTATAAATGTGTTGCGGATTATTATAAATGTCTTTTTTATTTCCGTACTCTACGAAACGACCACGATACATAATAGCTAAATTATCACACATATGTTTTACAACACCCAGGTCATGGGAAATAAATAAATAAGAAACATTGTATTCTTCTTGGATTCGTTTCATAAAGTTCAGTACTTGCGCTTGAACTGATAAGTCCAATGCTGATACAGGCTCATCCGCAATAATTAATTTTGGATTGGTTGCTACAGCACGGGCAACTCCGATCCGCTGTCTTTGTCCACCTGAAAATTCATGGGCGTACTTGTATAGTGCATCTTCCGGCATCCCTACAATGTCCAATAATTCATTGACACGTCTGATGGTTTCATCAGGAGATAACCGTTCAAAGTTATCCAATGGTTCAGAGATAATATCAATGACCCGTTTCCGTGGATTCAAACTGGACATGGAATCTTGGAAAATCATTTGCACATTCCGGTTATAGCCGGAAGTACGTTTACGAGCTTTGTTTGTTACGTCTTCACCTTCATAGAAAACTTTACCAGATGTAATTTTTTCTAATCCAATAATGGACTTTCCGACCGTAGATTTACCAGAACCGGATTCACCAACTAAACCGTATGTCTTTCCTTCTTCAATCTCTAAGTTAATTCCATCGACCGCATATACATGGTCGGTAACATTATTCCAAAAGCCACTTCTAATTGGATAATGTACTTTTAAGTCTTGAATTTGCATAAATCCCACTTTATTCAGCCTCCCCTTCAAAATGGAAATGTTCGTGACACGTACATCTCACGAAATGATCAGGAGCTACTTGGTGTAAGGTAGGATTCGCTTCATGAGCTTCTGCTGGAATCCATGGGATCCGAGCTGCAAAACGGCAACCCTTTCTTGGCAGATTCTTTAATGATGGAACAGTCCCTTGAATCACGTGTAACTCTTCTGACTCCCCTTCTAGCTCATCAGATTGAGGCATCGACTTCAATAAGGAACGTGTGTAAGGATGTTTTGGATTGGTAAACAATTCTACAGCAGAGGCCATCTCAACGATTTCTCCTGCATACATAACGGCTACCCGATCGGCTGTTTCAGCAACTACCCCTAAGTCATGGGTAATCAGAATGATACCAGCGCCTGTTTCATCTTGTAATTGATTCAACAGATCCAAAATTTGAGCTTGAATTGTAACGTCAAGTGCTGTTGTAGGCTCATCGGCAATAATAATTGGTGGCTTACAAGACAGAGCAATGGCAATTACAACCCGTTGGCGCATCCCACCAGAAAGTTGGTGTGGATATTGACGAGCAACCCGGTCAGGATTTGGAATCCCTACTTGGTCGAGTAATTCTAAAACACGATTTTTTCGTTCTTCTTGAGACATTTTCGTGTGATAGATTAAAGCTTCTTCAATTTGATCAAAAATCGTCATCAGTGGATTTAAGGCTGACAATGGATCTTGGAAAATCATGCCGATGTCATTCCCGCGAATGCGGTTATACAACGTTTCGTTTAGATCAATCAAATTCAAGTCTTGATAAAGAACTTCTCCCGTAATTTGGGTGTTAGCTTTGTTGTGAAGTCCTACAATTGTGGTTGCTAGCGTACTTTTCCCAGAACCAGATTCTCCTACAATAGCGAGTATTTCATTTTTTTCTAATGTCAAAGATACATCATCTACAGCATCATAATAGTTATCTTTAATTCTGAATGCTGTGTGGAGATGATTAATCTCTAGTAGCGGTTTCCCTGTTGACATGGGATACCCTCCTTCTATCGAGTGCATTATTCGTGAATACCGACATAAACGTTGAAAAATTATCCATAATCCAACGGTTGGTTATAAAAACCTTAATATTCCAAACACCTTCGTGTTTATTAATATTTCTAATTATAACCACAGAAGATTAGAAAGGCAACCTCTTTTTCATCATTTTTTAATTTAAGTGCCTCTTTTTTTCTAAAATCAAACGGATGTTTAAGAAAAAGCAACATCCGAACGTTTCATCCGTCGATGTTGCTTCCTTTTATTATTCATTTATTAAACTTCTGCTTATTTATTTGCATCAATATAATCAACAGCATCGCCAATGGTTATAATTTTTTCTGCATCTTCATCTGAAATCTGGATATTAAAAACGTCTTCCATTTCCATGATTAGTTCTACAACATCAAGTGAGTCTGCGCCTAGATCTTCCTGGAACGTTAAATCTCGAGTCACTTTTTCTTCATCTACTCCAAAGCGCTCTGTCACCATTTGGGAAATCTTATTTAGTGTTGCGTTCTCTGACAAAAATAACACCTCCTAAAATACATTCATGATTTGGTACGATCGATGTTCGAAAATCACAATACCTATTTTACCTTTCTTAATACCCTTTGTCTATGCTTTATTGAGCGGTTTCTTGGTTTTGCTTTTCGAAGTGCTCAACTAAATCTTCAATTACATGAGAAGAAATAATGTTTCGAATTTGTTTGATGGTGTGATATACAGCAGTCTTATCGGCAGATCCGTGTGTTTTCACTACAGGAGCACGCAAACCAAAGAGCACGGCTCCGCCATGTTTGGAGTAATCCATCGTATCCTTCACATTGCCAAGAGCATCTTTAATAAGAAGGCCGCCCACTTTCGACTTCAGACCTCCATTTAGGATGCTGTTTTTCATGAGCTTCATAATTGTTAAGGCTGTTCCTTCAATTGTTTTTAAGACTGCATTTCCGGTAAATCCGTCTGTCACAATCACATCAGCATCTCCAGCAAATAGTTCTCTAGCTTCAATATTTCCGATGAAGTTTAGAGAAGGATCCTGCTCCAATTTTTCATATACTGCTTTTGACAGCTCGCTGCCTTTTCCTGCTTCCGAACCGTTATTCAGCAAGGCAACACGTGGAGATTCTTTTCCGATTACAAATTTTGCATAATAAGAACCTAGAACACCGAATTGATGTAGGTTTTCTGGTTTAGAGTCCGCATTGGCACCTGCATCCATCAAAACGAACAACTCATTCTCTTTTCCAATTACAGGGAGGATAGGCATCAACCCTGGGCGATCAATTCCTTTGATACGTCCAATAATCAAGAGCCCTGCCGTTAACAAGGCTCCTGTATTCCCTGCTGAGAATAGAGCATCTGCTTCCCCATTCTTAACTGCTCGAGCAGCTAAGACCATAGAAGCATTGCGTTTGGAACGAACTGCGCGAACCGGTTCATCATCACTATTAATTTTTTCGTCGGTATGAACAATTTTAATTTTATCCGTATTATAGTTCTCTCCGAGTAGTGGTTTTATTTGTTCTCCATCTCCGTACAAGATGTATTGAACATCATTAAATTCTTTCTCTGCTCGTAATATACCTTCAATAATTGCTTGAGGAGCATGATCTCCCCCCATTGCATCTACTGCAATTTTCATCTGTTACCCTCATTTCATATTCTGATAGTTTCTATTTTAGAGAAGACTGCGGAAATTGTCATCTTTGTTTTCCTATCATTGCAAATTTTTCGCAAGTTTTCGTTCCATATCTAAGTAATTCCGCAATGGTTCATAATCCGGTGCCTCAAAGAAATCTTCCAGGCTCAATAAACGCATGGCATCTTGGTGGGCAGCTGTTAATACATTCTCATGTTTTACAATGTCTGCATACTTAAATTCAGGTAGTCCTGCTTGTTTGACTCCAAATAAATCTCCAGATCCTCTTAACTCTAAGTCCTTTTGACTTAAATAGAAGCCATCTGTGGACTCTGTCATGATGCGCATTCGTTCTTTCCCATTTTCTGTTTTAGGGTTCGCCAACAATAAGCAGAATGATTCTTCACTCCCCCTACCAACCCGGCCTCTTAACTGGTGGAGTTGTGAGAGCCCAAAGCGCTCAGCATCTTGAATCACCATTACCGTTGCATTTGGAACGTTCAACCCAACCTCAATAACGGTTGTTGAAACAAGCACTTGGTATTTATTGTCTTTGAAGGCGTGCATAATTCGATCTTTTTCGTCTGCTTTTTGACGACCATGCAACAAGCCGACTTGCCACTTCCCACGGTAATACTCGTTTACCATTCGGTGGACTTCCTCCGCATTCTTCAAATCAATCAATTCACTTTTTTCGATTAACGGCGTAATGATATAGGCTTGTCTTCCCAGTTCTAACTGTTGATCGATAAACTCCAAGGCTCGTTCCATTTTGTCTGACTTCGTCCAAATCGTTCGAATGGGAATCCGTCCATCCGGCAGTTGGTCTAGTACCGATACGTCCATTTCCCCCATCATTGTAATCGCCAATGTACGCGGAATCGGTGTAGCGGTCATATAAAGGGCATTTGCATTTTGCCCTTTCTCGTTTAATTTTTGTCGCTGATTTACTCCAAATCGGTGCTGCTCGTCGGTCACAACCAAACCGAGATTATGGAAGGTCACGTCATCTTGAATCAACGCATGGGTTCCAATCAACAGGTCGATTCGGCCTTCCTCTAGAGCCAATAAGAGTTCACGGCGTTCTTTTGTTTTGGTACTGCCTGTCAGGAGCGCAACGGTATATTCTGTCCCTTCAAATAACTCGGAAATGGTTTGGTAGTGTTGTTCAGCGAGAATTTCTGTTGGAACCATCATAGCGCCTTGGTATCCGCCTAAAATAGTAGCTACAAAGGCGATAACTGCCACAACCGTCTTCCCGCTCCCTACATCTCCTTGCAATAACCGATTCATCTCAAAGAGCTCTCTTAAATCACGACAAATTTCATTTACCACCCGCTTTTGTCCGTCGGTTAAATCAAAAGGAAGCGTTGTGATAAATTCTTTCAATCGTTTCACATCATAAAGAACAGCAATCCCTGCTTGCTCTTTTTTTCGATTATAACGAATCAGTTGCAACTTCAATTGATACAAGAGGAATTCCTGATAAATAATCTGTCTGGTCCCTTGGAGAAATTCTGCTTCACTTTGAGGAAAATGCATCCCTTGAATCGCTTCTTTGTGACTTAGCAAGCGGTAATGCTCACGCAGTGATTGCGGGATAATCTCCGGAATAAACTCCGCATATTCTTGAAAGGCAGCCTGGATAATCGTAAGCAATGTTTTTTGTTTGATATGCTTATTCACATGGTATACCGATTCGAAGTCCTGATCGGGCTTAGAACCTAGAATTTTGTATCCAGACAAGCTCTGGCGCAAGGCGTCCCATTTACCAAAAATCATTACTTCTTCTTCTAAGTTTACTTGGCTTTTTAAGTATGGTTGATTAAAGAAGGTCACTTGAACCACTGCATCTTCTGTTGCAATCTTAAATGACAAGCGACTCTTCTTATAACCATAGTGATGTACCGTAGCGGGGGTGACCACATTCCCCTTTAAGGTTACTTTTTCTTGATCCTCTATTTCATCCAAAGAACGTACTTGGATATCCTCATAACGAAAGGGAAAATGAGTGAGTAAGTCATAAATCGTATAAAGACCCAAAGAATGGAGCGCTTCTAAACGTTTAGGACCGATGCCAGGAAGAACCTCAATACTATCGTAAACAGATTTCACTGCCTCTGTCATTTGCAATCATCTCCTTTCGTGTTTACTGCCAAAAAGAGACTGAGGCAAAAGCCCCAGCCTCTTTGGTTGTATTTATTCTACTGAAATTAAGTATGTGTAAACCGGTTGATTTCCCGCTTGAACTTCCACTTCAACATCTTCAAACTCTTCCGCAATGTTGTCGGCGATGTTTTGTGTCTCTTCTTCAGTTGCTTCTTCTCCGTAAATCAATGTGACAATTTCACTGTCCTCATCAATCATCTGGCGAAGAGTTTCTAGAACGGCTGAGAAGCGATCTGCATGAGAAGTAACAATCTTACCGTCAACAATACCCATGTAATCATCTTTTGTGATAGCTAAGCCGTCGATTTCAGTATCACGAACTGCATTCGTAATTTGACCGCTCTTCACATTATCAAGTTCTAATGTCATGTTTTCTTTATTTGTATCTAGATTAGCTTGATCATCAAAGGCCAACATTGCTGTCAAACCTTGTGAAATCGTCTTAGATGGAATAACCACTACTTCTCTATCAGATACTTGAGCAGCTTGTTCAGCAGCCATGAAAATATTTTTGTTGTTCGGTAAGATAATTGTTTTTTCTGCATTGCATGAATCAATAGCCTTCAAAATATCTTCCGTACTTGGATTCATCGTTTGTCCACCTGGAATAATCGTCGCAACACCTAGGCTCTTAAAGAGATTTTGAACGCCTTCTCCTGCTGCCACAGCAATGACACCATATGGTTTTTTCGGCATTTCTTTCTCTGTTGCAGTTGATGCGCTCCCTTTTTCCATCACTTCATCGTGTTGCAGACGCATGTTGTCCACTTTAATTTTAACTAATGATCCAAATTTTTGACCATAATTCATCACTTCACCAGGATATTCCGTGTGAACGTGAACTTTAACAATCTCATCATCAGCAACTACTAAGAGAGAATCCCCTACTTCATTCAAGTGATTACGGAATACATCGTAATCGAACTCTTCTGAGACAGTTTTTCCTTCACCTAGTCTTACCATGATTTCTGTACAGTACCCAAACTCAATGTTTTCGCTTGTAACAGCATGGCCAATATTCCCAAAATTCTCATGGTGAGCAATTTCAGTTACATCTGCTTTTTCGATTGTTTTTGTTTTTACAGAAACCTTTTCACCCGTTAAAGATTCTAGGAATCCTTGGTAGATGAAGAGCAATCCTTGACCGCCACTATCTACAACCCCTACTTCTTTCAGTACGGCTAATAAATTTGGTGTGTTTTCCAAACTTACTTTTGCAGATTGTACGACTGTTTCCATCACTTCGATGATATTATCTGTATGTTTCGCTTTTTCTGCGCCTTCTTTCGCCGATTCACGAGCAACAGTAAGAATGGTTCCTTCAACAGGTTTCATAACAGCTTTGTAGGCTGTTTCTACACCTTGAGAGAACGCTGCTGCAAAATCATTTGCATTTAGGCTAGCTTTTCCTTCCATTGCTTTTGAAAAGCCGCGGAATAATTGAGATAAAATAACGCCAGAGTTTCCTCTCGCTCCCATTAATAGTCCCTTAGCCAGGTCTTTTCCTAGTTGATCGATGCGATCTACTTCTGCTAGTGCTACACGATCAGCACCGGAAGTAAACGAAAGGTTCATATTTGTACCGGTATCGCCATCTGGAACCGGAAAAACATTCAGAGAGTTCACATATTCTGCATTTTCACTCAAACGCTCTTGTGCGACCTCCACCATCGCTTTTAAATCACTAGCAGTCAATTCTGTTTTATTCACCTTACATATCCTCCTTCACCATGTGGAATGGTGATCTCTCCATTAGTCGTTCAGTACGCGAACGCCTTGTACAAATACGTTCACTTGTTCTGCGGCAAACCCAAGCATGGTTTCTAAGTTATATTTCACTTGAATTTGGACATTTCGACAGATTTCTGAAATCTTTGTTCCATAAAGAACAACAATATAAACGTCAACCGCCACACCTTCGCCTTCTTGACGAACGATAACGCCTTTTGAATAATTTTCTTTTTTCAAAATCTCGTTGATGTTATCTCTAATTTGGTTCTTGCTTGCCATACCGACGACCCCATAGTTATCAGTAGCAGCTCCTCCCACAACCGTTGCGATTACTTCATTTGTTAAGCCAATTTCTCCGTATTCTGTTTGGATTTTCACTGCCATGTTCGAATTCCTCCTTGGTATGAATCGGAATAAACACTAATCAACATCCATGATAGCATATTTTCCCTTAAAAATAACTCTCTTTGTAGACATTATACCAAAGAATATGCCTCCAATGATAAAATTCCTTTCCTAATAGTACTTATTTTTTTCAAAAGTTACAAGATATAGTTTTGAAAAGCATGAAAATAATAAAAGAGTGTCAAGTATTTTTACTTTAAAAGAGTTGCATTCACGAATGAATTATGATAAATTATTCAAGTGTATGAAATTGGAATAACATCCCGAATACTAGTGCTTCTGATACAACTAAAGGAGGTAAGGAAATGGCAAAAGAATGCTACATCACAGGACGTAAAAGCCGTTCCGGTAACAACCGTTCTCACGCTTTAAACGCTACAAAACGTACCTACAAACCAAACTTGCAAAAAGTTCGCATCATGGTTGATGGAACACCTAAAAAAGTATGGGTTTCTGCTCGTGCTTTGAAATCAGGTAAAGTAGAACGCGTATAATCATAAAAAAAGAAGTTGAGTCTGCAGCTCAACTTCTTTTTTTAATTATATCTTTACTTTGGACCATAGCTATTAAACCTGCCGCAAAAGAAAAGTTCATCTCTTTATCTAGAAATTCATTGCTGACAAGAGCAATCGGATGATCAAAGTCTTTCCCATCCAGTGAATACTTTACCCCACTTAAACGCAAGTCTTCCACTGCGGTCATGCTAATGAAGGAAAGGTATTTCTTATCTTCCTCTTTATGAACGTGATAAGATCCGGGACGATAGAACGACAATGTATTTGCCTCATCTATCATCACAACCTTTTCGATGATTCCCTGGAAATCAGGATGGTAGGCTACCCACAGATTACTCATCATATGGTCAACCCGACCACCAAATAATCCCAACATAAAAATTGTATCTACTTCCAACTGTTGCGCCGCATATTCCAATGCAGCTTCTGTATCGGTTAAATCCTTCTCCGCCGGCAATTCGATCACTTTTTCAGCCTTGTCTTTCAAGAGTTGAAGGTTTTCCGCTGAAATGGAATCAAAATCCCCTATGGCTACGTCAACCCTCACTCCCGCTTCAAGTAAGGCCACTGCTCCACCATCTACACCAATAATGACATCAGCATTTTTCAGCAGCGATTGATGTTCATTCAAGTTTCCCGTTGTGCCACCTGCCACAATGACCGCTTTTTTATTCATGTTGCGCCGCATCTTTCAAGCTTTGAATCGCTTTTTTAATATCTTTCGCGCCATAGACGTACGATCCTGCTACAAATACGTCTGCCCCAGCCTTGCTGCACTGCCCAATTGTTTCATCGGTAATGCCGCCGTCCACTTCGATCAGATAGTGATAATTTTTATCCTTGCGAAGCTGGTTCAAGGTTTCAATCTTAGCGACCGTACTTTCAATAAAACTTTGTCCACCAAATCCTGGATTTACGGTCATCACTAATACTAGGTCTACTTCGCTTAAGATCGGTTCAATGGCTGAAACTGGCGTGCCTGGGTTAATGACAACCCCTGCACTCACATTCTCTTGCTTAATCATTTGTAAGGCACCATGGATGTGCTTGGTCGCTTCTACATGAATCGAAATAATATCGGCACCTGCTTTGGCAAATGCTGGAATCAATTTTTCTGGATTCTCAACCATGAGGTGGCAATCAAGCGGCAACTTCGTATGAGGACGAAGTGCTTTTACCACATTCGGCCCGAAAGTTAAATTATCCACGAATTGGCCATCCATTGCATCGATATGAATATATCCTGCCCCTGCTTCCTCAACCAGCTTCACATCATGGGCTAAATTGGCAAAATCAGCGCTCAATATGGAAGGAGCTATCATCACGCGTATCACACACCTTTTACTTTTTGTTTTTTTGATAGTTTGGCTTCCTATTTTTAATTTCTTCTAGGAATTGTAAGTAATGTTCGTAGCGATAGTCGCTAATCTCACCAGACTGTACCAGTTGTTTGATTCGGCAATTTGGTTCGTTTAAGTGATAGCAACCAGAAAAACGACACTCATCACGGTTCGCTAAAAATTCAGGAAATAAATCTGGTAGGTTTTCTTCTTCAATCTCTTCTAGTTCCACACTACTGAAACCAGGCGTATCTGCAATAAGAGCTTCTCCAATAGGAATCAACTCTACATGACGAGTGGTATGTCGTCCTCTTCCTAAAGAGGCAGAAATTTCACCTGTTTTAAGCGCTAGTTCTGGAAGAATTTGATTCAACAATGTTGATTTCCCTACACCGGATTGACCGATGAAAACGACCGTTCGTTCTCCAAGTTCATCCAGCAACGCATTTACCGCACCGTCTGCTCTTTGATCGGCTAAGAAAACGGTATAACCTAGTTTTTGATAGTCGGATTGATAAGATTTCATCTCTTCGAGTTGTTTTTCGTCCAATAAATCTGTTTTCGTAATATAAATAATCGGGGCAATAAATTGCCCTTCTAAATACACTAAAAACCGGTCTACTAAATAGGTAGAAAAATCTGGCTCTATAGCAGACATGACGATAATTCCCGCATCGATGTTGGCAATCGGCGGCCGAACTAATTCGTTCTTACGGGGAAGAATGGAAACAAGCACACCTTCTTCCATATTTCCACTCTCAAATTCCACAAAATCACCGACTAATGGATTGGTGTCTTTGACCCGAAAGTTTCCTCTACCTCTTGTTTGATAGGTTTTTCCTTCTGAAAACACATAGTAAAACCCACTTAACGCTTTTCTGATTTGACCTTTCTGCAAGGGAACGCCTCCTCTTTATTCGGTTAAGTTTTTCTCTTCCATAATAACTTTTCCATCTCGTTCAACAATATAGGCTCCTGACTCGCCTTCTAGAATCCGGAAGTTCAAGGTCACTTCTTCACTTTCTTCTATATCGAATTCACGAAAAACATCTTCGATGCGGTGATCGGCATCTTGCATATAAATGGTGATGTGGTTCGTTGCCGGAGCAGAACTTTCACTCTCTCCTGATTCTTGACTATTGCCAGTCGACGGTTTAGCAGGAGCTTCGTAAGGAATGGCGATTGTTTTTGAAAAGACCACAATTTCCGGCTCTGCCTTACCTGCAGAAATGGTCACAACCAGCGATTCTCCTTGTGTGAAGTTACTCCGTGGTGGAATGGACTGCGTTATTACCAATCCTTCTGCTACATCGTCAGAGTTTTCTTCTTCGAAGTCAACATCGAGACCATACTCATTGGCAAATCCTTGAACACTTTCACGTGTATAACCGGTTAAATCTTCCATAGTAAATGTTTGTGGCCCCATACTAACGGTTAAAGTAATCGTCGTGTTTTCCGTTAATTCTTCAGAACCTGGCGTCAGGCTCTGATCAATGATGGTGCCACTTGCTGCAGAATCATATTGGTCCACCCGTTCTACCCTAAACCCTAAATCACGCAAGGCATCGCGGACATCTTGATAATTCTCACCTAAATAGTCTTCAATAACGACAGGTGCGGGGCCTAAGCTGACATATAAATCAACTTCCGTCTCCGGTGGAACCGGATCTCCTGCTTCTGGATTGGTTCGAATCACGTATCCTTCTTCAATCTCTTCGTCGTGTTCCTCAATGGTTTCCCCTACTCCAAGCCCCGCTTCTTCCAATAGAGACTTCGCTCTATTTTCCGTCACATTTGAAATCGTTGGTACCGCGATGTCTTCTGGTTCTTGATTCATGACGAGCGTCATGATGAATACTCCAATCGCCAAAAAGAGGAACAAAAGTCCAAATAAGAAACCACGTTTTTTCGAACGATTTGCTTTCCCGTTTTGACGTTCTTTTTTCTTCTTTGGTTCTTTGACTACTTCTTCTGTCACTTGAGCTGCCGATACAGGTTGTACCGAACTGGCAGGAATTTTAACAGGTTCTAAGACTTTTGTTTCTTCCAACATCGCTGCTGGTGCAAACTGTGATTCGTGCGCTCTTTGAGGGCTCAACGCTGTTTCTAAATCCATCAACATCTCATCACAGGAACCATATCGGTCAGCCGGTTCTTTTGCGCTAGCTTTTAAGATCACATTTTCTAAGCTTTGCGGCACATGTGGGTTCTTCTCGCGTACGGTTGGCATGGGTTCTTGGAAATGTTTTAACGCAATCGAAACGGCAGACTCTCCGTCAAAAGGAACTTCTCCGCTCAAGAGTTCATATAACACAATACCAAGTGCATAAATGTCTGATTTAACGGTGGTGACACTTCCCCGGGCTTGTTCAGGTGAAATATAATGAACCGACCCTAATAACGTATTGGTTTGAGTAATGGAGGTATCGGATAGAGCTACCGCAATCCCAAAATCGGTTACCTTAATCGTATTGTCTCGATCAATCAATAAATTTTGCGGTTTAATATCGCGGTGAATGATCCGATTTCGATGAGCAAGTGCCATTGCGGACAACACTTGGCTCATGATATGGACCGCGTCTTCTGGCGTTGCTTGCCCTACCGTTTGGATGTACTGCTTCAAATCAGTTCCTTCTACGTACTCCATAACGATGTACTGCTGTCCGTCTTCTTCGTCTACATCATATACACCGACAATGTTTGGATGGATAAGTTGCGTAACGGACAGCGCTTCTCTTTGGAAGCGTCTCAGTGCTTCCCGATTATTCTGGAAATCGTAGCGAAGAACTTTTACTGCTACGTCACGGTCCAAGATTAAGTCGTGTCCTAAATAAACGTTAGACATTCCACCTGAACCGATCAATCTCTTAATCTTGTAGCGTTCTCCTATTTTTTTACCGATTTCAATCAACTTTATCCCTCCTCTTTTTCGATGAAATGAGCGATTAAAACAGATATATTATCTGATCCCCCTGCTTCATTAGCCATTTCGATTAGTTTTGTTACTTTATCAGGCAAGCTCATCCAATCTTTGAGCACACGTTTCAGCCCTTCTTCATCCACCAAATTCGACAAGCCGTCTGTACAAAGAACCAAAAAGTCATTCTTTTTGATAGGGACAGAAGTCAGATCAATTTGAATTTTTTCTCTATTTCCCATTGAACGAGTGACGATGTTCTTTTGGGGATGGTTTTTTGCTTCCGTTTCAGATAATTCCCCAGATTTTACTAACTCATTCACGAGGGAATGGTCTTCCGTTAATTGTTTGAGTTGATAATTGCGGTATAAATAGGCACGGCTATCGCCAATATGCGCTACCACCAATTCTCCTGCAACTACTGCAGCAGCAACAAGTGTTGTTCCCATGCCATCTAAGTCAACGAAATCGAGTGATTTTTGGAATATTAACTGATTTACCTTTTGAATGGTCGTTAAGAACCAGGAAGAAACGGACTCTGCTTGGGAAAAAGAAGTTTTCTTCCATGCTTCGCCCAAGTGTGAGACGGCCATCTCACTTGCTACGTCTCCTGCTTGGTGTCCACCCATACCATCACAAATCAGCATCAACGGCTGATTCTGTTGATTCTTGAACCAACTCACATAATCTTCATTCATTGATCGATTCTTTCCTATGTCACTTCCATAAGCAATCTGCATCGTGTTATTCTTCTCCTCTACTACTCAGCTTTTCCATCACGCAGATAAAGAAGCCATCCGTCGTGAAGTCATCCGGATAAATCTGGATTTGGCCTTTCTCGGTTACTATTTCATTCGGCAAGAGAGTTGCATCCACTGGTTTTAGCTGCATATTTTGGTGTTGCTCTAAAAAGGCTTCTACTGTTTGTTGGTTTTCTGTTCGGGCTAACGTACACGTACTATAAACCAGGCGTCCGCCTTGCTTCAGCAAAGGCTCGACTGCTGTTAAGATTTGTAACTGTTCCTTGTGCAGGGCTTCGATGGCCTCTCTTTGGACGCCGTATTTGATTTCAGGCTTTCTTCTCATCAGCCCGAGACCAGAACAGGGAGCATCTACAAAAATGACATCAAACGAAGCGGGCTCGAACTGGGAAGCTACTTCTTTTGCGTCTAACAAATGAGTTCTCACTCGATTGGATACATTCATACGTGTCGCGTTTTGTTCGATCAAATTAATTTTATGCTCATGGATATCTAGGGCATGAACCACCCCGCCCTTTTCCTCATCTAAGAAACTGGCCATGTGCATTGTTTTTCCACCCGGAGCCGCACAAGCATCAAGGATATGGTCTTGTTCCTTCACTCCACCCAATAAAGCTACTAGCTGGCTAGATTCATCTTGAATGGTGATTTTCCCTTCTCTAAAGGGAGCCGTGTGTGTTACTCGTCCCGTTATGACTCGTAGTCCAACTGGAGAAAGCGGACTTTTTACAGTTTCAACGCCCTCTTCTTTTAAGTCGTCCATGATTTGGTCTATCTCATCAGGATTTTGAATCCGCAGGGCAATGAAAGGCTTCTCGAGTAACGAGAGCAGCATTTTTTCTGTTTTTTCAAAACCATTTTGTTCCGTGAAGTAATCAACGAGCCATACTGGTACACTCGCTTGAACACTTAGTCTTTCGTTTGGCTTCTCAATTGTTGCCGGGTCTTTCAAGTCTTTTCGTTGAACGTTTCGTAAAATTCCATTTACCAGCTTCACGATTCCTGCATGACCTTTGTCCTTAGCAATTTCTACCGCATCATACAAAATGGCATGATCAGGAATTTTATCCAAGTAAACCATTTGGTAGACCGACAGGCGCAATAAATTGAGGACCCACTTCTCCATTTTCTGAGGTTTTTGGATAAATAGTGATAGTCCGTAATCAAGAGCCAATCGTCGCTGCGTTACCCCGTACACCAATTCTGTCAGAAGCCCTGCATCTTGAACGGACAGGGTTTCTTTCTCAATGGTTGCATTCAACAAAAGGTTGGAATAAGCGCCCTCTGTCTCAATTGCCTGTAGCACTTCCATCGCTAAATAGCGAGGAGAGTGCGTAATTTTATTGTTTTTTTTACGAGCCATTTTATTCAAATCCTATCTGTTGGATCGCCGTCATGTCGACTCCATTAATGAAGTTCGTTGCGGACATCTGTTTCTTGCCAGCAGGCTGTAATTCTGTGATTTTCAAAACGGTTTGTTCTCCACACGCTACATAAATGGCATGCTTGTCAAAGTCTACAATCGTACCAGGGGAGCTGGCAGAACGGTCTTCTACTGCTTCAGCTTGCCAAATTTTGCAACGTCCTCCGTCTAAGTAGGCGTGAGCAACCGGCCACGGACGCATCCCTCGAACTTGATTCGCAATTTGAGTCGCAGTTTTCTGCCAGTCAATGCGTTCTTCTTCTGGTTTGATATTCGGTGAAAACGTAACCTTCTCTTCTTCTTGCTCGACTGGTGTGATTTCTCCAGCAAATAGAGCTGGCAAAGTCTCCATCAGCAAGTCTCTGCCCAGTAAGCTTAACTTTTCAAACATAGAAGCGACATCGTCATTCGATTCAATCGGAATCCTTCTCTGAGCCAAAATAGCTCCTGCATCCATCTTCTTCTCCATATACATAATGGAAATTCCGGTTTCTTTCTCTCCATCTATGATGGCATAGTGGACCGGCGCCCCACCACGGTACTTTGGCAACAAAGAAGCATGAACATTAATGGAACGATGAACTGGTGCTTTGAGCAACTTGGTTGGCAAAAATTGTCCGTACGCTGCCGTCACAATCAAATCCGGCTTCAAGGCAATCAACTTGTCCAATTCTTTTGAACCAGATAGTTTTTCTGGTTGATAAACGGGGATATTCCTTGCTACCGCTGCCTCTTTAACGGGTGTCGGAGTCAATACCCGCTTACGACCAACTGGACGGTCTGGCTGTGTAACGACAGCAATTACTTCATATTCACTTTCACATAGTGCTTCTAGAATCGGAACAGAAAAACCAGGTGTCCCCATAAAGATAATTCGTTTCATTGTTTCGGTGCCGTTCTTCCGTCTGGAAGCACGGCACCTTCTCTCCTTTCAAATCAGCCTTCTTCACATTAGAAGAAATTAATCGGCTCGGTATCAATCGAGATATATAATCCTTTTGCATTTTCTTGCTGGGAATCATCCAGTATCTTTTTCAAAACCGCATGTAAATGTGGTTCTTTTTTATACTTGATTAAAATCTGAAAATAGTAACGGTTATTCATTTTGGCAATGGAACTCTTGGAAGGTCCAAGCACAATCGTTTGTTCTCCCATTGACTTCCTGATTAGTGCATTAATCTCGTAAATCTTTGCTTGGGCTTTTTTTTCGTCCAAGTCACTTACGGTTACTTGGGTTGTGAAATAGTATGGTGGATAGCCGCCTTGATGTCTAAGCGCCATTTCCTGAAGGAAGAATCCATCATAGTTATGCCTTTGTGCATAGCGTATGGCATAGTGATCGGGATTAAAAGTTTGAACGACCACTTCTCCTTTTAAGGTAGAACGACCTGCCCGGCCACTCACTTGTGTAAGAAGTTGGAAGGTTTTTTCAGACGAACGAAAGTCCGGTAAGCTCAGGGACGTATCCGCGTTAATAACACCAACTAGTGTTACATTCGGAAAGTCCAGGCCTTTCGCAATCATCTGCGTGCCCAAGAGAATATCAGCTTCCCCTTTTCCAAAGGCAGACAATAACTTCTCATGAGCCCCTTTCTTACGCGTTGTATCGACATCCATCCGAATAATACGCGCCGTCGGGAATAGTTGGTTTAATTCTTTCTCAATCTTCTGCGTACCGGTACCGTAGTAACGGAACTGATGGCTCCGACATTTTGGACAATGATGCGGCACAGCTTCTTGGTGACCGCAGTAATGACACTTCATTTCTTTATTATCCATGTGGAATGTCAAGCTGATGTCGCAATTTGGGCACTCCAATACAAACCCACAATCGCGGCACATGATAAAGGAAGAATACCCGCGACGGTTCAATAGTAATACGGTTTGCTCTTTTTTTGCGATTCGATCATTTATTTTATCCTGCAAAATACGAGAAAAGTTCCCGCGGTTATTATCTTGAAACTCATCCCGCATATCAATCACTTGAACTTCTGGCAAGTCCAATTGATTCGCACGCTCGGTCAATTCCAGCAGTGTATAAACATTCTTCTTAGCGCGTGATCTGGATTCTAATGACGGCGTTGCACTCCCTAGAACAACTGGACATTGATGATAGGTTCCGCGGTGAATCGCAACATTCCGTGCATGATATTTTGGATTCTCTTCCTGTTTATAGGTCGTTTCGTGTTCTTCATCAATAATCACGATACCTAAATTTCCTACAGGTGAAAAAATGGAAGACCGAGCACCGACCACAACATTCGCTTCGCCACGTTTAATCTTCCGCCATTCATCGTACTTTTCACCCGCGGAAAGACCACTATGCATAACCGCAACATTCTCACCGAAACGTCCTTTGAATTGATGAACCATTTGAGGAGTGAGGGCAATTTCTGGAACAAGCATCAGAGCTGTTTTACCTTTTCCTAGTACTTCACCAATCAATTGCATATAGACTTCCGTCTTCCCACTACCGGTGATGCCTTTCAGTAAAAATACTTCATGGCGGTTCTCATCGATTGCGGCTTTCATTTGTTCGAAAGCTTGGGCTTGTCCATCATTTAGAACTTTGGCTTCTGTTTTTTCAAAGGTATACGAAGACATAGGATCACGATACACTTCTCGTTCTACTTCTTGCAGCCATTTCTTCTCCACACCCACTTGTAAGGTTTGTGTCGAGAGATCATACTGTTCCTTAAACTCTTTGGCAGTCAGTACTTCGCCTTCTCGTTCTGCGATCGCCTGTAGTAATTTTTTTTGTTTCTTCGCATTTTTGGAGAGTCCAGCTAACTCTTCTTCCAACTGTTCCCAATCTAAGGATGCACGATAGCCTTTTACTTTTTTGACCTTGGCTTGATTCTTAACGATGTAGCGAATATCAACGAGCCCTTCTTTCCGCCACTTCAGCAACTGGGGAATGGCGTTTCTTTCAACAGCTCGGTCCCATGATAGACTCTCCGCTCCTTCAAACAGCTCTTCCAATGATTTTTCATCAAACTCATCCGTCAGGTAAAATTCTTTTTCGTATTTTGCTTTCATTACGGGAGGAAGCATGGTTTGGTAACAGTGAATGCGAAAGGCATAGACTGAATCTGCCATGTCTTCGCCTAATGCTAATAATTCTTCATTTAATACAGGTTCCAAATCGAGCGGTCGAATAATTTCCTTTAGATCACCATCGAAACTGGAATGGTCGACAATATCAACGATAAATCCTTGAATATGACGCGGGCCAAAAGGTACTTCCACTCGCATCCCTTTTTCTAACTGATTTACGAGTTCAGGAGGAATTTGGTAATCGAATGGTTTATTCGTCTGCATAACAGGAACGTCCACTACTACTTTTGCAACTTGCTTCAAAATTTTTCCTCCTTCGCTAGTGTTTCCATTATTCATTTTACTAGATATCAATAATAAAGTCTTCCTTATTTTTATTTCTCATTTCATACAAAAAAGGAAAAACTGCCGCTTTTGATAGTCAAAAACAGCAGTTTCTCTTTTTATGGTTTATTTAGTCTTTCTGAATCTTAATTTCACCAGCTGCAATCTCTTCTAGAGCACGACCGACGTGTTTATGGGACTTGTATTCTTCTACTAATGGTTCTGCTTGGTTGTGTAGCTCATGAGCACGCTTTGCAGCTAGAATAACCATTGAATATTTGGAATCAACTTGATGTAATAATTTATCAATTGATGGATATAGCATCATTTTCTCATCACTCCTTTTCTGGTTTTTCTTTCGATTCGAGGATACGAGAAACTTTTAGATGTTCACTTTGAATAATTGCTAAAACTTTTTTAACGGCATTTTCAACGGTGTCATTTTCTACCGCATAATCATAATAACGCATTAAATTTAACTCTTCAACGGCTTTTTCCATCCGTTGGCGAATTGCTGGGGATTCATCTGTCCCACGATTTTGAATACGAGCCTCTAACTCAGTCATATCCGGCGGTGTCAAGAAAATGAAAATTCCATCTGGCATGCGCTCTTTCACTTGCATAGCGCCTTGAACTTCAATTTCCAAGAAAATGTCTTTTCCAGAGTCTAATGTTTTTTGCACATAATCGATTGGCGTTCCGTAATAATTTCCTACATACTCGGTATATTCAAGCAATTCCCGCTTTTCAATCATTTGTTCGAATTCTTCTTTTGTCTTAAAGAAATAATCTACTCCGTCCACTTCACCGACACGTTTATTCCGTGTTGTTGCAGAAATTGAGTACATGAATTCGCGTTCTCCTTGTGAAAAAATCGCTTCTCTAACGGTTCCTTTACCTACACCTGAAGGTCCCGATAAAACGATTAATAAACCCTTTTCGGTCATTCGTTAACCCACCATCCATCTATAATCTAACCCATGGCTCTTCGCCATTTTTGTTTCCAATTAGTGTAACACAAATAAGTCAAAGAGAAAACTCAACGGACTAGATTCACAATAAATTTTCATTTTCTTTTCATTTAATAGAACATAATAAGAAAAGGCAGGACATTACTCCCGCCTTTCTTATAATCTTTAGCTGATTCCCATATCCTTGACTTTCATCATTCGAACGATCGAAGAACGTTCATTTTCTTCTAGTTTCATTTGGATATAGCGAATGGTTTCTTGTAGTTGAGGAATCATTCGATATTCTAGTGCATTTACGCGTCTTCTGGTTTTTTCAATTTCATCTGCCATCAGCTGGCAGGTTTTCTCTACTTCGCTTAATTCCAGCAATTTAGGCAAGACTCCTTCGATTCGTTCGATTGCATTATCCAGTTCACTGCTTGAATTCAAGTAGCCGTATTGAATATCAGAAGAAACCTCTGCTTCTTTCACTTCAAAATCCATTTGCGGCACAATGACACTCATGATGTTTCTTTCATGAATGTTTAGTTCCACATTCGTTTCCGCACCAACGAATAGCTCTTCAATAAATGATTCATTGATTAAAGATTTCGCTACTACGAATTCACGCATGGATTCTGTTAATTGCTGCTCCACTTCATCACGAAGTTGATTGTTCTTCTTAATTAGAGAAATAAACTGACGCATCAACTCATCTTGCTTATCTTTTAGGAGCTTATGTCCCCGGGTAGAAAGCTGTAGTCGATCTTTTAAGTTCGACAGCTCCATCCGGGTCGGTTTCACATTTAATCGGGCCATCGGATTACTCTCCTTCCGGCATGAACGCTTCAATCATCTCATTCTTAATTCGTTTCAATTCAGTACGCGGCAGAATGGACAATAATTTCCAACCTAAGTCCAATGTTTCTTGAATCGTACGATTCGTGTAGAAGCCTTGGTTAACGTACTCTTCCTCAAAACGATTGGTAAACTCTACATACAGTTTATCAACTGGTGAAAGAGCTGATTCACCTAAGATTACTGCCAACTCTTTTGCTTGTTTTCCTTCCGCATAAGCCGCAAACAACTGGTTCATTGTAGCTGCATGGTCTTCACGCGTTTTGCCCGGTCCTGTTCCTTTATCCTTCAAACGAGACAAGGAAGGAAGAACATCAATCGGTGGTTTCACACCGGCATTGTATAGATCACGAGAAAGGATAATTTGTCCCTCTGTGATATAACCGGTCAAGTCAGGAATTGGATGCGTAATGTCATCTTCTGGCATGGATAGGATTGGAATTTGCGTTACCGATCCTTTGCGACCAATTAAACGCCCTGCACGTTCATACAAGGTGGATAAATTGGTATACAAGTAACCAGGATAACCACGACGTCCAGGTACTTCTCTTCTTGCTGCAGAAATTTCACGTAAAGCTTCACAGTAGTTTGTCATATCTGTCAAGATTACGAGTACATGCATTCCTTTTTCGAAGGCCAGGTATTCTGCAACGGTCAAAGCCATTTTAGGAGTAGCAATCCGCTCGATAGCCGGATCATCTGCTAAGTTTACAAACATAACAGAACGATCAATTGCTCCAGTTTCACGGAAATCGTTCATGAAATATTCAGCTTCTTCAAACGTAATTCCCATTGCACAAAATACAACAGCAAAGTTTTCATCGCTGTTTAGCACGGTAGCTTGTCGAGCAATTTGAGAAGCTAACTCTTTATGAGGGAGTCCAGAACCAGAGAATACGGGTAGCTTTTGTCCACGTACTAATGTGTTCAGATGGTCAATCGCAGAAATCCCCGTTTGGATAAACTCATCGGGGTAGTCACGTGCCACTGGGTTGATTGGTTGACCATTCACATCTAAGGAAGCTTCAGGAATAATATCTGGACCGCCGTCGATTGGCCGTCCCATTCCATCAAATACGCGCCCTACCATATCTTCCGATACATCAATCGATAGAGGTTTCCCTCTGAAACGCACTTTTGTATCTTTAATATTGATTCCTGCAGGACCTTCAAAGATTTGTACCATTGCCTTGTCTCCAGAAACTTCCAGAACTTGACCAGTACGTATCTCGCCATTTTGCATTTGAATTTCAACTAACTCATCGAACTTAACCCCTTCGATTTGTTCGACAGCCATCAGAGGGCCGACGACTTCTGTTACAGTTTTATATTCTTTAAGCATTTTTCGTCATTCCTCCTTCAGCAAGAATGTTCCGTAGGGTTTCTTTCATATCTGTTTTGATTTGTTTCATTTCTTCTAAGCGATTTTCTGGGATGAACTTACTACGAGCAATTTGGTCACGTAAGTTTTCTGTTCCATCCATAATTTCTTGGAAGTAGGCACCAAGACGCATCGCTTCTCGTGCTTCTTCTTCAAAACCTAAGATCAATTCTAGCATTAATTGTTGTTTTTCTTGAGACGTGTAAGTATCTACATCATCAAAAGCATTTTGTTGAAGGAAATCTTCTCGAATCATTTCAGCAATTGCCATTGTCATCCGGTCTTTTTCAGATAGAGACTCAATTCCGACTAAACGAACAATTTCTTCAAGTTCTGATTCTTTTTGTAAGAGATTCATTGCATGTTCAACTTTTTTCGACCAATCTGTCCCTGTATGAGAATCCATATAGGTACCTACTTCCGTATTATAGAGCGAATAGGAAGTTAACCAGTTTACAGACGGGAAGTGACGTCTTTGCGCCAAGGAAGCGTCCAAAGCCCAGTATATTTTTACAACACGCAAAGTGTTTTGAGTAACCGGCTCAGAAGTATCTCCCCCTGGAGGTGAAACCGCACCGATAGCAGAAATGCTTCCTTCACGTTTTTCACTTCCAAGTGCAATTACTCGGCCAGCTCGTTCGTAGTATTCAGCGATTCGGCTTCCCAAGTATGCTGGATATCCTTCATCCCCAGGCATTTCTTCCAAACGACCAGACATTTCACGCAACGCTTCTGCCCATCTAGATGTAGAGTCTGCCATGATTGCTACGTTATAGCCCATATCACGGAAGTATTCCGCAATGGTGATTCCAGTATAGATGGATGCCTCACGAGCCGCTACGGGCATGTTAGAGGTATTTGCGATCAAGATGGTTCGTTCCATCAGCGATTCACCAGTATTCGGGTCAATCAACTCTGGAAACTCGTTCAGTACATCGGTCATTTCGTTCCCACGTTCCCCGCAACCTACGTAAACAACGAGATCAACGTCCGCAAATTTAGCGATTTGGTGTTGTACAACTGTTTTACCAGCTCCAAATGGTCCAGGAACAGCAGCTGATCCTCCTTTTGTAATAGGGAAAAAGGTATCAATAACCCGTTGCCCTGTAAACAAAGGGGTATGTGGATTTAATTTTTGTTGAATCGGACGACCACGACGTACGGGCCATTTTTGCATCATAGTAAATTCTTTAACATCTGTTTCTGTTTGGATTGTATAAACGACTTCATCCAAACGGTAATTGCCGCTGTTGATGGAAACAATTGTTCCTTCAACGCCATAAGGCACCATAATCCGGTGTTGAATAACTTTGGTTTCTTGTACGGTTCCTACGATATCGCCGGCAACGACTTGATCACCAGCTTGTTTGGTCGCTACAAATTCCCATTCTCTAGTCCGGTCCAGTGGATCTACGTGCGTTCCACGTACTAAGTAATTACTGTTTGAAATGGCCTTAAATGTGTTCAGTGGACGTTGAATCCCATCAAACATTTGTGAAACAATTCCAGGTCCCAATTCAACTGACAATGCTTCTCCTGTCGTTACAACTGGTTCTCCTGGTCCAATACCTGAAGTCTCTTCATATACCTGAATGGAGGCAACATCTTTCCGCATTTCAATAATTTCACCGATTAGGCCTAATTCTCCTACTCGACAAATATCTTGAATGTTTGCGTTCTCCATGCCTTCTGCCATGACTAAAGGACCGGAAACTTTAATTATTTTTCCATTTTTCAAATAAGTTCCCTCCCAAATTTATAAAATGTTCTGTCCAACCGCTTTTTCCACATTATCTTGAATTCGATTTTTGCCGATTCCTAATGAACCTTTATGATTTGGAATTAAGATAATGGCTGGGGTAAGCATCGCATCGTACCGTTTGATGGTATCTGGAATTTCAGCAGCGAGTGCTTCAGTCAGATAAATGATGCCGTATTTCTCTCCAGCTAAGCGGTCAATGGTTTCTCTTGCATCTGCAGGTGTACTAGAAGCAAATACCGAGAACCCGAGTATCTTAAAAGGGAGGATGGAATCTCTATCACCGACTACGCCTATTTTATGAGCCATAAACTTGTCGCACCCTCTCTCTTAATGTTCCTTCTTCAATATCATTGTCCTTGCCTACTAATAAGAGACGCAGATTCGTAACTTCTGTTTCTTTTGCATATAAGTATCCTAAAACTGGCATTGGGCCAAATGGCTGGTATAGCCCTTCTGAAACAACTTCATGGATAAGGTCATCCATGAGTTTATCTAGTTTCAACGTATCGATTTCTTTGTTATCGACAATAACAGATTCTAACTGATTGCCATAAGGCTTCCCGCTATATAGATTGCGCAAGAGCACGATAGGACCATTTATTAATTCATCCATAATCGCCTGTTTAGGAATCGAACCGGCTGAAGACAAGATCGCGTATAAGTGACTGCGCGGTTTCCCTTGATTGGTGCTGCGAACGACAGAACTTAGATTATAGAGATCAATAATTGTGTCTGTAATATTCGTAATGGAAGAATCGTCTACGCGATTGGTAATGTCTCGCAGATGACGGAAGTAGTACGTATCCATATAAACCGTTACGGCTTCTATTAATTCTCTCTCTTCATAATCATATTTTGCCATTTGAATCGCTTCTACCATAATCGGATGGGCTTGATCACTTTCACCCGTTTCAACTAAAGTCTTCAACGATTCCAGACTTTGACGGCCAATTGGAATGAGTAAATGCTCTAAATCTTCACCTAAGAAATGTTGTTTCAGTAAAACCTTTAGATTGTGATACGTATAGCGCAATGTAAATAATTCAATGATTTCCGGATCTGGAACGATTTCGAATAAATCTTGATATACATCAGCTAAGTGTTTCAACAAGAACTCATTGATGTTTTTCGTACGGAGTACTTCTTCGCGGTCGAAGTCATACTCGGTACCATTCAAAACATCCAGCGCTTGACTCAAGTTACTGGCTTTCAAGATTCGCTCCATCTCTTCTGATTTCAAGAGTCGGAGCTCGTAAGTCCGGATTAATGTATTGATTCCTTTGTAATCAATATCTTTCATTCATCCTTCACCCCTTATTCATTTTCTTCAAATGCAAGGGAGGCTAATTTCGGTGAGAAATCTTTCTTAATTTCTGCAACGATTTGATCAAAGAAGAAGTTATAATCAATGCCGCCCACTTCCACAATGAATCCAGCTTTATTCGGAATTGTTTCAGAAGCAATCGTAAGAGCTGGTTTGGTTTCTTCTAATGAAGATACGAATGAAGGTGTGAAATAGTGTGCTGTTTTCTTCCCTGGAACAATGTTCAAATCAGAAGCATCAAATTGTTTTAAGACCGATTGAACAAATGACTGGAACGTTACTTCATCCCATTCTGTCATTTTTTCAATTGCGCTTTGATAAACCTTTGATAAAATTCGTTGTTTTTCGGCTAGCAGTTTATTTCTCTTCGCATTCGCCAGAGACTGTGATTGACGTTCGAAAGCTTCTTTACTACGAGATTCCATCAATTCCGTTTGCACTCTTTGATGTTCTACAAAACGCATCCGACTTTCTTCCAGCTTCAAAGATAGCTCTTGTTCCTTTTCAACAACCTTTTGTTGTCCTTCTTCTTTCACACGTTTCAATATTTGACTTGATAGTGCTTCTAATTCTTTCATAGACCCCTCATCCCTCCATTCATGATTAACCGTTTAGAACTAGTAGGAAGGAAATAACAAATCCTAGAATCGCGTAGGTTTCAACCATCGCAGAATAGATAATCCCTTTTGTATTGTGTTCTTCTCTTTTTGCCAAAATTTGTAGAGCAGCAGTTGCTACGCGTCCTTGAGCGATACCAGAAGTTAAACCAGTAAAAGCAATTGGTAGAGCAGCCATCAACATGTACAAGCCATCTTGGAAAGCCATGTCACGAGACATATTCAAGTAAATTAAGAAACCAATAACGAATCCATACAAACCTTGCGTACCTGGAAGTAGTTGTAGAATCAAAGACTTACCAAATTTTTCTGGTTGTTCTTTAATCAAAGCAGTAGCCGCTTCACCGGTCATCCCTACTCCACGAGCTGAACCCCATCCAGCAAAGATTACAGCACAAGCAATTCCTAGGGCAGCAAAGATAAATCCTCCGTTATTCTCGATAAAAAATTGTAGCCATGTTTGGTTTTCCATGTTTTTATTCCTCCATTTTATCTTTCAAAATTATTTTTTAAATCAATATATTCTTCTGACGTGCGTAAAGGTTCGAGGGATTTTCCTCCACCTTCATAAAACTTACCAAAAAATTCGACAAACATCAGTCGGGCACCATGCACATAAGCACTCAAACTTGATAACCCGATATTCACTGCATGCAATACGATAAACAGGAGAATTCCTACTGTAAACCTTGCAGCTGGTGGCAAGAACTCAATAATCATATTGAATGCTAACCCAATACTTCCTCCTGAAACTCCAAGAGCCATCAAACGGGTATAACTAACGATGTCACCGACATAACCGGTAATCCCATATAAGTTATATAGACCAACCCCAACTCCCAATGCTTTGTTCTTAGTAGCTAAAGCAGACGCTACAATAATCGCTACGGCACCAAGAATGGCGATTCCGCCACCAACTGTAGATAAGGTTTGGTTTGGAATTACGAGGTTTGCAACAACTAGCAAGATAATACCAGCAAAAATTGTCAGCCAGCCAATCCCTTCTGAAACTGCACTATGCAAATCTCCATCTCGCAAATACAAATACGTTTTTATCCCTAAGCCAAGCAAGATTTGAATGACTCCAAAAACAACGGAAATCAACAGAATCGTATTGACATCATCCATGATGGATAATGGGACAATCGGCAGTTCTAAGCCAAAGAAGGAACCATAAATTAATCCCCACATAATGGTCGCATAAGAGAGAAGTTGGAAGAATTGCATGTTCTTCTGCATTCCCTTTTTCAAGTGGAAAAATTTCAGTGCAACCGTTGTAGCAATTAGCATTAACAATCCATAACCAGCATCCGCTACCATCATTCCGAAAAACACAAAATAAAAAGGCATCAGGAATGGCGTAGGATCGATTTCATTATATTTTGGCATGCTGTACATCGCTGTAATGTTTTCAAATGGTGCTACAAATTTATTATTTTCCAATACAATTGGAACACTCGCATATTCTTCTTCTTTTACATCATCTACCAAAAGGGCATAGCTTTCTAATGAGAGCTGTGCAGAGATTGCTTCTTGGATCCAAGGCACTTTCTTTGCTTCAATCCATCCTTCTAATACAAATAGATTTGGCTCGTCAATCAGTAAAAGTTTTCCGCGTAGACGTTGCAAGTGGGAATAGCTCATTTCTACTAAAAGCTTGAGTGACCATTCTACATCATCTTGTTTCGATAATTTTTCTTGAATGGCTTTTTTTCGAGCTTTTCGTTCTCCTATCTCGTTCTGGATCCGAGTAATTTCTTCTTTCGGCGTTTGACTGAAAGGATACTCCAAACGGAAGAAATGATTTTCTTCTAATAACTGGCGTACTTCCTGCTGTTCCCTCGCATCAAAAACAACGGTCACTCCGTACTCTTCTTTTGTTTGAAAAACTTCTTCCAAGAAGAACAAATGACTTTCTCGTAAATGGCGAATGAAATCATCAGAGGTAGTTTGGGGAATCGTTCCAGTTAAGGATTGAACATAGTCATTTGAGGATGCTTGATTGGGAACATACGTCAATTTCTGCCACTTCGACAAGAAATCTTCCTCTTCTTGAAGACGGCGTAAATCTTGGTTAATCACTTTTAATTCAGAACGTGCTTCTCTTACTACTTGAAGAGTTTCCTCTCGATTGACGTTGGCTGTTTTTTCTTCCAATTCCAGCATTGTAAGAGCCGCTCTTGGTTCACGCATTTTTGCCAGCATAGATTTCTTCGGTAGATATTCTTGTAGAAAATGAAGTTGACTTTGTAAATCGTCATACTCATTTTCTAAGCCTTTTATCTCTTTTTCGATTCTCGCTTTCTCAGTAGAATCGATGGATGGTGCCTGTTCGTATTCACTGGACAGGTCAATTAGCTCAATGCTTTGAACTCCTTGAATCGTCTGCATAATCGTGTCTTTGTTGCTTTGATGCGAAATGAGCATCATTTTTTTCATTTTAGCGATTGCCATACTGTTTCATCACCTCTTTAATAACAATATCGACAAGTGTGCTTTCTTTATTTTTATAGAGACGTTCGAGTGACTGAGTTTCTTGTTCAGTTTCCTTGTCAAATTTTCTTTCTAACTGTTGCAACTTTTCATCACGCTCTTGATCTTGCTTTTTTTGGAGATCGCGTAAATCTCGATCGATGTTTGCTTTCATCTCAGCAATTTTTGTCGTAGTATTTTTCTCCATATCTGTTAACTTCTGCTCATAAGACTGTTTCATCTCTTGAGCTTCTTGCTCTATTCTTCTTACTTCTTCAATTGTGTTCAAGCATATCACCCCCGCCGTTTCTAAAAATAATAACACTAATAATAATATTATAGCCCCTTTTCAACAATCATTCAAACCTCCGTGATCCGAATCGACCTTCGAAAAGAATATAGTTAATAGGAAGAAAAAGAACGAAAAAAAATTTTACTTGCATTTACGAACAGATGTTCTATAATAAGGATATACAAACAGACGTTCGGAGGCACTGACATGGAAAACTACTTTGAAAATCCTTTTCGCTCCTTTCTAAAAGAAGTTTCACAACAGCCATCTTCTATCCAATCAATTACGAATCCTGCTCTTACGGAGACCGTAATGCCTTTATATCAAGTCATCCGCTTTGCACATCAAGCCTATGAGAAGAATCAACTTGTTTCCATTACAATTGAACAGAAATTACCAAATGGGAAGTATACACGATCGCTCTTAAAAGGAACCTTCCGTACAAGAGTGAATCAAAAGAAGCAAATCACTTTTTACTCCCACAACCATTCCGTTTTACATCTCTTAAAAGTCGAGCAAATTCTATCTATCCAATTACTGAATCCTGCCGTTTCCTAAAATAAAGGGAGACCCGAAGCGTTCCATCTCCCCCCATCCTAAAGATGGAGGAGATTACACATCCTTCGGGTCTTTTTGTACCAATTTTTACCCTTAAAGAATCGGGGACAACAATCTGGAGAACGATTGCTTGAATTTACGCCATTTGGATTGCTTTTGGAAATAAGCGGCATCCACTTGCTGGCTCTTTTGTAAATCCCGTTTGAAGTGATGAATCAGTTCTTGAGCAATTTTTGAATCGTACATAAACGCATTAATTTCAAAATTCAACTTAAAGCTTCGTACATCCATATTTGCCGACCCTACACTGGAGATTTCCTCATCCACGATTAATACTTTTGAATGGAAGAATCCATCTTTATAAATAAAGACGTTTGCTCCATACTCCAGAATGTCTTTCGCGAAGTATTCGGTTGCTCGGTACACAAACGGATGGTCTGGTTTAGCCGGAATCATAATATTTACTTCTACACCCGATAAAGCGGCAATTTTGATGATTTCATGTACACTGCTGTCTGGAATAAAGTAAGGTGTTTGAATGTAAATTGATTTTTTCGCTTGGCTGATCATCTTGATGAAACCCATTTTAATGGCTTGCACATCATTTTCCGGTCCACTTGCTACAATCTGCATGGCTGTATTTCCCACTTTGGGCGCAATCGGAAAATACCGGTCTTCGTCTCCTTTTAGGTCTGCTTCAGAGACAACAGCATTCCAATCCATAAAGAATCGGCTCTGCAGGGTCAGTACGGCGTTCCCTTGGATACGCATGTGGGTATCGCGCCAATTGCCTAACGGCCCTTTCCCAATGTATTCTTTCCCAATATTGAAGCCGCCCATGTATGCTACTTTTCCATCAATTATCATGATTTTACGGTGATTTCGGTAATTCATCCGCAAGTTCACAAATGGGATGCGAGAACCAAAGAATACGTGTGTTTTACCGCCTAATTCCTCCAACCGTGAGAAAAAGTGTCGATCATTACCCCTGCAACCTAATGCATCGAAAACAACTAATACTTCTACACCAGCAGCGGCTCGTTCTTCTAACGCAGCTACTATTTTTCTGCCGAGTGTGTCCGAACGAAAGGTGTAATACAACAGATGGATATGGCTCTGCGCTCTTTCTATATCGGCAATAAATTGCTGAAACTTAAGGTCTGCGTCTGTAAGAATCTCTACTTTGTTTCCTCTGGTTAGGATGGATTCATCACTCTCTAGAAATAAGATAGCCGTATTAACAAGATTTTCGTCATCGTCTCCTGGTCCATCCCCTTCGTTTTCTTCCAGCAGTTCTTTTTGCACCACTGCTAATTCGGACATCCCCAAACTCTTTTGCATCTTGATGTCATAAATCTGCCCAGCAGTCATTTTCTTGCCGATAAACAAATAAATAATGAACCCAATGCCGGGCAATAGAGTCAATGTCAGAAGCCACGCCCAAGTAGCTGCGACATCTCTTTTTTCATGAAACACGGTATAGATGGCACCGATAATATTGAAAATGAAAAATAGAAGAAGAACCTGTTGCCATATATTCATTGCACTCACTCCGCTCCTGATTGTTTCTATAAGAATAACAAAAAGAGATAGAATTCAAATTCCTATCTCTTCTTGCACATTAATCATTTAGTAGTCTTGATTTCTCTTTCCTGCTAAGGAAACGGGTATCTTTCGGGACAAACATGTTTGGTGCTGCCTTAGCAAGTACAAGCAACAGAATTGCTGTAGTAGCGAAGGTCAGCAAGAAAGAAACTCCGTCCACCTGAAGGAAGGATATAATTGAATTTTCGTTTAGTAAAACCGAATCAATCAAGATCCAAACGAAGTAAATGAACGCACCAAAGAATGATGCAGTCGTAATATTTAAGGCAGCATTGGAAAATCGCTTATTGTGCAAGGTACGTTGAGTGAACTTTGCAAAAAAACCACTGATTCCAATAAATGCCAGAGGACCAAATTCTCGAACAATATTCGACGCAACATCGTCACCTGTGCTAGTAAACAGGTAGGCAAGAATACCCGCCAAGGCACCAGCAAATAATCCAGGCACCAGTCCTCTTCTTAAACTAATATATACCAACGGAATCACTGCCAATGCAATGGTGTATTCTCCTATTGGTAGAGAGATAAATGTTAAAAGGAGCGCAACAATCGCAGCTGCGATTCCTTCTATCCATCCTTTTAAGCTACTTGAACCCATTCATCTATTCGCTCCTCTACTATAATAAATTACTCTTTTACGTAACTGGATGCTTCCATAATAATCGGCAAGATTACGGGACGACGTTTTGTTTTTTCAAACAAGAACTTACTTAACGAATCACGAATTTCTTGTTTAAGCGTTGCCCAGTCAAAATCCTTTTTCTCTAAGTTTTCTTCCACTACTTTTGTAGTAATATCCGCACTTTCCTTAATCAATTCCTCGCTCATCTTCATGTAAACAAATCCGCGAGAAATAATTTCTGGACCTGAGAGAATCTTGCTTTGACGGCGAGAGATGGTTACTACCGCAACAAAAATTCCATTGTCAGCGAGCAGTTTCCGGTCGCGCAAAACAATATTTCCAATATCGCCTACTCCGATTCCGTCAATCAATACATTGCCTGCCGGAACTTGACCAGACATCCTCATTCTGTTGTCTGCATATTCAATAACATCCCCTTTTCCAGGGATAAAGATATTCTTGAAGGAAATGCCTACTTCATTCGCCAATTCTGCATGAGCAGCAAGCAAACGGTACTCTCCCTGAACAGGGATAAAGTATTGTGGTTGTAGTAAGTTCATCATTAATTTCAAGTCATTCGGTGTCGCATGTCCTGAGACTTTTAAGTTATCGGAAATTTCTTCAACCATTGCACCTGCACGGTAAAGCATATTCTTTGTTTTAGCAACCAGTGTTTCCATCGCAGTTGATGGAGTTGTTGTAATATAAACAAGATCGCCTTCCTTGATATTCACTTGTTTATGCTTATTCGTTGCCATGCGTTGCAAGGTTTCAATTGGCTCTCCACTCTGCCCCGTTTCCAAAATAACCAGTTCATCATCACGATATTTGCTTAAGTCTTTCTCCGTTACCAGTACTTCTTTTGATGGCAGGATCAACTTTTCAAGTTTAATCGCTACATCGATGGTTTCGATCAACTTGGAACCTGTTAGGAAGATTTTCCGTCTGGTTTGGTAAGCAGCATCGAATACTTGTTGAATTCGCATAATATTGCTTGCTACGCATGATACGATTACACGTCCACCTGCATTGTTAAAGGTATCAATAATTTTTTCTGTTACACGTAAATCACTGACATTCTCTTCAATTGATTCTGCATCGCTCGAATCACTCAATAAAGCCAGAACTTTGTTTTGTCCAATCTCGGTAATGCGTCCGAAGTCTGTACGATACATCTTCGTTGCACTTTGGTCAAACTTGAAGTCTCCTGTATAAACAATGGCGCCCTCTTTTGTATCGAGACAGATTGCTACAGAATCTGGGATTGAATGGGTGGTACGGAAAAATTTAACCGTTACATTATCAAATTCAATCTCTGTTTTTTCATTGATCACGTGATAATTATTGAAGCCAGGCGCTAATCCTGTACTCTCTACATCAATTTTAGCCAGCTCAATCGTTAGTTCAGTACCAAAGACTGGAGCATCAATGTTCTCTAAAAAGTATGGGAGAGCTCCTACCGCATCCTCATGACCATGCGTTAGGAAAATCCCAGCAATTCTGGCTTTATTTTCTTCTAAGTAAGTGAAGTCGGGGATGACCACATCAATCCCTAATAACTCAGTTTCTGGATGCAACAAGCCGCAATCCATTACGAAAATAAGCTCGTCCACCTCTACTACATACATATTTTTACCATTTTCACGCACTCCACCTAAGGGAATGATTTTTATCTTACTCATATTGCACCTCTTCTTCTTTTTCGCTGTCCTTTTAGGAAAAAGACTTTCTATCAATACTTCTAGTTGGGTTGAGGCTTCAGACGATTTTGTTCTATCCTTAGAAGCGCAATCGTTTCAAGTCTCATCACGAAGAAGACTCTTGATCATTTTTCTTTTTTCAAATCATACAGACTGTATAAACCGTTCAATCAAATTTATCCTTCTCCCATTATACAATATTCATGAAAATTATGTACTAAAATGCAAAAAAAGAGTCTGACAAAACGTTTTTTCCAATCCGTTTGCTTGCTTTATATAGAAGAAAAAAGGAGGGAACGAGTCCCTCCTCTCTATAACAACTTCATTTCAATCATCTTTTCAGCAATTTGAATCGAGTTCCAAGCTGCCCCTTTGACTAAATTGTCGCTGACAATCCACAAATGGAATCCTCTTTCATCATTCGGATCCTTGCGAATGCGCCCGACAAATGTATCTTTTTGCCCAGCAGCATGAAGAGCTAGTGGATAATCTTGATTGGTTGGATCATCTTGTAAGGTGATTCCCGGTGCGTTCCGTAAAACTTCACGCAAGGATTCCGCTGTTACTCCGTCTTCTTTCACTTCGACATAGACCGATTCGGAGTGTCCATATTTCACAGGAACACGTACACAAGTAGCAGACACCTTTAAGTCAGGTCGTCCCATGATTTTCTTCGTTTCATTAATCATTTTCCATTCTTCCAATGTATAGCCATCTTCGCCGAATACATCGATTTGAGGAATCACGTTAAAGGCAATCGGATAATGCTTCTTGTCTGAAGCAGCTGGAAGAATCGCTGCCTCAACCGCATCTTCTCCGTTCAGCATCTGTTCACTCTGTTGATCCAGTTCGTCCAATGCTTCCAATCCTGCTCCGCTCACGGCTTGATAGGTAGACACAATGACACGGTCCAAGCCAAATGCCTCTTCAATTGGTTTGAGGGCTACAACCATCTGGATTGTCGAGCAATTCGGGTTGGCAATCAACTGTTGATGTGTGTGTAACGCATCGGGGTTCACCTCAGGAACCACAAGCGGAGTTTGTTCATCCATCCGAAAAGCACTCGTATTATCAATGACAACCGCTCCACTCTGACGTGCAGCTTGTTCAAAAGACTTTGTAATCGCCCCTCCTGCACTGAAAAGAGCAATGTCGATTCCACTAAAAGAATCCGCTGTTGTTTCCTCTACGACAAGTTCATGACCACGAAAAGGGATTTTCTTTCCAGCAGAACGTTTCGATGCAAGCAATTTTAAGGAACCAACAGGAATCGCTGTGTCTTCTAGCAACTGAATCATTTTTTGTCCAACTGCTCCCGTAGCTCCGACAACAGCTAGGTTATATTTTTTCATTAGGTAATCACGCTCCACTTTTATTGATGTCCATCTATTGTACCACAAAATGAGTGTTTTCTAATTACTTTTCTCATAAAGAAAAAAGAAGCTGGAATCATTCTCCAGCTTCTTATACAGATAGTCTAAAATAAAACCGTAACATTTTGAATCGGTACATCGTGGAATGGGTCTTTCCGTTTCTTTAAGAACGGCAAAGCTAAGTTCGGGAATAACGCATACATCAATACATCTTCGGTAGATTCTGCTAAATCACCCAACTCTGCTTGCAATTCCGCCATTTTTGGAGCAAGTGAATCGGCGGGACGAGCAGACAATACTTCTTCGTCACCAATGATTTTTTGCTGCATTTCTTTTGAAATCGGTGCAGGTGGTTGACCATATAATCCCTTTACGTAGTCTTTGATTTCTTTTGGAATCATTTTGTAGCGTTCGCCGCTCAAAACATTCATAACCGCTTGGGTTCCAACCATTTGAGACATCGGCGTCACAAGCGGTGGATAGCCTAGTTCAGCACGAACAACGGGTACTTCTTGTAATACTTGCTCGTACTTGTCTTCTTTTTTCGCTTCTTTTAGTTGAGATAGCAAGTTAGACAACATTCCGCCAGGTACTTGGTACAACAAGGTGTTTGGTTCAACATCCATTACTTTTGGATTCAAGATACCTTTTTCACGGAATTCTTCTTTAATTGGACGGAAATGGTCTGCAATTACCTTCAGGCGGTCCATATCAAGTGCCACATCATAACCAAGCTCTTTTAGCGTAATGGCCATGGATTCTGTAGCAGGCTGACTTGTTCCACCAGAGAATGGCGAAATCGCGGTATCAATGATATCTGCGCCTGCTTCTACTGCCTTCAAGTAGGTCATTTCTGCAATCCCACTAGTTGTATGCGTATGAACGTGAATAGGCAAATTGGTTACAGCTTTCACTGCTTTGATTAAGGAGTATGCATTGGCTGGAGTTAAAATTCCTGCCATATCCTTAATTGCAATCGAGTCTGCTCCCATTTCTTCCATTTCTTTTACAAGTGCTACGTAATATTCGTTCGTGTGCACATCACTCAAGGTGTAGCAGATACAACATTGTGCGTGCCCACCAAATTTCTTGATTGCTCGAACAGAAGTTGTTAAATTACGCAGATCATTCAGTGCATCGAATACGCGAATAATATCAATTCCGTTTTCAATTGCCTTTTCGATGAAGCTCTCTACTACATCATCTGGATAGTGCTTATAGCCCAGTAGGTTTTGCCCTCTTAGTAACATCTGAAGTTTGGTATTTTTTACATGCTTCCGAATCGTTCTTAGTCTTTCCCATGGATCCTCGTTCAAGTAACGCAAGCAACTGTCAAAGGTTGCTCCACCCCATACTTCCAAGGCATAGTAGCCTGCTTGATCCAGTTCTTCCAAAATCGGCAGCATTTGTTCGGTAGACATACGAGTCGCTACTAAGCTTTGATGTGCGTCACGGAGAATCGTATCCATGAATTGAACTTGTTTTTGCACGATTACTTCACTCTCCCATCTTGTAGAATCATTTTATCCATTTGTTGAAGCAGTTCGAAAACGGTGTGCGTTCGATTTCTGCCACATGCTTTTGCTGGTTGTTCGCAAATAAAACAAGTGCGGGGGCCCTGCCCGATACTCAAACGGTCCATCGTTTGGGGTTGGTTTGCTTCTTGATAAAGCACATCCATATCCCACAAGCGACCAATGGAAGACCCATTTTCAATTTGAATCATTTCCTTTTTTACGTGTTGAGGTTCGGCTTGGACTACCACAAAGTATTCAGGTCCCGTATGGAGAATCACCGTCTTTTCATAGTGGATGTGCCAGTTATTCTTTTGGATGACTTGTTCGATTTCCCATTTGCCGATTTCAAATAATTGCCGAATGGAATCATTGTTTTTTACGGGACCAGGAATGTTACACTTCAAGGCAACTACAGTAGCGTTTGGATAGTTCGCAGACAACTTGGTTTGAAGAATTGATCGCTGCTCTCTTGTCTCCAGTACCTCCTCCAAAGATGGCTCCCTGCCGGATGAAAAAAACGGTGATTTGCTCATATGGATTCTTCCTCTATTCTTTTACTTCACGAACGACATCAATCACAGATCCATCGCGGTATTCGATTACGGCTACAACTTTTTCACCGTATTCGATTGGATCGGGTGTTCCTACTGTTTGGTACGCTTTTTCTTTCAGCTCTTCAATTGTGTAAACTGGTACACTAATTCCTTTGAGACTTTCGATTAAGTCTGTTCTGCGAGGATTAATAGCAATCCCAATATCCGTTACCACTACGTCAATACTTTCACCAGGTGTGATGACGGTATTTACTTCGTCTACGATACATGGGATTCTTCCACGGATTAATGGGGTACAAATAATACTTAGCTTACTTGCCGCTGCTGTATCACTGTGTCCACCTGAAGCTCCACGAATGAGACCATCTGATCCTGTCATTACATTAATATTAAAATCAGTATCCACTTCTAATGCAGACAAGATCACCACGTCTAGTTGGTTGACTGCTGCTCCTTTGTTTCCAGGATTCGCGTAGAAAGAAGCACTGATTTCATAGTGGTGTTCGTTTTCTTTTAAGGAAGCTGCTGCTCCGCGGTCAAATGATTGGACGTCAATAACTTTTTCGACTAAGCCTTCTTCTAACATGTCCGTCATTTGCTTGGTTAATCCACCTAAACCAAAGCTTGCTTTTACGCCGTCTTTCATCATGCTTTCACGCAAGTAACGAGCTACAGCTAAGGTTGAACCACCCGTTCCTGTTTGGAAAGAGAAGCCTTCTTTGTAGTAAGGAGATTTTGTAATGACTTTATTTGCGTTTTGGGCAATCAGTAGTTCACGAGGATTTGTTGTTAGACGAGTCGCACCTTTTGCAATTCCGTTTGGATCACCAATGGCATCAACTTTTACTACATAATCAACGTGGTTTTGCGGGATACTGATTGGTGTGTTTGGATAAGGAACAAGGTTATCGGTAATAATGACCACTTTATCCGCAAATTCCGCATCAATCTTGGCGTATCCAAGTGAACCACACGTTGCATTCCCGTGAGAGCCGTTTGCATTTCCGTATGCATCTGAACTTGGCGCACCAAGAAATGCTACGTCAATATGAATATTGTCCATTTCGATGGCACGTGCACGTCCACCATGCGAGCGGATGACGACTGGATTTTCCATTAAGCCGTTTGAGATGGCAGCACCTAGCTTGTCGCGTAGTCCGCTGGAAGTAATGTTTGTAACGACACCATTTTTGATGTGTTCAATTAGTGGTTCGTGTACATTTGCTAATGAAGAGGAAGCAAGCGTTAAGTTTTTAATGCCTAACTTCGCAATCTCATCCATCACCATGTTGAGAACAAAGTCTCCTTCACGGAAGTGGTGATGGAATGAAATGGTCATGCCGTCTTTCAATCCAGATTTAATAATGGCATCTTTAACGGAATCAAGTAGTTTCGTTTCTCCTGGGAGAATGGCTTCTACTGTTCCAGCAGCTCTTTTGTATTGTGGTTTTCTTGCGAATTGTCCTTCGAATTCACCAAATTGCTCGGTAATTTCAGCAGGAATATCTTTTCCAAATTTGTTCAATGGCATGTTTACTTATTCTCCCTTCTTATAAACCCCAGCAGCTTCGGCTAACATCAACGTACGTTCAGCACGTTCTACAATTGGTTTATCAATCATTTTCCCATTCAATGCGATTACGCCAGAACCTTTCGCTTCTGCTTCTTCAATCGCGTTCACTACATCGATGGCGTTGTTAATTTCTTTTTCACTTGGGGTGTATACTTCGTTCACGATTGGAATTTGACGAGGATTGATGACAGACTTCCCATCAAAACCAAGTTGTTTTACAAATTCTACTTCTTTACGGAAGGTTTCTTCATCATTTACATCAGAGAATACAGTATCTAGAGCAGCAATTCCAACTGCACGTGCTGCATGAATAATCATAGAGCGAGCAAAGAATAATTCTTCACTGTTACGTTCTGGGAAGCGTCTTGTCTTCATAGCAGTTACGTAGTCTTCCGCTCCAAGCGCAATCCCGATGAGTCGTTTGCTGGATTGTGCGATGGAAAGAGCATTTAGCACACCGACTGGTCCTTCAATCGCAGCCATCATCCGTGTGGAACCTACTTCGCGACCGCATTGTTTTTCTGCTTCTTCAATAACGGCTTCTGTGTCAATCACATCTTGAGCAGTTTCTGTTTTAGGCAAGCGAATGACATCGATTCCTGCGCGTACCATTGCATGAATGTCATCACGGCCGCCCTCTTCTAGTCCATTGATTCGAACTACTAATTCTGTGTTACCGTAATCAATTGTTTTCACTGCTTGATAAACAAGAAAACGGGAGGTATCTTTTTCTTTTAAGGAAACGGAGTCTTCCAAGTCAAACATAATGGAGTCAGCACCGTAAATATAAGCATCTCGTAACATCCCTGCATTACTCGCAGGAACGAACATCATGGTTCTTCTTAAACGTTCCATTCTTCAAATCCCTCCCAATTGTAGTTAGAAGTAATACCAGCAGCACGATGGACAGCAGCCATCGTACGAGCGATAATGGTGCAATCTAACGCGCCCTTATCCACTACTACAACTTTTGCATCTTCTACTTTTAAGTTCTTCAATGTTTCCATTAATACTTCACGAATTCTTCTGCCGAATTGTTTTTCCACACTACTTTGCAAGTCGATTTCAATTCCATGGCCATCATTTTTGTCAATGATAATTTGTAAATCGGAGGATTCTAAGGTTCCTGCGATTGCTTGTCTTTCAATAATCAATATTGTCACTCCTTCTGTTGGATTCGTTGGATAATCTTTTTACCGTCTTCGGTGAGTAGGAATTGATAAGTTGTTTTTGGCAACAGGGATTCAGTCTCTGTTGTTTTATTTTCTTTTATTAATGCACGAACGCGTGAGGCACTGATGACTTCCTTCTCCGCTTCCTTACGAGAAATGATAAGCAGTTCAAGAGAACCAGCAAATTCCGCTTCTAATGCACCGTTATAAATATTGGTCGCAAAGGAGTATGGTTCATCACCTACATAGCGTCGATTAATGGCTAAGCTAGGAGCAATATGATCCCGGAAAATAATGGCGTCTAAACGCGCTTGAATTTCCGTTACATTTGCATCTTCTCTTAAAAAGTAGGATGGGAACGTTTTGGCAGACACCATGTAGTCGCCCGTTCCGTGAACAAAAACATTCTTGAGGTGTTCTGTTCCTTTTTTTACTAGTTGCATACGAATATCACTTGGGAAAACTGATAAATCTTCTGATAAGACAAATACATGAACTACATCATTTTCTTTACTAGCTTTTTCAACTAAATATTGATGCCCTAGGGTAAACGGATTCGCGTTCATCACGATTCCCGCAATATTCTTCCCTTCCTGCTTTTCTTTCGCTAACTCGCTCAAGAAAATTGGAAATCCTTTGGTAGATTTTTCTAAAAACACAAGGTGATTAGGTACACGAGCAATTTCTTGAAAACCTAAATACAGAAAGGATTGAACCGCATCAGGCTTCGTATACACATAGCAAGAAGCATAACCACGGTCAAAAACTTCTGCCATTAAATGGGAGATCAGGGTATTTATTACCCCGCCTCCCGTATATTTTTTGCAAACGGCAATACATTTGAGCACATTCTGATGAAGGGATCCTGTTGCGATGATTCCATCTCCGTCATACATAGCTACCGTGTAGTCCACAGTTTCTTCCGGGCGAATATGCGCTTGGTTCAATAACCATTCCCAGTCTTCTCTTGCCTTGGTACTTTTTTTGATCCACAGGCGTTTGATTTCATGTTCCATCAGAATGTCTCCTTTCTATCATCTATTTCTTTGGGAAGAATTTCAGCAGTCCTAGACTCACCACATAAAGGATGAAGAGAACCAAGAAAACTCCTGGCCAGCCAAATAGTAGAATTTCAAATGCACCAACTAAGTTGTCCATATTTATTGACATCAATAAGCTCCTTTCTTGATAAATCGGATGATTAGCCTCCGAAGTAAGACAATATCAAACCACCAGCAATAACAGATGCAATTTGTCCTGAAACGTTCGCTCCAATGGAGAAGTTCAGTAGGAAGTTTTGTTTGTCTTCATCGATTGCCATCTTCTGAACCACACGAGCAGACATTGGGAATGCGGAGATTCCAGCTGCACCAATCATTGGATTGATTTTTGTTTTTCTGAACAAGTTCAAGAATTTAGCAAACAATACACCACCGATTGTATCCATTACGAAAGCAACTAATCCAAATGCGATAATCATCAACGTTTGTAAATTCAAGAATTGATCTGCAGTCATTTTCACTGCGATGGTCAAACCAAGCAAGATGGAGACCAGGTTAACCAATTCATTTTGAGCAGTTTGGCTCAGACGATTCAATACGCCACACTCACGCAACAAGTTACCAAACATCAAGAATCCGACAAGTGGTAGCGATGCGGGTGCGATAAATCCTGCAACAATCGTTACAATAATCGGGAAGAAGATTAGAGTTGAACGAGAAATTTGTGCTGCTTTATAAGGCATGCGGATTTTTCTTTCTTTTTCAGTTGTAACCAATTTGATTGCAGCTGGTTGAATAATTGGTACAAGTGCCATATAGGAATAAGCAGCGACTGTAATGGGGCCAAGTAAGTCTGGCGCCAGTGCGTTGGCGACGAAAATGGATGTTGGTCCATCTGCTGCCCCGATTACCCCGATCGAAGCTGCTTGCTCTAAGTTAAAGCCGAATAAAACTGCTACGATAATTGTAAAGAAGATCCCGAACTGAGCGGCAGCTCCGAACAAGAACATGAATGGATTTTGCAACAACGGACCAAAGTCAATCATTGCGCCAATTCCGATAAAGATAAGCAATGGGAAGAGTTCTGTTTCAATTCCTGCTTCAAAAAGAATATTTAGTACTCCTTTTGCATCACTACCCGGTTGTGTCACCAATCCGGAGTTGGGGAAGTTTACTAAAATAGCTCCCAATCCCATCGGTACGAGCAAAGTCGGTTCGTACTCTTTTTTAATACCTAAATACATTAAAATTACTCCGATAACCATCATGGTCAGTTGACCAGCCGTTACGGATAAAATACCATCCACAATTGTTTCCAATTTCATAATCCTCCATATCTTTACTTAAAAATTAACGGATAAATACGATTGGTTGTCCTACATCAATTGGACTACCTTTCGTTGCCGTAACTGCTGTAATTGTACCTGCTCGAGGGGCAACGATTTCATTTTCCATCTTCATTGCTTCTAGAACGGCAACTACTTGGTTCTCGCTAACGGTATCGCCTACACTTACTCGAATATCTAAAATGTTTCCTGGCATTGGTGATTCAATCGGTTCACCTTCACCCGTTGTTGGTTGTGCAGCAGGAGTTGGTTCTGGCGTTGGTGCCGGTGCAGGTTGCGCAGCTGCTGGAGCTGGTGTTGGATTTGGCACCATGGATTCAACGGGTTGGCTTTGCATTTGAGATGCGCCTGGTGTTAGCTCTTCCATTTCTACCATGTATTCTTTTTCATTGATTTTGATACGAAACTTTCTTAACATATTAATTCCTTCTTTCTATATTTTTTAACTTATTCTCTCGATACTCTTCAATACAAACTGTGAATCTGGATGATTCTCTGTTGCAATTGCTGCTGCGATGGCGGCGGCAATTTCTTTATCCGTATCAATTCGGGTTACATTGGTAATCTGAAATGTCGAATCTGAGTAATTTCCGGCCGCAATGGAAGAAACAATCACAGAAATAAGTTCGCGCTCTTCCTCTGTCACTGGTAAAGTAAAATCGATTGTTCTGCGGGGAACGGTTGCAGGTGAAGATTGAACTTGACTTTGTGTAGAGGTTGGTTCACTTGTTTCCTGATTACGTTCTTCTTTTCGGCTTGATCTTTTTAACCAATCAAAGAAACCCATTTGGTGCCCTCCTTTTCTATTCTTGGTTACACTTACATTATAGGAGACGAGAGGAAAAAGTCCTTGTTTTTAAAGTGTTTTTGCTGTTTTAATGCTGGTTTATTCAAAAAAGTTAATGGGAATGCCCTTTATTTCGGTTTTCTTGCTCCATTTCTTCTCAACTCGAGTTTGAAGGGGTTTTTTTGGTGTTTTTTCCACTTTGATGTATAGTTGGAACCGTTTTTTTAGAATATACTGAGCTTGTTCAAAAAAAATAGAGGAGTGAACAAAATGTTAACGTTTTTAGCATGGGCTATGATTATTGTCTTTATGACTCTCATTATGAGAAAGAAATTAACTCCTTTCTCTGCATTAATTCTTGTTCCAATTGCATTTGCATTAGTTGGATCATTTTTCGGTTTATACGGCCCTCAAGCCGCAGAATTATTGGAAGTACAAAACCCAACGATTATTGATCAAATCTTGGTTATTGGTGAATGGGCTGTTCTTGGTATTCAAGATGTATCAACCACAGCAATTATGTTACTATTTGCTATTTTGTATTTTGCCATTATGTTGAATGCGGGTCTATTCGATCCAGTAACGAAAAAAATGATTCAATTTGCCAACGGTGACCCGGTTAAAGTATTAATCGCTACAGCAGTCGTTGCAGCAACCGTATCATTGAATGGTGACGGAACAACGACTACTTTGATTACCTGTACGGCATTTATTCCGATTTACAAAAAGTTGAATCTGAAAATGATGAACTTAGGTGTTTTGATTATTATGATGAACACGATCATGAACTTGCTTCCTTGGGGCGGTCCTACAGCACGTGTTATTTCCGTTCTAGCACTTGACGAAGGTGAAGTACTTCAAGCACTTGTACCAGGAATGATTGCTTCTATCCTCTTCATGCTTGGTGTAGCCTACTACCTTGGTATCAAAGAAAGAAAACGCATCGGTATTGTTGAACTGAGCGACACAGAAATCGAAGAATTAACTCGTGTTGACGATCCAAAAGAATTGGCATTGAGACGTCCGAATAAAGTTTGGATTAACGCAATCATGACCATCGCTTTGATCTTCATGTTAATCAGAGGAACATTCCCTTCTGTATTCTTGTTCTTAGTTGGAACCGCATTAGCTCTTGTTATTAACTACGATAAGTTGAAAGACCAAAAGAACCGGATCCAAGACAACGCTGGAGACGCTGTTCAAGTAGTAATCCTTGTCCTTGGTGCTGGTATCTTCATGGGTCTGTTTACAAACTCTGGAATGGCACTAGCTCTTTCTGACAGCTTGACATCAATTATCCCTGAAAGTTTCGGACGTTGGTGGGGCCTATTGGTTGCAGTTCTATCTGCTCCTGGTACATTCTTCCTATCAAACGACGCATTCTACTACGGCGTACTTCCAGTGTTGGCTGAAGCTGGAGCACAATACGGCTTCACTACACTTGAATTAGGAATTGCGTCCTTGTTAGGTCAAGCATTCCACTTACTTAGCCCACTTGTTGCTTTCATTTACCTTCTTCTTAACCTTACTGGTTTGGATATGGGCGAATGGCAAAAAGAATCTGCGAAATGGGCATCTGGAGTCTTCATTATCTTCATTGCTGTCGCAGCGATTACTGGAGCAGTTCCTCTGTTCAAATAAAATAAATCGAGTAGGAGGAGCCTCACGGCTCCGACCTCTCACACCACCGTACGTACGGATCCGTATACGGCGGTTCAATA